>NZ_JBAPKZ010000012.1:0-116425 GCF_037083805.1 Roseovarius sp. D0-M9 | reverse complement strand
ATAGGATGTGGCTTACCCATCTCAAACCCCCATATCTGCTATGCAGACAGGGAATCACAAATCAACCCTCGTGGGAATCTGAATCAGAAAGCTCGCAACCCGCTCTAAACAGGAGTTGAACGATGGCGGCTCGTGTCTTTCTCCGACTCGGCGACCAGACAGCATCCGACGTCTCCTTCGGATTAGCACCCAGTGTGGCGGCGCGACTGGCCCATTGTGCTCTTCGGAAAGCTTCGGCAGCACATGCTGGCGCAATGGACTGAGCCAGCGCCCGTCGTCCGTCTTCAACGTCCTCCTGTGCGACCCGTAAGCGTCGCCCGCGACAGCTCAGAGCGTATCACTGACGCGGGGGATCTGACCGAGCCGGATCCGCCGCTGTCTCCTGGCATCATGGCCCTCCTTCAGGTCGCTGCGCGCGTCTTCCGCTGCGATGCGCGCGTCACGAAGCGTGACTTCCCTGAGCGAGCCCAGACCCATTTCCCGACGCCAGCCCCAGAGCGAGTAGCGCAAGCTCTACTGCCCGCCGCCATCCTCTCTTTTCAGAAGCCGAAGCCCGTTTCCATCTCCATGCTTCGCTCTTCACCTCCGCCGCTTTCAGCTTGTTCGAAACCCGCATAATATCTATCCTCCCGTCAACACTTGGTGACAGTATTTCCCGGCCCCAGCTGGAGCCACATGGGAAACGTAACGCACTGGCGTTAAAGCAGATTTTAGATCCGCGGGACGCTCTGAAACCAACTGATCGATTCCGCAAGGCAACAGGATACACCCCGCGCGGGAGTATTTTTGCCAAGATGAATGACTGCCCTTTGCCGCCCCATGCGAGGCCAAGCGACATGATACTCAGATTTCCCGAATTCAGCCGTGACATGCGGCGCAGTGACGAGGCGGCGGTCGATGCGCTGCTGCTGCGCGCCACGGGCCGTGCGGAGGCGGCCGCGACCCTCGCCGCGCTGCGCCGCGCGGGCGATATTGCAGGGGAGGTCGTCTTGCCCTTTCAGGGCGGCATCGTGGGCCACTATGCCTTGGCGCGGATGCGTGCCCCGGCTGATTGGCTCTGCGTGGCGAGCCTGGCCATCGACCCCGAGTGGCAGGGCGCCGGACACGGGCGGCGGTTGATGGGGGTTCTGTCGGAATGGGCGCGGCTGAGTGGCCACAGCGTGAGCGCCAAAGGGCCCGGGGTATTTTTCGAGCGGGCGGGATTTCTTCGCATATCGGATGGTCTGGTGGTGGCGGGGCCATTTGACGCGAGCGCCCCATTGGAGCTGATCTATCCACCCGCCATGACGCCGCAGAGGTAAGGCGCCTGCATGCCGGAGGCTTGGCGCCGCGCGAGGGACTGCATGGCCGTCATTGCGCCTTGCGAAGGCCGATAATCTCCAGCTCGACCATGCCGCTGGGACGGGGCCATTCGACCACGTCGCCCACCTCCGCCTCGAGCAGCGCGCGCGCCAAGGGTGACGGCGCACCGATCAGGCCCGCGCCCGGATCAGCCTCATCCTCGCCCACGATGGTGTAGGTGGCAGCCTTTCCGTCTGCGTCCACCACATCGACGAGAGCGCCAAATTGCACGCGCGGATAGGCGCCCTCGGGCGGCGTGACGAGCACCGCAGAGGCCAGCCGCGCCTCGACATAGCGCAAGTCCCGCTCGGCCACGGCAAGGGGATAGAGCGCCTCGGGATCGTCCTTGGCCGCGCGCAGCCGCGCGATGTCCGCCTCGAGTGCCTCGGCGCGCGTCTGTAGCTGGGCCAGCCCGTTCGGCGTGACGTGGTTCGGATGGGGCGAAATCGGCAGGTCATCGAGCCGCTGGGGCGCGGTGCTGCCGTCATCTTCCTTGGTGAACGCCTTGTTCATTGCATGTCAGCCTATGATTTGTTCCAGCGCATCATAGCCGATGCCGCCGGAAAAGGCGATATCAGGCAGGCTGCCCGGCTTGAGCCTGATGCCCGCCAACTCGGCTTGCGCAAACCAGCGGCGCTGCGTGACGATCCCCTCGGGATCGGGCCAGTCGTCTCTGAGCTGGCCACTTACGAGGTGGCAGCGAAAGAAGATCTCGATCTGGTGAAAGCCCCGCGCCTCGCAGTGAAATTCATTCACGAGGCAAGGCGCGCCCACCTCGACCCCGAGGCCCGTCTCTTCATACACCTCGCGAGCGAGGTTCTGGGGCAGGCTGGCGTGCATCTCGGCCCCGCCGCCGGGGGCACACCACAGATCACTGACGCCGCCCGGATACGCATTGACCAGCAAGAGCCGGGCCTTGTGGATCAGGACGGCGCGGGCGGCGATGCGGATGGGCATGATCGGGCCTTTCAGCGGGTTTGGCCCGTATGGGGCCTTTCAGACCCGGCAGTTTGTGCATATCTCAGGGGGGATGAAAACACCGCGCATCATAGCGGCGCTTGCGCTGATCCTGACAGCTGTGCCGCTGGCGGCCCGGGCCGATTGCGCCGTGCTTTTGCATGGGTTGGCGCGTAGCGATGCGTCCTTTCTGGTCATGGAGGAGGCGCTGGAGGCTGCGGGTATGTCGGTCGTGCGCCCCTCCTACCCCTCGACCAAGGCGCGCATCGCCACGCTGGCTGACGAGGTGCTGCCCGAGGCGGTCGCGGCCTGCGGCACGCAAAAGGTGCATTTCGTCACACATTCCATGGGCGGCATCCTCTTGCGCGCCTGGCTGCCAGGGCACCGTCCAGACAATATGGGCCGCGTCGTGATGATGGCACCGCCCAATCACGGCAGCGAGGTCGTGACCGAACTTGGCGGGCTCGAACTTTTTGAATGGATCAACGGCCCGGCGGGGATGCAATTGGACACAGGTCCCGGCACCTATACCGAATCCCTGCCCCCGATCGATTTCGAATTGGGGGTGATCGCGGGCACACGCTCGCTCAATCCCTATTTCTCGCTTCTCCTCGAAGGGCCCGATGATGGCAAGGTGTCGGTCGCGTCGACACGCGTCGATGGCATGGCGGATCACATCGAACTGCCCGTGACGCACACCTTCATGATGAACAGTCCAATGGTCATCGCGCAGGTCGAGCGTTTTCTGACCACCGGCGCCTTTGATCACGACATGGACTTTTCCGATCTGTTCTGGTGGGGCGGGCAATGACACTGTGCTTGCGGTTCGATGGAGCGGATGTCCTGCGCCCTGATGGGCTGAGCCACGCCCCCCTGAGCATCGAGCATGGCCGGATCACCGAAGGCGGCGGGCGGGCGGTGGACCTCAGCGGGTTCACAATCCTGCCCGGCATCGTGGACGCACATGGCGACGGCTTCGAGCGGCACCTCGCGCCCCGGCGCGGGGCGATGAAAGACATTGGCGCGGGCCTGATCGCTGCCGAGGCCGAGCTGGCGGCGAATGGCATCACCACTGCGGTCCTCGCGCAATTCTGGAGCTGGGAGGGCGGCATGCGCGGCCCCGAGTTTGCCCGGCGCGTGATGCAAGGCTTGATGCAGATCCGCCGCGACGTGGTGACGGACCTGCGCGCGCAACTGCGATTCGAGACGCCCATGGTCGAGGATTACGATACCGTTGCCGCCCTCATTGCCGANCGCGACGTGGTGACGGACCTGCGCGCGCAACTGCGATTCGAGACGCCCATGGTCGAGGATTACGATACCGTTGCCGCCCTCATTGCCGAGCATGACATCGGGTATATCGTCTTCAACGATCATTTGCCCCATGAGGCGCTGGAGGCGGGCAAACGGCCACCGCGCCTGACCGGTCAGGCGCTGCGCATCGGGCGTAATCCCGAAAAACATCTGGAGGCGATGCAGGCCCTTCATGCCGGGATGGACCGCGTGCCGGCCGCGCTGGCGCGGCTGACGGCAGATCTGGGCCGCGCCGGGGTGCGCATGGGAAGCCATGACGACCGCACCGCGGGGGCGCGGGGGCAATGGCGCGCCATGGGCGTGCCGATTGCCGAGTTTCCAGAAACAATCGAGGCCGCCGAGGCCGCGCGGGCGGGCGGCGATGCCATTGTGATGGGGGCGCCCAACGTGGTGCGCGGTGGCTCGCATAACGGCAATGTTAGCGCGGCCGACATGGCCGCGATGGGCCTGATCGACGCGCTCGCCTCGGACTACCACTATCCCTCGCTGCGGCGCGCGGCCTTCCTTCTGGCCGACGCGGGGTTGCAAGATCTGGCCGGGGCGTGGCACCTTGTGTCGAAGGGCCCTGCGCAGATTCTGGGACTGGGCGACAGGGGCGATCTGGTGCCCGGTCAGCGCGCCGATCTGGTGGTGATCGACAGCCAGACGCGCCGAATTGCGGCCACCATCGCAGGCGGGTGCATCAGCTATCTCAGCGGCGCGGCTGCCGAGCGCATGATCGGCGCGCGCGCCGTCGCGCCTTAAGCGAAACCTCGCGGTCAGATCATCCGTCACGCTTTCACACATGACGGTTGTTGCATATCATGAGACAATTCCAATTCATGACGCGGTCTGGAGGCAATTCATGACATATTTCAAGGCAGGCATCGCAACGCTGCTTTTGATGCTGCCGCCTGCCGCATTTGCAGAGTTGTCCAGCGATTTGCGCCCCCAGCCACGGCCCGAGGGGCTACAACAAACCGCACTGCGCGTGGCCGTTTCAGACGCCGGGTTTCGCCAGTGGCTGACCTCGTTTCGCAGCCGCGCCATTTCGGCGGGCATTCACACCAGAACGCTCGATGCCGCCTTTGCGGGCGTGCGCTATGACGCGGGCATCATCCGGCTGGATCGAAATCAGTCGGAATTCTCCAAGCAGATCTGGGATTATCTCGACACGGCCGTCTCGCCCACCCGCGTTGCCAACGGCCGCAAGGCGATCTCGCGCCACGGCGCCGCGCTGCGCGGGATCGAACAGCGCTATGGCGTCGATAAGGAAATCGTCGCGGCGATCTGGGGACTCGAGAGCGCGTATGGCGCCGTGCGCGGCGACACGCCGTTGATTGGCGCGCTGGCAACGCTGGCCTACGATGGCAGGCGCGGCGCTTTTTTTGAGGAGCAGTTGCTGGCCGCGCTCAAGATCGTGCAATCCGGCGACGTGGCACCGCGCACGATGACCGGCTCCTGGGCTGGGGCGATGGGCCACACGCAGTTCATGCCGACGTCATACCTGGCGCATGCGGTGGATTATACCGGCGACGGACGGCGCGACATCTGGTCGGACGATCCGGCCGATGCGCTGGCCTCGACCGCTGCGTATCTTCAGCATTTCGGTTGGCAAAAGGGTCAGCCCTGGGGCGTGGAGGTGCGCCTGCCCGCGAGCTTCGATCCCGCCGATGCCCGCCGCGACAACACGCGCAGCCCCGCTGCCTGGGCCGCCGAGGGCATCCGCGACACAGCCGGGCGCAGCGTGCCGAACCATGGCCGCGCATCCATTCTGCTGCCCGGCGGCGCAGAGGGGCCCGCCTTCATGATCTTTGACAATTTCGAGGTGCTCGAGCGCTACAACAAGGCCGACGCTTATGTGATCGGTGTCGGCCACCTGTCCGATCGCCTCAAGGGCGGTCCAGACATCGCAGCCCCCTGGCCGCGCCAGCACAGCGCAATCAGCGCGCCCCAGCGCAAGGCGCTTCAGCGCCACCTCAAGCGGCGCGGCTTTGCGGTGGAAAAGATCGACGGCATCATCGGACCCAACACTATCGACGCCATCCGCGAATTCCAGAAATCTGCGGGTCTGAGCGCCGATGGATTCCCAACACATGAATTGCTGGAAGCGTTGGGAAGCTAAGCCAAGGGTTTTGGGTATTTCCCCCCAAGAATAAGCATGAGGGCCGGCAACGGTTTTTTTCCTGGCGGAAATACCCCCTCGCCGGAGCCGTCCGGACCCTGCAACATACGCACAACCATGAAAAAGGGGCCGCCGGATGGCGACCCCTCTGAAGTTTTGCGTAAGCTCGGTCAGCTTGGTGGAGGTTTGGCGCGCCTGGCTCTGCCAGATGCCCGGTCCTCCACCTGCTCGATCATTTTCGCGATGCGAAAACGATCTTACATCATGCCGCCCATGCCGCCCATGTCGGGCATGCCGCCACCGGCACCGCCGCCGTCCTTCTGGGGACGATCGGCAATCATGGCCTCGGTGGTGATCAGCAGACCGGCGATCGAACCTGCGTCCTGCAATGCGTGACGCACCACTTTGGCCGGGTCGATGACACCGAATTTGAACATGTCGCCATATTCTTCGGTCTGCGCGTTGAAGCCGAACTTGGGATCGTCCGACTCGCGGATCTTGCCCGCGACGACCGAGCCGTCGACACCTGCGTTCTCGGCAATCTGGCGCAGCGGAGCTTCAAGAGCGCGGCGCACGATCGAGATACCGACAGTCTGGTCGTTGTTCTCGCCGGTCATACCTTCGAGAACCTTGCCAGCCTGGACCAGGGCAACACCGCCGCCGACGACGATACCTTCCTGCACGGCTGCCCGTGTGGCGTTCAGCGCGTCATCGACGCGATCCTTGCGCTCCTTGACTTCGGTTTCGGTCATGCCGCCGACGCGGATGACTGCAACGCCGCCTGCGAGTTTCGCAACACGCTCTTGCAGCTTTTCCTTGTCGTAGTCGCTGGTGGTCTCTTCGATCTGGTTACGGATCTGGGCAACACGTGCCTCGATCTCGGCCTTCTCGCCCGCGCCGTCGACGATGGTCGTCTCGTCCTTGGTGATGGCGACTTTCTTGGCCGAACCCAGCATGTCCATCGTGACGGACTCAAGCTTCATGCCCAGATCTTCGGAGATGACCTGACCGCCGGTGAGGATCGCGATGTCCTGCAGCATTGCCTTGCGGCGATCACCAAAGCCGGGTGCCTTGACCGCTGCGATCTTGAGACCACCGCGCAGCTTGTTGACGACCAGCGTGGCCAGGGCCTCGCCTTCGACGTCTTCGGCGATGATCAGCAGGGGCTTCTGGCTCTGGATGACCTGCTCGAGCAGGGGAACCATCGGCTGAAGCGACGACAGCTTCTTCTCGTGCAGCAGGATCAGGCAGTCCTCAAGATCTGCAACCATCTTGTCGCTGTTGGTCACGAAGTAGGGGCTGAGGAAGCCACGGTCGAACTGCATGCCTTCGACCACATCGGTCTCGGTCTCGAGGCCTTTGTTCTCTTCGACGGTGATGACACCCTCGTTGCCGACCTTCTGCATCGCGTCCGCGATCTGCTGACCGATCGCCTTTTCGCCGTTGGCGGAAATGGTGCCGACCTGCGCAACTTCGGCGCTATCGCTGACGTCGCGGGCTGCGGCGCGGATGGCCTCGACGACCTTGGCTGTCGCCATGTCGATGCCGCGCTTGAGGTCCATCGGGTTCATACCCGCTGCGACCGATTTCATGCCCTCCTTGACGATGGCCTGAGCCAGAACCGTCGCGGTGGTTGTGCCGTCGCCGGCCTCGTCATTGGTGCGGTTGGCCACTTCTTTGACCATCTGCGCGCCCATGTTCTCGAACTTGTCTTCCAGTTCGATTTCCTTGGCGACAGAAACACCGTCCTTGGTGATGCGCGGGGCGCCGAACGATTTGTCCAGAACCACGTTGCGGCCTTTGGGGCCAAGCGTCACCTTGACCGCATCGGCCAGGATGTTGACGCCTTTGAGCATCTTGTTGCGGGCGTCAGTACTGAATTTGACATCTTTAGCGGACATGTCTGATTTCCTTTGTATGAGTGAAAAGGGACCAATGCGCGCCCGGCGGCCCTAGGGGCGTCGGCGCGGCATCGTGCGATATCAGGCCATCTTGCCCAGGATATCGCTCTCCTTCATGATCAGCAGCTCTTCGCCGTCGATCGTGATCTCGGTGCCAGACCACTTGCCGAAGAGGACGCGATCACCGGCCTTCACGGCCATTTCGATCAGGTCGCCATTGTCCTTGCGGGCGCCATCACCAACCGAGACGATTTCGCCTTCGCTGGGTTTTTCCTTGGCGCTTTCGGGAATGATCAGACCGCCCTTGGTTTTCTCTTCGCCTTCAACTCGGCGAACGAGGACGCGGTCATGCAGCGGTTTAAATGCCATCTCTGAGGCTCCTTAGCTCAAAGTTACGTTTTTACGGCCCGGTTCCGGGCCGTTAGCACTCACTCCAGGCGAGTGCTAACGAGTGGTAGTTAGGGGGCTTGCGACGATCTGTCAACGGCCGAGTGATGCAAAAAATCACGGGGCCGTGAAAGCGCCGTCCCGGCCTGCCCCAGATGCGAAGGCCGCCAATACAAGGCGGGCTGCGTGAGCGGGCGGCAGGCTCGCGTTGACCTGCTACCTGCGCAACTATCCGGCGATCGCTGCGCCCGGATCGTAACTGGCGACCTCGCAGCCCGTTTCGGACAGCGCGTAAACGCCGCGCGCGACCCTAACGAACCAGCCGTGATGGTTGGCCGCCATGATGCCCGTCGCGCGGGCAACCCCCGTGGCGCGCGCCACCTCGGCACCCTTGCAGGGTCCCGCGCCTGCCAGATGCGCGGCGCAGGCCAGCGCATCCTGACGATAGGATGTCATGACCTGCCCGTTGGTGCCGCCATGCGTGGGATCGCCCAAACGCGACGCGAACTCGCGTTGCAATCGTGCGCGTTTCCTTGGCGATTTGCGCGGCTGAAAGGGCTTTGGCTCGGCATGGAGCTGCACCGTGCCATCAGGGCCGACCGACAGAACGCCAATGCCCAGCCGTTTGCACAGTCCGACATTGCCCTTGAACGCCTTCCAGCCGGCCTTGCCCTTCCATCGCGGCACAGCGACGTAGACAGCATCGCACAGCGCCTGCCGCGCCACGGCTTGCTGGAGCAGAACCAGCGAAAACCCCAGCTTCAGCTCGACGATCAGCAACTCGTCCTCCTTGCGCGCCACCACGTCGGCGGGCCCCACCTCGCCCTTCACTTCATAGGCGCGGGCGATCAACCATTCCTTGACGGGAGGATAAAGATCGGTTTCGGCAGCTTTGCTCATAGAGGGCAGACTGGCCGCACCCGGCCCCCGTGACAAGGCCCGATCCTGCGCCTATAAGGCCCGCAAAACCACAACGCTTCAGCCCAAGGACATCGCCCCATGACCACACTCGTATTCGGCCACACCTCCCCCGACACCGACAGCACCGGCTCGCCCATCATCTGGGCCTGGTATCTGAGCGAGATCAAGGGCGAGGCTGCCAAGCCCGTCCTGCTGGGCCCGCCCAATACCGAGGCAGCGTTCATGTTGAAGCGCTGGGGCCTTGAGACCCCCGAAATCATCGACGACGTGACCCCGGATCAGGCGGTCGTCATTGTCGATACCAACAACCCCGCCGAGCTGCCCAAGTCCATCAACAGCGCCGATATCCGCAGCATCATCGACCACCACCGCCTTGTCGGCGGCCTCGAGACGCGCGGCCCGCTGGAGATCCGGATCGAGCCGGTGGCCTGTACGGCAACCATCATGTGGAAGATGATCGGCAAGGACATGGCCCAGATGCCCACAGGCGTGAAGGGCGCGATGCTTTCGTGCATTCTGAGCGATACGCTGGAATTCCGCAGCCCCACGACGACGCAAGAGGACAAGGCCATCGCCTATGATCTGGCCGAGCAGCTGGGCGTCGACATCAGCGAGTATGCCGCCGAGATGTTCGCCGCCAAATCCGATGTTTCAGCCTTTTCCGACGCCGAGCTTCTGCGCATGGACAGCAAGGAATTCGAGCTGCCGAACAAGAAATTCCGTGTCTCGGTGCTGGAGACAACGGCACCGCAAGTGGTGCTGGATCGCAAGGACAGCCTGATGCAGACGATGCAGACCGTCGCCACCGAGGATGGCGTCGATCAGGTGCTGCTCTTTGTTGTCGACATCCTGAACGAGGAAGCGACGCTCTTGGTGCCCAACGATCTGGTCAAGGGTCTGGCCGAGGCATCCTTTGGCGCCACCGTCAGCGGCGACACCGTGGTGCTGCCCGGCGTGATGAGCCGGAAAAAGCAGATCATCCCCAACCTCAAGCTGTAAGCGATGCTCGGTCTTGGCCACCCGGCGGCGCTGGGTGGCTATTTCCTTTTCGTCAATCTGGTGACCTACGCGGCCTTCTGGCGCGACAAGCGTCGCTCCGAGGCGAAGAGCCGGCGCACCCCGGAAAAGACGTTGCTGACGCTGGCGATGGTTGGCGGCTGGCCAGCCGCCAAACTGGCGCAGCGGCGCCTGCGCCACAAGACCCGCAAACAGCCCTTTGCCTTCACGCTGAACCTGATCGGGGTGGCATGGGTCTGTGCGCTTGTGTTGCTGCTGGGGGCAGCGGCCTACACCGGCGGATAGACTCACCGGCGGATAGGCTGTCACATTTCCTGTTCGATCGTCACATGGCCTATGCCATGCCTCTCTTGCAGCAGCGCCCGGATCGCGGATTTGGCCCCGGCTGCATCCGTGCCGTCCTCCAGCGCGACCGTCATGGTGACCATGGGCCGCTCTTGGGTGACCGACCACGCGTGGACATGGCTGACCTCACGCAGGCCCGGCACTTTGGCGCAGAGATCCTTTGCGACCTCGCGCCGATCAAAGCCATCCGGCGCGCCCTCCAGAAGGATATGCCCGGCCTGGCGCACGACCGCCCAGGCCGAGCGCAGGATGATGAAGGCCACCAGCACGGACAGGATCGGGTCGATCGGCGTCCAGCCCGTCCAGATGATGACCAGCGCCGCGACGAGGGCCGCGACCGATCCCAAGAGATCCCCCATCACATGCAACGCAGCGGCGCGCACATTCAGATTTTCGCCCTCTCCGCCCCGCGTGAGAACCAGAAAACAGACGATATTCACGATCAGACCGCCCAGAGCGACCCACAGCATCACATCGCCCAGCACCTCCTGCGGGGCGCCCAGACGTTGCACCGCCTCCCACAGAATCCATGCTGCAATGACAAAAAGCGACATGCCGTTGACAAAGGCGGCCAGCACCGAGAAACGGTCAAAGCCGTAGGTCCGCTTCCAATCTGCCGGGCGGCGGGCAAGGCGAAAGCCCAGCCAAGCCAGGACCAGCGAGGCGAAATCAGTCAGCATATGACCTGCGTCAGCAATCAGCGCGAGCGAGCCCGAGATGACGCCGCCAGCGACTTCGGCCAGCATGAAGGTGCCCGTAAGCGCAGCAGCAATGGCGATCTTGGTCTCGTTCTTCAGGATGTGGCCGTGGTCGTGCCCGTGGCCATGATCGTGATGCGGATGGTCGTGCATGGTGCCCTGCCTTTCAGCGCGGACCCTGCCGCGCACCGCGCCTGTCTGCAAGTGCATCGGCACTGGCCTTGGCGCGGCGCGCCTGCCATATCTGGCGCGAACGCCACGCAGGGAGACCGCCATGACCCAGATCATCCAATCGCTTGCCGAAATATCCAGCCGCTATGACGCGCTTTTCGTCGATCTGTGGGGGTGTCTGCACAACGGCGTGACGGCCTACCCCGATGCGGTCAAGGCAATGCAGACCTATCGCGCGGGCGGCGGCACTGTCGTGCTGGTGACAAATTCGCCCAAACCGCGCAAGGGCGTCGCCGCGCAGTTGCATGAATTCGGCGTGCCCGAAGATGCCTATGACGCCATTGCCACCTCGGGCGATTCGGCGCGCGCCGCAATGTTTCGCGGGGTGGTGGGCGACAAGGTGTACTTCATGGGCGAGCCCGAGCGCGACGCGGGCTTCTTTGAACCCATGGAAGTGATCGACGATGCCGTGGACATCAAGCGCGTGCCGCTGGACGAGGCAACGGGCATCGTCTGCTGCGGCCCCTTCGATCCAATGGCGGACCCGTCCGAGAACCGCAGCGACTTCCTTTATGCCAAGCAGAAGGGCATGAAACTGCTGTGCGCCAACCCCGATATCGTCGTCGACCGGGGCGAGACGCGCGAATGGTGCGCGGGCGCGCTGGCGCGGCTCTATACAGAAATGGGCGGCGAAAGCCTTTATTTCGGCAAACCGCATCCCCCCATCTATGACCTTGCGCGCCGCCGCCTTGCCGCGTTGGGCAAGGATGTCGGCGAGGCAGGCATCCTTGCCATCGGGGACGGCATCGGCACCGATATCGCGGGCGCAATGGGCGAGAATTTCGATTCGCTCTTCATCACGGGCGGGCTGGCGGCCAGTGAGACGAATGGCTCGGAGGGCCTCGATGCAGACAAGCTGGAGGCCTATCTGGCGCGCGAACAGGCCAGCCCCACCTACACCATCAGCCATCTGCGCTAGGGCGCGTGCGCCGCATCGGGCAGTTTTTTCAAGATTAGAGGTTGATTTTCTGCGCGCGCAAAGCAATAAAGTTCCAATATTGGGCGTCACAGCGTCCTAAAATTACCCGGCCGATTGCGGCGACCACCCCCGGAGGGCCCCATGTTGGACAATATGCCACGCGGCACGATCTGTATCGAAGATATCGAGATGGGCATGACCCGCCATCTGCGAAAGGTCATCACCGACCGCGACATCGAGATGTTCGCCGAGGTTTCGACCGACCGCAATCCGGTGCATCTGGATGAGGATTATGCCCGCGACACCATCTTTGCAGGTCGCATCGCGCATGGGATGCTGACCGCTGGCCTCATCTCGGCCGTGATCGGCGAGCAGCTGCCCGGCCATGGCACCGTCTACATGGGCCAATCGCTGAAGTTCCTCGCGCCGGTGCGGCCCGGCGACATGGTGACAGCCGAGGTAGAGGTCATCTCGATCGACCATGCAAAAAGGCGCGTCGGCCTCGATTGCCGCTGCATGGTGGACGGCAAGAAGGTGTTGATTGGCGAGGCCACCGTGCTGGCCCCGTCGCGCAAGTTCGACTAGTCCAAACGCCTCTCTTCACCGCTTGCGCAGAGCCATGCGGCGCGCTACGCCTGCGCAATGCGTATTTATCGTGATTACAAGGCCGTCCCGGCCACGGCCAAGGGCGCCAGCGCCGCGATTGGCAATTTCGATGGCGTGCATCTGGGCCACCGCGCGGTGATCGACCTTGCGCGCAGCGCGGCGGATGCCCCTTTGGGTATTCTCACCTTTGCACCGCATCCGCGCGAATACTTCGCGCCAGACGCCCCACCCTTTCGCCTGATGAGCCCCGCCGCCCGCGCCAATCGCCTTGCCAAACTGGGGGTTGAGACGCTTTTCGAGCTGCCCTTCGATGCAGATATGGCCGCACTCACCCCACGCGCCTTCGCGCAGGAGGTGATCGCCGATGGCCTCGGCCTCGGTCATGTGGTGGTCGGGCGCGACTTCTGCTTTGGCAAGGGGCGCGCGGGAACGGCGCAGATGCTCGAGGACTTCGGCGCCGAGATGGGCTTTGGCGTGACCCTGTCGGATCTGGTCGCGGGCAACGGCGGCGCCGTCAGCTCGACCGCGATTCGCGCGGCGCTCAGCCAGGGCGACGTGCGCGGCGCCGCCGCGATGCTGGGCCATTGGCACCGGATCGACGGCACCGTCATCACCGGCTTTCAACGGGGGCGCGAGTTGGGCTATCCCACCGCGAACATGTCGATCGAAGGGCTGCATCCGCCGCGGTTCGGCGTCTATGCCGTTCTCGTCGATGTGCTGAGCGGACCGCACGAAGGGCAATACACCGGCGCGGCATCGCTTGGCGTGCGCCCGCAGTTCGCGGGCGAGCAGGCCAATCTCGAGACGTTTATCTTCGATTTCTCAGGCGATCTTTATGGCGCGGAGCTGTCGGTCGCCCTCGTCGAGTATCTCCGCCCCGAAGAGACATTTCCCAGCCTTGAGGCGTTCATCGCCCAGATGGATGCCGATTGTGTCCGCGCGCGCGCGATTCTGGCGGCGCTATGAGCACCCTGCGCCCCCGCTATTGGGAAGATACCCCCCTCACCCGCATGACGCGCCCCGAATGGGAGGCGCTCTGCGATGGGTGCGGCAAATGCTGCATGAACAAGCTGGAGGATGAGGAGACGGGCGAGGTCGTGATGACGCGCGTCGCCTGCCGCCTCTTTGACGATATAAGTTGCCAATGCGCACAATACCCGATCCGGCACCAGTTCGTCCCCGAATGTATCGTGCTGAAGCCCACGAACATGGACGCCAACCTCTACTGGATGCCCGAAACCTGCGCCTACAAACTGCTGTGGCAGGGCAAGAAGCTCTATGACTGGCATCCGCTGATTTCGGGCGATCCACAGTCTGTCCATGACGCCGGCGTGTCGATGCAAAGCCGCACAGTGCCTGAATTCGAAATAGACGAAGACGACTGGGAAGATCACATAATCGAGGAACCGACCTGATGTTTTTTGCCTCCGACAACACCGGGCCCATGCACCCCGCCGTGGCGCAAGCCATGGTCGCTGCCGACACCGGGTATTACCCCAGCTATGGCGCGGATCCCATCATGGACGGCGTGCGCGCGCAGATCCGCGAAGCCTTCGAGGCGCCCGAGGCGGCGGTTTACCTTGTGGCCACTGGCACGGCGGCCAACGCGCTGGCACTGGCGACGATGGCGCAGCCCTGGGATGCAGTATTTTGCACGCCGCTCGCGCATATCAACGTGGATGAATGCCACGCGCCCGAATTCTACACCGGCGGCGCAAAGCTGAGCCTTGTCGGCACCGGCGACAAGATGACACCCGACCAGCTGCGCGCCCGGATCGAGGGCTGGGGCGAAGGCGATGTCCACACATCCCAGCGCGGGCCAGTGCAGGTGACACAAGTCACTGAAATGGGGCGACTCTATACGCTGGACGAGCTGCGCGCGCTCACGGATGTGGCGCATGAATACGGCCTGCCGACCTTCATGGATGGCGCGCGATTTGCCAATGCGCTGGTCGCGCTGGACTGCTCGCCCGCCGAAATGACGTGGAAGGCAGGCATCGACGCGCTCAGCCTTGGGGGCACGAAGAACGGCTGCGCGGGCGTCGAGGCAGTGATCTTCTTTGATCCGTCCAAAGCGTGGGAGTTCGAGCTGCGGCGCAAGCGCGGCGCGCATCTTTTCTCCAAGCATCGCTACCTGTCTGCGCAGATGCAGGGCTACCTCACGGACGGTGTATGGCTGGACGCCGCGCGTGCAGCCAACGCCAACGCGGCGCGGCTGGCCCAAGGACTGCGCGATGTGCCCGGCCTGCAATTCGTGGAAGAGCCCGAGGCGAACATGATCTTTGCCACCCTGCCCCGGCGCGATCATCAGCGGCTGAAGGCTGGCGGCGCGGTCTATGGCCTCTGGGGCGCACTTGAGGGCGACCCCGATGAGCGCATCATGATGCGCCTTGTCTGCGACTGGTCCATGACCCACGAGATGATCGATGCGTTTCTGGAGCTTGCACGGGGCTAGGCGCGGGGCTGGAGCGCATCAAACGTCGCGCAAGAACCGCAGCACCTCGGCGCTGACCTGATCGGGGTGCGTTGCCACCGACATATGCCCGGCCCCGCCGATCACGCCGCGCCTGGCCTGCGGCAAGCGGGCGGCCAGCACCTCGTTTATGGCGGGGATGATAGCGGGCGCCTCGCTGCCTTCCAGTAGCAGTGCGGGTATCGTGACCGCCTCCAGCGCGCCGGGGTCCAGCATCCCGCCCGAATCATCATATAGCGCGGGGCCCGCCGCCGCGATCAGGGGCATCTGCGCGGCCATGCGGCGCTGCGTTTCGGGGGCAAAGCTGTCCCATGGGCGACCGCCACCCCAAGCGCCGATAAAGCCGCGTGCCGCCTCGTCCAGATCGCCCGCCGCCATGGCGGCCTCGAACGCGCGCCGTTCCTCACGGTGCTGCGCGCAGGCAGCCCCGCCACCCCGCAACGCGGCGGCGAAATAAACCGGCTCGATCATCGTGATGCTGCGCACGAGGTCCGGGCGCTCCATTGCCAGCCGCAGGCCAACCACCCCGCCAAAGCTGTGGCCGATCACATCCATCGGCGCGTCTTGCGCCGCGAAATCGGCGGCAATTCCGGCGCAAACCGCGCTCATCTCGCCGCGTGCGTCCCAATCGGCGCTGCGCCCATGGCCCGGCAGATCAAAGGCCGTCATGCTGAGCGCGCCCGACAGATACCGCGCCATGCCGCCCCAGATTGCAGTCTCGGCCAGGCTGCAATGGATCATCAGCGCCGCACGCGGCCCCTGCCCGAAACTCGTCCAATAGGTTGGATAGCCGCCAAACTCACCGCGCGGCATTTCAGGCCCGGCCTGCACAATTTGTGCAAAAAGTGACGGTCAGACCCATGTTTTCTTCTCCAAGCGGCTGCGGCAGCTTTGCCAGACCCTACGCCCATGCTAAGCGGTGTCAACGTGCCGAATCCGTTAACGCGATCCGCAAAACAGCCATCCAAAGGACTCCAGCCATGTCATCCACGTCAGAGCCGAAACTGATCTCGGGCAATGCCAACATGCCGCTGGCCACCGCCATTGCCCGGCGCATGTCGATGCACCGCGGCGTGAATGTCGGCCTTGTCGATGCACGGGTCGAGCGGTTCAACGACGGCGAGATATTTGTCGAGGTGTTCGAGAACGTGCGCGGCGAGGATATGTTCATCATCCAGCCCACGTCGAATCCGGCCAATGACAACCTGATGGAACTCTTGATCATGTCCGACGCGCTGCGCCGGTCCTCGGCGGCGCGCATCACCGCCGTGATCCCTTACTTTGGCTATGCGCGGCAGGATCGCCGCTCGAAGGCGCGCACGCCCATCTCGGCCAAGCTGGTGGCCAACATGCTGGTCGAGGCGGGCATCGAGCGGGTGCTGACGATGGACTTGCACGCGGCGCAGATCCAGGGCTTTTTCGATATTCCGGTGGATAACCTCTATGCATCCCCCGTCTTTGCCCTCGATATCATGAAGCAGTTCAAGGGCAGCCTTGACGATGTCATGGTGGTGTCGCCCGATGTCGGCGGCGTGGCGCGGGCGCGCGAGTTGGCCAAGCGGATCAACGCGCCTCTCAGTATCGTGGACAAGCGCCGCGAAAAGGTCGGCGAAGTGGCCGAGATGACCATCATCGGCGATGTCACCGGCAAGAAATGCATCATCGTCGACGATATGTGCGACACGGCCGGCACGCTTTGCAAGGCCGCCGAAATTCTGATGGACAACGGCGCATCCGAGGTTCACGCCTATACCACCCACGGTGTCATGTCCGGCCCGGCGGTCGAGCGGGTCACGAACTCGGTGCTGAAATCCATGGTCATCACCGATACGATCGCCCCCACCGAGGCCGTGCGCGGCACCCATAACATCCGCATCATCCCGACAGCGCCCGTGTTTGCCCAGGCGATCCTGAACATCTGGAATGGCACCTCCGTCTCGTCTCTCTTCGAGACGCCCACACTGGAGCCTGTTTACGAAGGGCAGTTCGGCAACTGAGCGCGCGGCAACTGCCGCCCCCTCCCCCTTCTCAGTAGAGATCCCAGTCATCCTCTGACGCTACCTCGCCGATAGCCATCCAGCGCACACGCGCGCGCGCGATACGGGTGTCCGCCCAAGTTCGAAAAACAACCGTGAAGCCGTGGGGGGTGATGTCTTCGGCGCTCACCTCAACGCGGGCGTTCGTGCCGCAGTCGATATCCCACATCGAAAGAGAGCAATGCACCGCCGGCTGGCTACGGAATGGTTCGATAAATCGAACCGAGTGCCGGCTCGTGCGCTCCCCCGTGCCCGTCCACATGGGGCCGCCAGTCTCGAAATCCGAGAAAAGGACAGTCTCGCCCTGATCAATCCCCATGAGTTTGGTGTCGATGCGTTTCATATCAGTTTTGAGCTAGTTTCCACAGGTAGACGGGTGAGAGCTGCCAGACGCTAAAGCGGCAATCTGGCAAGACTATGATCCGCGATAAAAAAAGGGCCCGCAAGATGCAGGCCCTTTTAAATTCATCGCCCGGATGGGGCGAAATCAATACGCGCTGAGACCCATGTGCTCGCCCATGGCGACCATATCAGACAGAAGCTTGGCCGCATCATCGACGGGGCCGGGTTCGTTCTTGAAGGTCTCACGGGTTTTCTCAAGGCGAGCTTTTGCGTCGTCGACCAGCTCCTTGAAATTCTCTTGGGTCATGTCACCGCGCGGGATCGCCCGCTCGGCCAGAACCGAAACACTGTCGCCGTTGATCTCGGCAAAGCCGCCGGTCACGGCATATTCCTGCTCACCCTCGGAGGAGGTGACGCGCACGATGCCCGGGCGCAGCGTGGTGATGAGGGGCGAGTGATCGGCCATGGCCGTCAGATCGCCTTCGGCACCGGGGATCTGTACTTCGCGCGCCTGCACGGATGTCAGAAGGCGCTCGGGCGATACCAGATCGAATTGCACTGTGTCAGCCATGGATGGCCTCCTTCAATTGCGGATGTGCCGGACCGCGCTGGCGGTCCGGCAGGTGCATTATGCGGCGTCCGATGCCATGCGCTCGGCCTTGGCCTTCACATCCTCGATGCCGCCAACCATGTAGAAAGCGCCTTCGGGCAGGTGATCATACTCACCGGCGACAACGGCCTTGAAGGACGAGATGGTCTCTTCCAGCGGGACCTGCACACCGTCAAAGCCGGTAAACACCTTGGCCACGTCGAACGGCTGGCTGAGGAAACGCTGGATCTTCCGGGCGCGAGCCACGGTCAGCTTGTCCTCTTCCGACAGCTCGTCCATGCCGAGGATCGCGATGATGTCCTGAAGCGACTTGTAGCGCTGGAGGATACCCTGAACATCGCGCGCGACCTGATAGTGCTCTTCCCCCACGATGGTCGGGTCCATCAGGCGCGACGAGCTGTCGAGCGGGTCCACGGCCGGGTAGATGCCCAGCTCGGAGATCGCCCGGCTGAGAACGGTCGTGGCATCGAGGTGCGCAAAGGAGGTCGCAGGCGCAGGGTCGGTAAGGTCGTCCGCAGGAACGTAGACGGCCTGAACGGAGGTGATCGAGCCCTTGTTGGTCGATGTAATCCGCTCCTGCATCTGGCCCATGTCGGTCGCCAGCGTGGGCTGATAGCCCACAGCCGAAGGAATACGGCCCAGAAGCGCCGACACCTCGGAACCCGCCTGAGTAAAGCGGAAGATGTTATCGACGAAGAACAGAACGTCCGTGCCCGACTGGTCGCGGAACTGCTCGGCCAGCGTCAGACCCGTCAGCGCGACGCGCATACGCGCACCCGGAGGCTCGTTCATCTGGCCATAGACCAGCGCCACTTTGGACTCGGTCAGGTTATCCGGGACGATAACGCCCGACTCGATCATCTCGTGGTAAAGGTCGTTGCCCTCACGCGTCCGCTCGCCCACACCGGCGAAAACCGAGAAGCCCGAGTGCACTTTGGCGATGTTGTTGATCAGCTCCATGATGAGAACCGTCTTGCCCACACCGGCACCGCCAAAGAGGCCGATCTTGCCGCCCTTTGCGTAGGGTGCCAGCAGGTCGACGACCTTGATCCCGGTAACCAGAACGGTCGATTCCGTCGACTGATCCGCGAAAGGAGGTGCATCGTTGTGGATCGAGCGGGTTTCCTCGCGCGAGACGTCGCCGCCCTCGTCCACAGGCTCGCCCACCACGTTCATGATGCGGCCCAGCGTGGCGTTGCCAACGGGGATGGTGATCGGGCCGTCGGTGTCGGTCACTTCCTGGCCGCGAACGAGACCCTCGGTCGCGTCCATCGCGATGGCGCGCACGGTGTTCTCGCCAAGATGCTGAGCAACCTCGAGGACGAGGCGCTTGCCATTGTTGTCGGTGGTCAGGGCGTTCAGAATCTCGGGCAGGTGGTCGCCGAACTGAACGTCGACCACGGCGCCGATCACCTGAGTGATTTTGCCTTTTGCGTTTGCCATGTTTGCTGTCTCCGGTTCGTGTTCTAGAGCGCTTCCGCGCCCGAAATGATTTCAATCAGCTCGTTCGTGATCACGGCCTGACGCGAGCGGTTATACTCGATTGTCAGATCATCGATCATCTCGCCTGCGTTGCGGGTCGCATTGTCCATCGCGGACATGCGCGCGCCCTGTTCGGACGCCCCGTTTTCCAGCAGAGCGGCAAAGATCGACGTGGCCACGCCGCGCGGCAGAAGATCCGCCAGAATGGCGGCCTCGTCCGGCTCGTAGTCGTAGAAGGCGTCGGCATCATCATCTTCGGGCGCCTCAAAGTCAGCCGGGATGATCTGCTGCTGGGTCGGAATCTGCGTGACCACATTCTCGAACTCCGAGAAATAGATCTTGGCCACGTCGAAATCACCTTCGTCAAAGCGGTCGAGCACTTCCTTGGCGACATTCTGCGCGTCGGCGTAACCGATGCGCTTCACGTCGCTGAAGTCGATGTGATGCACGAAATACTTGCCGTAATCGCGGCGCATCGCGTCGCGCCCCTTCTTGCCCACGGTCATGATCTTGACCGTCTTGCCCTCGGCGATCAGCTTGGTCGCCTCCTGCTTGGCCAGCTTGGCGATGTTGGCGTTGAAGCCACCGCAAAGCCCGCGCTCGGCGGTCATCACGATCAGCAGGTGCGTCTGATCCTGACCCGTGCCGCTGAGCAGCCGGGGTGCGTTATCCGCACCGCCGACCGACGCCGCAAGGCGCCCCATAACGGCGTTGAAACGCTCGGTATAGGGGCGCGCCTGCTCGGCAGCGTCCTGCGCGCGGCGCAGTTTCGCCGCGGCAACCATCTGCATGGCCTTGGTGATCTTGCGGGTCGATTTGACCGACGCGATCCGGTTTTTCAGGTCCTTGAGATTCGGCATTGCCTTATCTCCCTTTTATGCGAAGTCGGCAGCGAATTCGTCCAGCGCGGATTTGATCTTGTCCTCGGCGTCCCCTTTGATTTTCGGGTCCTCCTTGGTGATCATGTCCAGCAGATCGGAATGCTTGCCGCGCAGATGCTTGAGCAGACCCGCTTCGAAACGGCCCACGTCCTTGACCGCGACCTTGTCCAGATAGCCCTTGGTGCCGGCGTAGATGACGCAGACGATCTCGGAGTTGGTCAGCGGCGCATATTGCGGCTGCTTCATCAGCTCGGTCAGACGTGCGCCACGGTTCAGCAACTGCTGCGTGGCGGCGTCAAGATCCGAGCCAAACTGGGCAAAGGCCGCCATTTCGCGATACTGCGCCAGCTCCAGCTTGACCGGGCCCGCGACGGATTTCATCGCATTGGTCTGAGCGGAGGAGCCCACGCGGCTGACCGACAGACCGGTGTTCACGGCGGGGCGGATGCCCTGATAGAACAGTTCGGTCTCAAGGAAGATCTGGCCGTCGGTGATCGAGATCACGTTGGTCGGAATAAAGGCCGAAACGTCGCCACCTTGGGTCTCGATGATCGGCAGAGCCGTCAGCGAGCCAGAGCCATTCTCTTCGTTCAGCTTGGCCGAACGCTCCAGCAGGCGAGAGTGGAGATAGAAAACGTCGCCGGGGTAGGCTTCGCGGCCGGGCGGGCGGCGCAGCAGCAGCGACATCTGGCGGTAGGCCACGGCCTGCTTGGACAGGTCATCATAGACGATCAGCGCGTGACGGCCGTTGTCGCGGAAATGCTCGGCCATGGCGGTTGCCGAATAAGGCGCAAGGAACTGCATCGGCGCAGGGTCGGATGCGGTTGCAGCCACGACGATCGAATATTCGATCGCGCCGCTCTCTTCCAGCTTCTTCACCAGCTGCGCCACGGTCGAACGCTTCTGGCCGATGGCGACATAGACGCAGTAGAGCTTCTTGCTCTCGTCGTCGCCGGCAGCATCGTTGATCGACTTCTGGTTCAGCATCGTGTCGAGGGCGATGGCAGTCTTGCCGGTCTGGCGGTCGCCGATGATCAGCTCGCGCTGGCCACGGCCAACGGGGATCATCGCGTCGACGGATTTGATGCCGGTTGCCATCGGCTCGTGCACGGATTTACGCGGGATGATGCCCGGCGCCTTGATGTCGGCCAGGCCGCGCTCCTTGGCCTTGATCGGGCCCTTGCCATCCAGCGGGTTGCCGAGGCCGTCAACGACGCGGCCAAGCAGCTCGTCACCGATGGGCACGTCCACGATGGACTTGGTGCGCTTGACGGTGTCGCCTTCCTTGATGTCACGGTCCGAGCCGAAGATCACGATGCCGACGTTGTCGGCCTCGAGGTTCAGCGCCATGCCCATGATCGAGCCGGGGAATTCGACCAGCTCGCCAGCCTGGACATTGTCCAGACCATGCACGCGGGCGATACCGTCACCGACGGACAGAACCCGGCCAACTTCGGCCACTTCGGCCTCTTGGCCGAAATTCTTGATCTGGTCCTTCAGGATTGCAGAAATCTCTGCCGCTTGGATACCCATTTATCCGACCTCTTTCATTGAATTCTGGAGCGATGCAAGCTTGGAGCGGATCGACGTGTCGATCATCTTCGAGCCCACCTTGACGATAAGACCGCCGATGAGGCTTTCATCAACGGTCGCATTAATTTTCACATCTTTGCCGATATTCGACTTCAGCGTGGCAGCAAGCTTGTCAGCCTGCGTCTTGGTCAGGGCCTTGGCGGTCGTCACCTCTGCCTGCACTTCGCCCTTGTGATCAGCAATCATGGCGCGCAGGGCGGCAATCGCCTGGGGCAATGCAAAGAGACGGCGCTTTTGCGCCATCAGAGCGATGCCGCGCGACAGAGACGGCGTCAGCTTGAGGTGATCGGCAACGGCGCTGATCGCCTTTTCCTGATCTGTCCGGCTGATGATGGGGCTGGCGATCATGTCCCGCAGGTCTGAACTGGCGTCCAGCGCTTCTGCGAGGTGATCGACACTGCTTTCCAGCTTGGCCAGTTCTTTGCTTTCTTGTGCGATCTCAAAGATCGCGGTCGCGTAGCGTTCGGCGATACCCGAGGAAATCGAAGCTGGTTCGGACACGTCCACCCTTTCGACAATTAGGCCCCGACGACAGACGCATATTTGCGTCTGAGGGGCGTTTGCGAGCACTCAGCACTCTTATCATTGCAGTCCGGCGTGGGTCTAGCAGAGCGTTGAGCGCTTGCCAAGTTGCTATGCGGCCCGCGACACGGTGTCAAAATCAAATGTTTTCAACATGATAGGAACGCCAAGGCGCTTTCGGGCAAAAAATCGGGCCTCGAACATCGTGTTTTGCGGATGGAACGACGAATCCGAAATATGGTTGTTTGCGCTAAACTTCGGCTCGACCAGACCGCTTTGATCCCGCAGGCCGCGATTGGCGATGCGTGCAGGGGATGGCAGGGCCGCCCCAGATGTATCCACGAATCTGGCGATACGGAAAACTGCTGCTCCGGATTCTTTGGTCATCGGTGCGGGCGAAGTCGATATATCGGCAGCTCAGCTCGATTGAAGTACCGTGCAAGCCCGCGCCCGGACAAAGACCGTCCCGCCGGAGTTCAGGTCAACCACACGCACCTCAGATCTGCCCGGCCACCGGCTTGGGCTTGGGTGCCAGCGCCTCCAGCGGCTTGCGCACGCTCGCACGCAGGCCGGGCCCGCGCGGCGCCTGCACACGCTTGGTTGCCTCGACCATCAGGACACCGCCCGCTGCGATCACCGACATCTTGCCGCCCAGACGCTCCCACATGCCGGCCGTCTTGCGCCAGAACCGGCGCGAGCTGGGCGGCTGGTAAAGCGTGGTCATGTGCCGTTCAGGCAGAAAGCTATGGGATTTCAGAAGGCTTTCCAACTGGGTCTGGCTGTAGGGCCGGCCAGATCCAAAGGGCGTGCGATCACTGCGTGACCATAGACCGGCACGGTTTGGCACCACGAAAAGCGCAGATCCCCCCGGCCCCAGCACGCGCCAGCATTCATCCAGCAGATCGGCTGGCCGCTCACTCGCCTCCAGCGCGTGTATCACAAGGAGCTTGTCGACATGCCCCGTCTCGATCGGCCACAACGTTTCTTCGCACAGAACCGAGATATTGGGCATTTTCTGCGGCCAGGCGACCACCCCCTGAGGCCCTGGCATCAGAGCGATCACACGGCGCGCGTCGCTCAGATATGGCCTCAGAAACGGCACCGCAAAGCCAAAGCCGACGACTGTCTGCCCCTTTGCCTCGGGCCACGCCGTCGCAATTTCGGCGCGCACGGTTTTCTGCACGGCACGGCCCAGCGTGCTGCGATAATAGAAATTCCGTAACTCCTGCACGTCGACATGCATTGCAGTGGCACCCTTGATCCGTCACGCTCAAGACTAGCTTATGAAGGGGGCCGGGAAAATAGGCCATGGCCCCGACGTCCACGTCTGACACCAAGGAGCGCCTCAATGCCGTTCGAGATTGCCACCATCCCCTGCCTTTCGGACAACTACGCCTTTCTGGCACATGATCCAGCCACTGGCGCGACCCTTTGCGTCGACGTGCCCGAAGCGGCCCCGATCAAGGCGGCACTGGAGCAGCGGGAATGGACGCTCAGCCACGTCCTTTTGACGCATCACCATGCCGACCACGTGCAGGGATTGGACGCGCTTCTGGGGGATCATCCCGCGCAGGTCATCGGCGCCAAGGCAGATGCGCACCGCCTGCCCGCGCTGGATCTGCAAGTGTCCGAGGGTGACGAGATCACCATCGGCGACCAGATTGGCCGGGTGATTGATGTCAGCGGGCACACCACCGGCCACATCGCCGTGCACTTTGCCGCCAGCCGTGCGGTCTTTACCGCAGATAGCCTGATGGCGCTTGGATGCGGCCGTCTCTTTGAGGGCACTCCGGACCGGATGTGGTCCTCACTGTCCAAGTTGATGGCGCTGCCGCCCGAGACGATTGTCTATTCCGGCCACGAGTATACCTTGACGAACGCTAAATTTGCGCTCACCGTTGATCTTGGAAACTCCGATCTTATATCCCGTGCCAGACAGGTTGAAACGGCCCGTGCCGAGGGCCGCGCGACAGTTCCCACAACTCTGGCCGAGGAATTGGCCACCAACCCCTTTCTACGCGCCGCCGACCCGGACATCCGGGCGCATTTGGGCATGCAGGAAGCGACCGACGCCGCCGTCTTTGCCGAAATCCGCGCGCGCAAAGATGCCTTCTAAATTAACAGCACCAAAACGGCACAGCAGTTCACGATTGCGGAAAAGTGACCTCGCTTTGCGAAAAAAACCTTGAAGCGTAGCGGTTATCGACCAAACTTTAAGAATATAAGGCCAAGGTAGTCGGCATACCGCCGCACCAGACAAGAAGGAGCACCCCACGTGCCTTCATTCTCGACCACACTGGAACAGGCAATTCATGCCGCACTGGCGCTGGCCAATGCGCGCCAGCACGAATTCGCCACCCTGGAACATCTGCTGCTCGCCCTCGTGGACGAGCCTGACGCAAACCGCGTGCTCAAGGCATGCAGCGTCGACTCCGAAGAACTGCGCACCACGCTTGTCGAATTCATCGACGATGAGTTGTCGAACCTCGTGACTGACATCGAAGGCTCCGAGGCGGTCCCGACCGCCGCATTCCAGCGTGTCATTCAGCGCGCGGCGATCCATGTGCAATCCTCGGGCCGCACCGAAGTCACAGGCGCAAACGTGCTCGTCGCGATATTTGCAGAGCGCGAGTCGAATGCCGCCTATTTCCTACAGGAACAGGACATGACGCGCTACGATGCGGTCAACTTCATCGCGCATGGCGTGGCCAAGAACCCCGCCTTTGGCGAGGCGCGGCCTGTCTCCGGCGCCGATGAGGACACCAGCAGCACGAGCCAGGATCCCGGCGCTGTCGAGCAAGGCGAATCGGCGCTAGCCAAATACTGCGTGGACCTGAACGAGAAGTCGCGCACCGGCGATGTCGACCCGCTGATTGGCCGGGCTGGCGAAGTCGAGCGCTGCATTCAGGTGCTGTGCCGCCGCCGCAAGAACAACCCGATCCTCGTTGGCGACCCCGGCGTGGGCAAGACCGCAATTGCCGAGGGTCTGGCCTATAAGATCGTCAAGGGCGAGACACCCGAGATCCTGTCGAAAACCACCATCTATTCGCTCGACATGGGTGCGCTGTTGGCCGGCACGCGGTATCGTGGCGACTTCGAAGAGCGGCTGAAGGCGGTGGTGACCGAGCTGGAAAACCACCCTGACGCGGTGCTGTTCATCGACGAGATCCACACCGTGATCGGCGCAGGTGCCACCTCGGGCGGCGCGATGGACGCCTCGAACTTGCTCAAGCCCGCGCTTCAGGGTGGCAAGCTGCGCTGCATGGGCTCCACCACCTACAAGGAGTTCCGCCAGCACTTCGAAAAGGATCGCGCCCTTGCGCGCCGTTTCCAGAAGATCGACGTGGCCGAGCCTTCGGTCGAGGATGCGGTCAAGATCCTCAAGGGCCTCAAGCCCTACTTCGAGGAGCATCACAGCGTCAAATACACCAACGAGGCGATCAAGACCGCCGTTGATCTGGCCTCGCGCTACATCAACGACCGCAAGCTGCCCGACAAGGCCATCGACGTGATCGACGAGGCGGGCGCAGCCCAGCATCTGGTCGCCGCCTCCAAGCGCCGCAAGAGCATCGGCGTCAAAGAGATCGAGGCCGTTGTCGCCAAGATCGCCCGCATCCCGCCCAAGAACGTCTCGAAGGACGATTCGGCGGTGCTGCGCGATCTGGAGACGTCGCTCAAGCGCGTGGTCTTTGGCCAGGATACGGCCATCGAGGCGCTGAGTTCAGCGATCAAGCTGGCCCGTGCGGGCCTGCGCGAGCCTGAAAAGCCCATCGGCAACTACCTCTTTGCCGGTCCCACCGGCGTGGGCAAGACCGAGGTGGCCAAGCAGCTGGCAGACACGCTGGGTGTTGAGTTGATCCGTTTCGACATGTCCGAATACATGGAGAAACACGCGGTCTCCCGCCTCATCGGTGCGCCTCCGGGGTATGTCGGCTTTGATCAAGGCGGCCTGCTGACCGACGGCATCGACCAGCATCCGCATTGCGTCCTTCTTCTGGACGAGATCGAAAAGGCGCACCCGGATGTCTTCAACATCCTGCTGCAAGTGATGGATCACGGCACGCTGACGGATCACAATGGCCGCAAGGTCGATTTCCGAAATGTCGTGCTGATCATGACCTCGAATGCGGGGGCCTCGGAGCTGGCCAAATCGGCAATCGGCTTTGGCCGCGAGCGCCGGACGGGCGAAGATACTGCCGCGATCGAGCGCACGTTCACGCCCGAATTCCGCAATCGTCTTGATGCGACCATCTCATTCGGCCCGCTGCCGAAAGAGGTCATCATGCAGGTCGTCGAAAAGTTCGTGTTGCAACTCGAGGCGCAGCTGATGGACCGCAATGTCACGATCGAGCTGACGGCGCCCGCCGCCGAATGGCTGGGTGACAAGGGCTATGATGACAAGATGGGTGCGCGTCCCTTGGGTCGCGTCATTCAGGAGTACATCAAGAAGCCACTGGCCGAGGAGCTGCTCTTTGGCAAGCTGGCGAAGGGCGGTGTCGTCAGGGTCGGCGTCAAGGACGGCAAGATCGACCTTCAGATCAACGGCCCAGACACACCGCGTCTGAGCGGTGGGAAGCCGCCGCTTCTGACGGCCGAGTGAAAATTTGCGCGAATATTGCGGCGCTCGCCTTTGTGGCGGGCGCCGCAAGCGCGCAAGATGCCCCGCGCCTCGGCCTGCCGGTCGATTGCACGCTGGGCGACACCTGTTTCATTCAGCAATACACCGACGTAGACCCCGGCCCCGCCGCGCAGGATTTCATGTGCGAGGGGCTCAGCTACGACGGCCACAAGGGCACAGATTTCGCCCTGCCCTCTCTGGCGGCGATGGAGGGTGGCGTCGCGGTCATCGCGGCCGCGCCGGGCACTGTCCGGGGCATCCGCGATGGTATGGCGGACAGAGTCCATGAACCGCAGAGCGGCGATGACCTGGCGGGCCGCGACTGCGGCAACGGCGTGGTGATCGACCATGGCGACGGCTGGGAGACGCAGTATTGCCACATGGGCAAGGGCTCGGTCCTCGTGTCAACGGGCGATCAGGTCGAGCGCGGCACGGCCCTCGGGCAGATCGGCCTTTCGGGCCGCACGCAGTTTCCGCATCTCCACCTGAGCCTGCGCAAGGATGGAGAGGTCGTGGATCCCTTCCGCCCCGAGGGCGGATGTGGGGCACAGGGCGCCAGCGCTCTGTGGATTGATCCGCTCAGCTATCAGCCCGGTGGCCTTCTGGCGGCGGGCCTGTCGGTGACGGTGCCCGAATACGATGCGGTCAAGGCAGGGACCGCAGCAATCACCCAAGTCGCTCCGGACGCCCCATCGCTGGTGGCGTGGGGGTATGGATATGGTGCGCGGCCGGGCGATGTCGTGCGCCTGACGATCATCGGGCCGGGCGGCGAGACGCTATTTCAGCATGAGGCGCAATTGGAAAAGGCGCAGGCGCAGTATTTTCGCGCAGCGGGCAAGCGCGCCCGCGCGCGCTGGCAGGGCGGCGACTACACGGCGCGCGCCGAATTGCTGCGCGGCGGCAAGGTGATCGACACCGCCGAGCGCGGCACGGCCGACGGCCCTATTTCTCAGTAAATTTCAGCTCGATCCGGCGGTTCTGCGCCCGCGCTTCGGCGCTATCTCCGGTCGCGATGGGCTGATATTGCCCAAACCCGTTGGCCGCGAGGCGATCGGGCGGCAAGCCGAGGAAATCGATCATGTAGCGGACGACAGACAAGGCGCGCGCCTGGCTCAGCTCCCAATTGTCGACGAATTCGGCCGAGCCGAGGATCGGCACATCGTCGGTATGGCCGTCGACCCGGATGATCCAGTCGATGCCGTCCGGAATGTCGCCCGCAACGTTGCGCAGGATTTCGGCGACCTTGGCAATTTCGTTCTTGCCCGAGTCCGACAGCGTCGCCTGCCCCGGCGCAAACAGAACCTCCGAGCTGAAGACAAATCGGTCGCCCTCGATGCGCACCCCCTCCTGGTTGCCCAGAACGTCACGCAGACGTCCAAAGAAGTCCGAGCGATAGCGCTCCAGATCCTGCTTTTCCGCCTCCAGCAGCCGGTTCTTTTCCTCCTCGGCCTCGCGCCGACGCTTTTCGGCGGCAGCGACGCGCGCCAGCGCGGCATTCAGATCTTGGCCAAGAGATTCAATCTGCACGTCGGTTGCGGCCTCGCGGGCCTTCGCATCGTCGAGCAGCGCCTGCAACTGACCCAGCTGATCGCGCAGCGCGGCGACCTGCTGATTGAGCAGCTCCTCCTCTCGCAGCGCCTCTTCGGTGCGGGCCTCTTGCTCATTCAGCGACTCGCGCGCTTGTGCCAGAAGGGCCGCGCGCTCTTGGGCTGCGGACATCTGCGTCTCGGCAGCGGTTTCAGCGGCGCTTTGCGCGGCAAGCGCGGCAGCAAGCCGTTCGCGCACCTCTTCCATGCTCAGCGCCTGCTCTTCCTTGAGCGTCTCAAGCTCGGCCTCGAGCGCTGCGACGCGCGCCTGCGCGGTGTCCAGATCATCGCCAAGCGTCTCGGCCCGCGCGCCCGATTCCTCCTGCTCGGCCAGCGCAGCCGCAAGGCGCGCTTCCAGATCGGCGCCGCTATCGCGCGCGGCCGCCAGCAGGGTCAGCGTCTCTTCGGCCCGGCGGCGCTGCTCTTCGAGGGCGAGGGTCATGGCGGTCAGTTCGGCTTGCGCGCCCGACAGCCGCTCGCGCAGCGCCTCGGCGGCAGCCGCCTCTGCAAGGCGCGCGGTTTCGGCGGCGTCCAACTCGGCCTCGGTCTCTTGCAGCGCGGCGGTGCGCCCCTCGGCCTCGGCGCGCAGATCAGCGGTCAGCGCCTCCAGCGCGTCGCGCTGCGCCGCCGCAAGGCGGGCCGCCTCAGCCTCGGCATCGACCTCCTCCCGCAGATCGGCCAGTGCCAATTGCAGCGCCTCCTGCTCGGACATCAGCGTATCGCGCGTGTCCTCCAGATCGCTGACCTGCCCCAGCGCGCTGTCCCGCTCGGCCAGTAGGCTTGCGACCTGCGTCTCGAAGCTGGCGATGCGGGCATCCGCCGCCGCATTGGCCTCGTTCAGCGAGGCGATGAGGGCGGTCTGCTCCTCCTGCCGCTCGCGCGCGTCCTCCAGCGTGGAGGTCAGGGCGCCGACGCGCTCTTCCAAGGTGGCGCTGCGCTCCTGCTCAAGGCCGAGGGCCCGCGACAGCGCCGCAACCTCAGACGACAACGTGTCCAGCTGAGTCTCCTGCCCCGTGATCGTCTCGCGCAGGGCAAACTGCACGACCATGAAGATGGTCAAAACGAACATCAGGACCAGCAAGAGACCCGTCATCGCATCGACGAAGCCCGGCCAGATCGACGATTGGAAGCGTTGGCCGGTGCGGCGAGGCAGGGCCATGACCTAGCCCTCCCGCTCCGGCGTGTCGGAGCCGCCACTGGCGATGCCCGGCGCCGCACGATAACTGCTCCGGCGGGTCGTGCGCGTGCCTATCAGCGCGGATTTCAGACCCGCCAGATCCGTGCGCAGCTCGCTCACCGCCTCCTGCCGTCCGGCACTGATTTCCTCAAGGATTCGAAGCATCTGCACGTCGATCGAGCGCAGGCGCATCCGGCTTTCCGCATCCAGTCCGGCCTCGGCCGGGGCTTTTTGCGCATGGAGCGCCTCGATCAGACGCTCCTGCCCGTCCGCGACGCGGCCAAGCGCCGCCGACGTGCCAGTGTTGTCGGTCTGATCGGCCAGCCGCGTGACCGCCGCAGCAAGGCTGGCCATCTGCTCGTCCGAGGCGGCGCGCGCGATGTCCGATTGCGTCAGCATCTGCTGAAGCGACTCCATCTGCTCGCTCATCTGGTCAATGATGCCGGTCAGCAGCGCCTGCTCGGTGCTGCCATCGTCGGCCCCCGCGAGGCCGACCCGCGTGATGGTCGACATCCACTCTTCGAGCTCGCGGTAGAAGCGGTTCTGACCGTGGCTTGCGAACAGTTCCAGCAGGCCCACGATCAGCGATCCGGCAAGGCCCAGCAGAGACGAGGCAAAGGCGACGCCCATCCCGCCAAGCTGTGACTGCAGGCCCGTCATGAGGCGGGAAAAGACCTCGACCCCACCTTCGCCCTCTCGCGGGGCGAGGCCCTGAATGGTCTCGACCAGCGCCGGAACCGTTGTGGCGAGGCCATAGAATGTGCCCAGAAGGCCAAGGAAAATCAGCAAGTTGACGATATATCGCGTAATCTCGCGCGCCTCGTCTATGCGCTGCGCAACCATATCCTGGATAGAGCGGGCCGAGGTTTGCGAGATTTGCATGCGCTTGCCGCGCTGGCGCAAAAGCGTGGCAAGCGGTCCCAGCAGCAGGGGCGGCTTGGTCTCTTCGGAGCCCGGCACCTCGCGCGCAAAATTCTCGATCCAGCGGACCGAGCCGATCAATTGGAATACCTGCCAGAAACAGGCGATCACGCCGATCAGAAAGACAAAGAAGATGAACCCGTTAAGATAGGGGTTTGCCTCAAAAACCGGCAGCACGCGCGGCATCGCGATGAACGCGCCAAGCCCTGCCAGGCCCAGCACCACGAACATGCTGACGATCTGGCGCCATGGCTGTGAGAATTGCTGCTCGACCTCACGGTCCGGCTTGTCCATGCGGACGCTCCAGGCTCTTGTGCAAATTGGGTTTACCCTACGCGGATTGCCCCTCCAAGCCAAGGCGTTATGCGCAAAGTTGACGCACTCGGGCAGACAGCCATTCAAGGTCACCGTCGCTGATGCCAAGCTCGGCCAGATGGGCGGCGGTGTTGTGCAGATACTCGGTGTTGGGCCCGCGCCCGCCGACCGCGCGGGCGATGATGCGGGCCTGCTGCTCAAGCGGCAGACCCCCGCAATACTGCACGTGGTGCGGATCAATCACGTAGGTGACCGCGCGCACGGTCTGGCCATCCTCAAGTCGAATGTCGATGTCGCGCTCCAGATAGGCCGAGGAGATCAGCTCGCGCGCGCGCAGGTAGTCCAGCGTCTCGGCCTCGCGCCCCGCAGCCACAGCCAGCGCGACACCCCGGCATTCGGCGCCATGCGCCTCGTCCAGCGCCAGGACCAGCCCCGGTTCCTTGTCGGTGCCACGATGATGGACCGAGCGCATGCAAAAGCTGCGCGCATAGCCCGGCAGGGTCGCGATGATCTGGCGCTCCACCTCGAAACCGGGGTTCCACACCAGCGAGCCATAGCCGAACACCCACATCGTCATAGTTTCGTCTCTCCTTTTGTGCCTGCTCGCATATCCTGCGATACATCGCGGCTGTGGGCATCCGCCCGAAACACTCTATAAACACCTTTGCAAAGAGGCGCAAAAGGGGGCAGTCATGCGGATATTGCTGGCGATCTGTCTGGCATTGGCTGCGGCCTGGGCCGGGTATTGGTTCATCGGGTCGGGCGCAGTGAAATCGGGCATCGCCGCGTGGTTCGATGCACGGCGCGCCGAGGGGTGGGTGGCCGAATATTCCGATCTGACCGTGCAAGGGTTTCCCAGCCGGTTTGACACCACCCTGACGGAGCCTCGGCTGTCGGATCCCAGCTCCGGGCTTGGCTGGCAGGCGCCGTTCCTTCAGCTCCTGACGCTCAGCTATACGCCCAATCATGTGATCGCGGTCTGGCCGAACACCCAAGATGTCTCCGGGCCTCAGGGCACCTACACCCTGACCAGCTCGGACATGCGCGCCTCTCTCATCGTTGCCGCCAGCACATCGCTGGCGCCAAAGCGCGCAACCCTGACCGCCGCGGACCTGTCGTGGGCGCCCTCGACCGGGGGCGACGCCGCCAGCATGGCCGCATTGCGGCTGGCCGCAGAGCGGATCGAGGACGCGCCCGGCAGCGGCGACGCGCGCTATCACCTCGGCCTTGCGGCCGATGACTTGGCGCCGCCGGCGGACCTCTTGGCAATTGCGAATGCGGCCGACACGCAGCCCCGCGTCATCGACAGCCTGACCGCCGATATCACTGTTGATTTCACCGCTCCGTGGGATCGCACCGCAATCGAGGAAGTCCGCCCGCAGCCGACCCGGATCGATATCACGCGCCTCACCGCAAGCTGGGGCGCAATGACGCTGGAGGCTTCGGGCACTCTGGACGTGGATGCGCGCGGCCTGCCCGAGGGCATGATGACGCTCAAGGCGCGCAACTGGCGCGACATGCTGGCGCTGGCGCAAGATACAGGCGCCCTGACGCCGGACGCGGCAAGCATGGCCGACCGGGCATTGGGCATGGTTGCGACCGCGTCAGGCGACGACAAGACGCTTGAAATGCCGCTGCGTTTTGAGGGGGGCCAGATCTGGCTGGGGCCTATGCCCATTGCGGATGCGCCCGTGCTACGGTTCCAATAAGGCGCGGCTGCGCAGCACTACGGCGGGTCGGTTCAGCGGCAGTAACTGCCGCTGCGATACCGCGCGGTGTCAAAGTGGAAGTGATCCTTGTGGAACCGGTCCGACTCGGGGCCCAGCACCGTGCCGAATGGCCCGCAGGCCGAGCGGTGCATCCGGCTGAGGATTTGCCCTTTTTGCCCGCGTCCCCAATCGGACAGCAGCGTGATCGTGCGCCCGTCGCGCAACAGGAAGCCCGATATGTCTATCGCCCGCCCGCGCCCATGTTCCGAAACCTTGGCGCCAGACTGATTGTTCCGCGTGCGGCAGGCGTAATGCGCTGAAACGCGCAGTTGCGCCACGCCGCCGCCATAGCTGCCGACTGCGGGTTTCATGCCGGTTGCGATCCACGTCTTGACCGCGCTGGCGGTGCGGCAGTCCATCAGCGCGTGCTGGCTGAGCGCGATGCCGTCGATGCTGCGCACCCTGACGGCATCGTCGATCCCGCACGCCGAAATGCGGCCCGGCACATGGCCCACGTCCTCGCCCTGAATGGACGGATCACCGCAGACCATGCCGCGGGCGCGCGCCTCCTTGCGCTTTTGCGCCTCGCGGCCAATGACGAGGGGGCGAAGAAGCGGCCTGAGCGAGGAAAGAAGGCCGCCGCGCTCCTGATTGGCGGCACCGGGCGAGGGAGTGGTGGCCCTATCGCTGCGATCTCGCCCTGCCGGGCTGCCCGTCTCGGCGCTCGCGCGGGACGGCTGAGTTTGGACAGGCTGGGTTTGAGCAGACTGGGTTTGGGCTGGTTCGGATTGGGGGGTGAGTTCAGAGGGCCGCGCAAGGGGTCGCAGGGATGTCTCGGGGGCGCCGGCAAAAGCGGCGCTGGCGGCGGCGATCACGGCGACCATGATCGCGGCCCGCCTCATCCGCCGCGCTCCCTGCCGAAGTTTGGCTCGCCCGTGTCCTGACCCGCCTCGATGATGCCGCGCCGGATAGCGCGCGTGCGGGTGAAATACTCGTGAAGATGATCGCCATCACCGGTGCGGATCGCGCGTTGCAGCGCAAAGAGCTCTTCGGTGAAGCGGCCCAGAATTTCCAGCGTCGCCTCGCGGTTGTTGAGGAAAACGTCGCGCCACATGGTCGGATCGCTGGCCGCGATCCGGGTGAAGTCACGGAAACCGGCGGCAGAATACTTGATGACCTCGCTATCGGTCACGCGGCCCAGATCATCGGCCACCCCCACCATGGTGTAGGCGATGAGGTGCGGCGCATGGCTGGTCACGGCCAGCACCAGATCGTGATGGTCTGCGTCCATCTCATTGGTCAGCGCGCCCATGCCCTGCCACAGCGCCTCGAGCCGATCCACGGCGGCGCGGTCGGCGCCTTCCTGCGGCACGATCAGGCACCAACGGTTGTCGAAAAGCTCGGCAAAACCGGATCTTGGCCCCGAATGCTCGGTCCCGGCCAGCGGGTGGGCTGGCACGAAATGCACATCTGCTGGTAAATGCGGTGCCACGGCGTCAATCACCGCGCGCTTGACCGAGCCGACATCACTGACCGTCGCGCCGGGTTTCAGGCCCGGAGCTATCTCGGCGGCGACCAGCCCCATGGCGCCGACAGGCACGCAAAGAACGACCAGATCGGCCCCCTCGACAGCCGCCGCCGCGCTATCCTCGATCCGGTCGCACAGGCCAATCTCTCGCGCGACATCGCGCGTCTCGGCAGAGCGCGCATAGCCGACGATCTCGCCCACAAGCCCCGCGCGGCGCATTGCCAGCGACATGGACCCTGCGATCAGACCCAGCCCGATCAGCGCGACGCGGCCATAGATATGGCTCATCGTGCGGTGGCCATGAATTGTCCCACCGCATGGGCGACGCGGCGGCAGCTGGCCTCATCCCCGACGGTGATGCGCAGGCAATTGGGCAGGTTATAGCCCGCCACGCGGCGTACGATCAGACCTTGGGATTTCAGGTGATCGTCGCAGGCCTCGGCCTCGGCCTGATTGGCGAAACGGGCGAGGATGAAATTGGCAAGTGAGGTGTCCGAAGGCACGCCATGCTCGGCCAGCGCCTCGGCCAGCCAGCCGCGCCAGCGGGTGTTGCCCTCGCGGCATTTCTCGGCCCATTCGGTATCGCGGATCGCTGCCTCGGCGGCGGCCAGCGCGGCAGAGGACAGATTGAAGGGGCCGCGCACACGGGCCAGCACGTTCATCACATGCGCCGGGCCATAGCCCCAGCCAATGCGCAGACCGCCCAGCCCGTAAAGCTTGGAAAACGTGCGCGTCATCACGACATTCTGGCGCGCCTCGACCAGCGCGGCACCACCATCATAGCCCTCGACATATTCCGCATAGGCACCATCGAGCACCAGCAGGACATGATCCGGCAGGTTCGCGGCAAGGCGCGCAACCTCGCCCTCGCCCACCATCGTGCCGGTGGGGTTGTTGGGGTTGGCGATAAAGACCAGCCGCGTCGCCGGCGTACAGGCATTGAGGATCGCATCCACATCTGTCACCCGCTCTCGCTCGGGCACCTCTACAGGTGTCGCGCCATTGGCCAGCGCGCTGATGCGATACATGCCAAAGCCGTGCTCGGTATGGATCACCTCGTCGCCGGGTCCGGCATAGGCCTGGCACAGGAAGGCAATAATCTCGTCGCTGCCGTTGCCGCAGAGGATCCGCGCAGGATCAAGCCCATGCATCTCGGCGATCGCATGGCGCAGGTCTGCGTGATCCGAGGACGGATAGCGATGCAGGTTGTAGGAGGCATTGCGAAACGCCTCCTTGGCGGCATCGCTGGGTCCGAACGGGTTTTCGTTCGAGCTGAGCTTGACCGCATTTTCAACGCCCGGCACATGCGCGGCACCGCCCTGATAGAGCGTGATGTCCAGAATACCTGACTGAGGTGTGATGTTACTCATGCGCTCCCCTCCAACGACGCCCGTTCTACCGATGGCATCCGGCGTTGACCAGTGCCAATGAAAAGGCCGCCCCGGTTTCCCGGCGCGGCCAATGCTCGCATCGCACAGAATAAGACAGCGTAAAGCGGCGCTTTAGTTCTGAGCGTAAAATTCGATGACGAGGTTCGGCTCCATCACGACCGGATAGGGCACATCGCTCAGACCCGGCGTGCGCACGAAGGTCGCGCTCATCTTGGAGTGGTCGGCGTCGACATAGTCGGGCACGTCACGCTCGGCCAGTTGGGTCGCCTCGAGAAGGACGGCCATCTGCTTGGAACGGTCACGGACCTCGATCACGTCACCCTCTTTCACGCGGTAGGAGGGGATGTTGACGCGCTGGCCGTTCACCTTGACGTGGCCGTGGTTCACGAACTGGCGTGCGGCAAACATCGTCGGCACGAACTTTGCGCGGTAAACGACGGCATCGAGGCGGCGCTCGAGCAGGCCGATCAGGTTCTCGCCGGTGTCACCCTTGACGCGGGCGGCCTCGGAATAGATGCGCTTGAACTGCTTTTCGGTCAGGTCGCCGTAGTAGCCCTTGAGCTTCTGCTTGGCACGCAGCTGAAGACCGAAGTCGGAAATCTTGGCCTTGCGGCGCTGGCCGTGCTGGCCGGGGCCGTATTCGCGGCGATTGACGGGTGATTTGGGGCGGCCCCAAATGTTTTCGCCCATGCGGCGGTCAATTTTGTACTTGGCAGACGTGCGTTTGGTCACGGCTGATCTCCTTGCTATCGTTTGCGAAGGGCGTTGTCCTCTGGATTGCTCCCGACAGGCATCCCCTTGCGAGGGCCACCAACACCAATGAAGCCGCGCTTATATCGGGGTTTGGCGCGGAGTCAACGGGATCTGCCAAAAGAGATGCACGGGTGCCCGGTCCCGGACATGAAAGGTCATACCGCGCCACCTGATGGGACGCGCCCAGATTTTCGAGTGACCTTGATGTAGCATATCGGTGGAAATCGTGCTTTGCCTGCGTGGACACACAGAATTGACGTGCTTTTCTGCGGTATGCGCTAGATGCTATGGGCTTACAACGCAGGCAAACAGAGGAATGCTCCGATCATGAAAGCCCTTCGGCAAATCCTCCTCTCGTTCGCTGTTGTTGCCGCTGGCGTTTATGTCTGGATCGCGTATGTGCCCGCCGCCCAGCCCATGCTGGACCGGATCGGACTTCTGGATCTGCTGGGCATCGAGGCTGCGGACGGCGAGGACCAAAATGCCAAGGGCCCCGGCGGCCCGGCGCGCGTGGTAACAGAACGCGTCACCGAACAGGCGTTGGCAGACAACATAACGGCCATCGGCAATGGCCGGGCGCACCGATCGGTCAGCGTCCGGGCCAATGCAGAAGGGATCATCATGGATCTGATGCTGGAGGCCGGTCAATACGTGGAGAGCGGCAGCGTCATCGCGCGTCTTCAGGATCAGGCCGAACAGATCGCTCTGGAGCGCGCGCAGATCCAACTTCAAAACAATCTGGCTGACGCCGAACGGATCAGGCAACTGGCCACCACAGGCGCCGTGACAGAAGTGCGTGTGCTCGAAACCGAGTTGGCGATGCGCAGTGCGGAACTGGCCGTGCGGCAAGCCGAATTCGACCTGTCCGAGCGTCAGATCGAAGCGCCCATTTCAGGGTGGGTCGGGATCATCGACCTCGAAATAGGCGACCGCGTGAGCGCGCAGGACATCCTGGTGACGATTACCGACCGCTCGAGCATTCTGATCGACTTTCGCGTGCCCGAACGGGTGGTCGGTAAAATCATGATCGGCCAGCGCATCGACGTAACGCCCTTGGGCCTGCCCGACCGGATCCTGAGCGGTGAAGTTGCGGCGATTGATACGGTTGTGGACCGCGCCAGCCGGACGTTGCTGGTGCAGGGCCGGGTGCCGAACGACGAGGATCTGCTGCGCGACGGGATGGCCTTCTCGGTGAAGCTGTCCTTTCCGGGCGATACATTGTTGTCGATCGCGCCCTTGGCGCTGCGATGGTCCAGCGGCGGCCCTTATGTCTGGGCGGTGCGCGAAGGCAAGGCAGTCGAGGCGCCAGTGGCCATCGTTCAACGCAACAACGATGCCGTACTCGTCACATCGGATGATCTGAAGCCGGGGGAGACTGTTGTCACCGAAGGCGTCCAGACCCTGCGGGAAGGTGCCGAGGTTACCCCGCTGGCGCAAGAGGAAGAGGCCGCATCTGCCGGGCTTTCCACGAAACAGGGGGCTCAGCTTTGAGCGTGCCGTCCAAATCGGACGCACCCGGCACGGCGCTGTTCGTGCGCCGGCCCATTCTGGCCTTTGTCTTGAACGCACTTATTATTCTTGCCGGTGTGGCGGGTCTGGTTGGTGCGGAAATTCGGGAACTGCCCAATGTCGACCGGCCCGTGGTCACGATCACGACCCCCTTTCCGGGCGCTTCGCCAGAATCCGTCGATCAGGAACTGACCGGCCGGATCGAAGGCGCGGTCGGGCGCGTGTCGGGCGTGCGCAGCATTTCGTCCAATTCGCGCTTTGGACGCAGCCGGGTCACCGTCGAGTTCAACGACAGCGTCGATGTCGATGTGGCTGCGACGGATGTGCGCGATGCGGTCGCGAGAATTGTCAACGATCTCCCGGAGGATGCGGACCGGCCCGAAATCGTCAAAGCCGATGCAAATGCGCAGCCGGTCATGCGAATCGCCGTGATATCGGGCGGGCGCTCACCCCAGGAATTGACGGCGATCGTTCAGGATCGCATCGAAGATCGGCTGATCTCAGTCGAAGGTGTCGCCGATCTTCAGATCTATGGTGACCGCGAGCCGATCTTTCGGGTCGATATCAATCAGCTGGAACTGGCGAGCAGGGGTCTGACACTGGCCGATATGGAGCAGGCCTTGTCCGACGTCGCGCTTGATACGCCAGCGGGCGATCTGGCCGGCGACCGCCAATCCATCAACGTGCGCACCACCGCGAATGTGGCGACGGCCGAGGCGTTTTCCGCGCTAGAGCTCAAGAAAAATGTCACGATCGGAGACGTCGCAGAGGTGACACTGGGCCCTGCCCCCGGCGAGACGATCCTGCGCGCAAATGGCCAGCAAGGCGTGGGCATCGGTGTCATCCGGCAGTCAACGTCGAACACGCTGGAAATCTCGGCTAATGTGCATGAGGTCGTCGCCGAGCTGAACCGGACCCTGCCCGAGGATGTCGATGTCATCGTCACATCCGATGACGCAATCTTCATTTCCGGAGCAATCTCCGAAGTGCTGAAAACGCTGGGCTTTGCGGTCCTCATCGTCGTGGCGGTCATTTTCCTGTTCCTGCGCGACGTTCGCGCAACGCTCATCCCCGCGCTGACCTTGCCGGTGGCCTTGGTCGGCACTCTGGCCGCGATCTATCTGGTCGGGTTTTCCATCAACATCCTGACACTGCTGGCGCTGGTGCTGGCGACCGGCATGGTGGTGGACGATGCCATCGTCGTTCTGGAAAACATCGTGCGGCAACGCGCGGCGGGCATGGGGCCTCGGGCGGCTGCCGTCCATGGAACGTCCCAGGTCTTCTTTGCCGTGGTCACCACGACGGCGACGCTGGCTGCCGTGTTCGTGCCCCTGTCATTCTTGCCGGGGCAGGCCGGCGGGCTCTTTCGGGAGTTCGGTTTCACGCTCGCCATGGCGGTCCTGCTGTCGTCCATCGTCGCGCTCAGCCTGTGCCCGGTTCTGGCCAGTCGCCTGCTGACCAAGCCGCCAAAAAAGGATGCGACCGGCCCCATGATCTGGCTGGGAAATCGGCTGATGCGGCTTTACGAGGCGACCCTGCGCGGTGCTTTGGCGATGCCGATGGTGATCGTGCTGGTCGCCCTGTTCGTGGCCGTGACCGCCGCCATGATGGCCGGTAGCATCCGGCAGGAACTCACACCCTCCGAGGACCGCGCTGTCGTGCTGCTCAGCATTACGGCGCCGCAGGGGGTGTCCCTGGACTACACGCAGTCCAAGATGAACGAGATCGAAGAGGCGGTCACGCCTCTGATCGAGAATGGTGAGATTTCCTATACCTTTGCCTTCAGCGGATACAGCGCCGACAACCGCGGCTTCATGGTGTTCACGCTGGCCAAATGGGATTCCCGGAACCGCGGCCAGCAGGACATCGTGAGCGACATCAACGAAAAGCTGTCTGACGTCATCGGGGTGCGTGCCTTTGTCATCCAGCCCAATTCGCTTGGCATCCGGGGGGCTGGCCGGGGCCTTGCCTTCGCCATCACCGGCAACAGTTACGAGCAACTGGCGGATGTCGCCGAAAACATGGTGGACCGGTTGCGCCAGACCCCCGGCATGGGGCAGGTCCAGCTGGAGTATGAGCGCACGCAGCCGCAGCTGTTCGTGCAGATCGACAGGGCGCTGGCCGCTGATCTTGATATCGACATCACCGGCCTCGGCCGGGCGTTGCAGGCCATGCTGGACGGGCGCAAGGTGAGCTCGGTCTTCATTGAGGACAAAAGCTTTGACGTCCAGATGCTGTCCACGTCCAATCCGATCAATGATCCGGGCGATCTTGAGAATATCTTTGTCCAGTCCGGCAGCGGCCAGATGGTTCCTATGGCCAGCTTTGTAACGCTCGAGGAACGCGCCATTGCCCCTGAACTCGACCGCGAGGGACAGAACCGTTCGGTAGAACTGACTGCGGGCCTGACGCCCGAACTGTCACTGGGCGACGCGATGACCCAGGTTCGCGCGATCGGCCAAGAGGTTCTGGCCGATGAAAACCGCATCGTGCCGCTGGCGGAGGCCGCCACGCTGGATCAGACCAGTTCTGGCCTCCTCATTACGTTCGGCTTCGCGATCCTTGTGGTGTTTCTGGTGCTGGGCGCCCAATTCGAAAGCTTTGTCTCTGCCGTCGTGGTGATGGCCACCGTGCCGCTCGGCTTGGCCTGCGCCGTATTTGCACTGCTGCTGACGGGCCAGAGCCTGAATGTCTATAGCCAGATCGGTCTGGTCATGCTGATCGGAATCATGGCCAAGAACGGGATTCTGATTGTCGAATTTGCCAACCAGCTGCGCGACAAGGGCGAGACTGTCCATGATGCCATCCTCAATGCGTCGACGATCCGGCTTCGCCCGGTGATGATGACGATGACCTCGACGGTCTTGGGCGGCGTGCCATTGGTCATGTCCGCAGGAGCCGGGGCCGAGGCGCGCGAGGCCTTGGGCTGGGTGATCGTTGGCGGGCTGGGGTTGGCCACACTCTCGACGCTCTATCTGACGCCGGTCGCCTATCTGTTGCTGGCCCGTTTTTCAGCGCCTAAGGCGCGGGAAGAGGCGCGCCTGCAACAAGAGCTGGATGCCGCGCGGGTGCAAACCGAATAACCCTGCAGGGCCTGCAAACGATGCGCGCTTCAAACGGACCTTGCTGATATTGCCGGCAGGGGTGCGACGGACAAGCAAGACCTGCCATCCTAGACTGTCCGTAAGCTGGCCTTTTGAGACACATCATCTTTGCGCCGCACGGCACAGCACAGTTACCTTGCGCCATGAGTCAAAAATTTCCTGATACATCCCATTTGGACAAATCAGCCGGAAATATCCTCGAAAAAGTTGATCTGGAAGGCTGATTATTGCAACTTTTAAATTGCACACATTTGAAGACCGAAGACTTTTTATCAGGAGATTTTGTGATCCATTTTTCACGCCGCCGCCTTTTGGGCACACTTGGTGCCACCGGCCTGACAGGCTCCGCCCTACCCGCCGTCGCCAGCCATGATACAGAGCTGTGTGAGGCCGACGCATGGGTCGGGGACTGGACCGTCAAAATAAGCATCGCTTCCAGGTTTTCTTCCGGGTCAAACGGCGACTTCATCGGGTACGAATACAAGACCCGTGCACTTCATGGTCCATCGGGGCTCGTGCTTTCCATGACCACAGGCTCTACCGATGCATTGGAACAGCAGTATTTTGCAGACGGTTCCGCAGCCAATGTGGATATCCCCACATATCACTATGTGTCGCTTTTCACGCCGGAATATCAGGGCAGAGCGCCGATGGAGGTGCGGACCTTTCTATTGGCGATCAACGCAGACACAGGCGACGAGTCTAGTATTGTCCAGCTGTTCGAGCCGCGAGACATCTGTGAGGAAGCCTCCGGCGACGACACGGCCGATGATTATGCCAAACAGAATGGACGGCTCGAATGTGTCCCATACGAAGAACCTGACAAATGGCCAAGGCTCAACTCGTCCGATCCCAGCACGCGAGGCTGGGAGAAAACAACAGTTTCGCATCACGATCAGGCCTATGGCGTCGCAAAGATCTTGCTGTCTGCGCAGACGGTCTGGCTACGGCTTGGGTATCGCGACTTTGACGCCGGGCAATGGAGAACACACGGCCAATACGAGTTGGATACCACCGGCCTCTACCGTGGCATTGAAGAGCTCGCCGAACAGGCGGTGGCACGTCTGGAGCAACACGGTCGTGGGCCGGACACCTGTGACGATTCAAGTTGCTTTCTGACCACTGCGTGCTGCACCCATATGGGTCGGCCGGACACTTGCGGCGAGCTTCAAACCTTGCGCGCGTTTCGAGACGGGTGGCTTGCCCGGCAGCCGCGGGGCGCTGCCGTGATTGCGGAATATTACCGCATCGCCCCCACGCTTTGCGCGCACATTGCAGAGAATCCCGCCGCATTGCGAGCGCTCTATTGGGGCACCATCGTGCCGTGCGTCGTGGCTATACGGCTTGGGGCAAACGGGATTGCTTTTCGGCTTTATCGGCGCATGGTGCGAAACCTTCAGCGCCGGTATGGCGCCCAAGTCGGCGCATAACTCTGATCGCGCGCAAGGCAATCCGATACGCAATCATTCGGATGATCGCAGATGCCCAAAAAAGCTGTCCAATTCAATTTCGTTGGCGTCTACGCGCGCTGGGGTTGCATCGCCCGAACGCTTTGGCGACCCGAACATTTCCACGCCCCCGGTCTGGCGCGCGGTAACGGCGGTCTTGTTCTGGGTTGCCCACATGAGTGCAACTTCGTCTATCGTCGTCGTCATCACGTCTTTTGGTGCCGTAAGCAGCGCCATGCCGATGGTCGGAGCAATCACCAAGGCGGCGAAAATGCCGATTTTGGAATGTGAGGCAAACAATCTATCCAAAGTGAGGAAAAACAGCAGAAGAGTCGCAAATATGACGCCCATTCCGACAATGATCATCATGTTGAAATCAAGGGGCACCAAAAAACGCATCGGGACGACTGCGGCAGAGACCATGACAACACCCAGGAGCAAGGTCATCACGGCTGCACCCAAGCCGGGGCTGGCCTGTCTTTCCGAAGAGGCGTTGGGTGCGTCACCCGGCCCTGCCGACGCATCCGGTGAAGGCCCGGATGCGTCCGGTGCCTCGGTTCTTGGCGCTGTGGATGTCGCCCCGCGTGCGCCCCTTGGCCTCGTATCGGACGCTACGACGCTTGATAGACCCACGACCGGCACAGCTTGGGCAAAATACGCACCCTTGGGAACGGGGCCTTCTGTGATGGCACCGGCAAAGGGTGCGCGCATCATCCCGAACTTTCCGCGCGCATCCTGAAGGGTATAGAGGGGATCACCCTTCTCAACCGCCTCGTCAGGCCGAAAATGCACGTCCGTGATGGTCACCGGATAGGTGAGATGTGTCGGCAATTTCAATCGCTTCAGGGTCATACGCGATACTGTGAGGCGCTCAAATTTCCAATGCAAGCGGTTTTCGCAGCAAGACGAAACACCGATGCGCCGAACTGCTTTGCCGAGGCAAGACCAGGGAATTTGAACCCGTGCGGGCCCACAGGCGCCGGAGCTCTCAATCGCGCGGAACAACGCCTGCGACACGGGCAATCCGGAGTGCGCCAAGTTTATCCCCTGCGTGCAGCGCGGCAACCTGACGCGTCCTGTGCCAGCAGCACACGGGCGGTGGCCCACTCAGGTTTGCATATTCGCAACAAGAAGAATGGCGCCGTGCTCCGCCAATGGCTGGACTTGCGCACGCGGCATGATTAGATCGACATCATGGCAAAAACCGATGAAAACAAGAACTACAAGGTGATCGCCGAAAACCGGCGCGCGCGCTTCGACTATGCGATCGAGGACGATATCGAGTGCGGTATCATTCTGGAAGGGTCCGAGGTGAAATCCCTGCGCCTCGGGGGCGCGAACATCGCCGAAAGCTACGCGACCGTGGACGAGCATGAACTCTGGCTGGTCAATAGTTACGTCGCGCCTTACGCGCAGGCCAAGACCTTTGGTCACGAGGAAAAAAGGCGGCGCAAGCTCTTGGTCTCCAAGCGCGAGATGGCGCGCCTGTGGAACGAGACGCAGCGCAAGGGCATGACGCTGGTGCCACTTGTCCTCTATTTCAACCATCGCGGCCTCGCCAAGCTGAAGATCGGTATCGCCAAGGGCAAGAAGAACCATGACAAACGCGAAACCGCGGCCAAGCGCGATTGGGGTCGCCAGAAGCAACGCCTGCTGAAAGAACACCGCTGATGGAGATGCTGGCTGCGATGATGGCCGGCGCGGTCGGTGGCGTCGTCGGGGGCGCGGTTGACGGCATGAAGGCACGCGGCGGCGCGGGGCACGCAGAGGGCCGGTGGCCCGCCACCCTTCTGGGCATCATTGGCGGCGGGGCCGCGTGGTGGATCCTTGGCGCGATCGGCCCCGATGAAAAAGCGGGGCCGCTGCTGATGTGGCATCTTGTCGGCGGGGCGCTCCTCGGCGGCGCTCTGGCGGCCTTGGCGGTTTTTCTGTTGGGGCGCGCCGCGCGCTGAGCCACGCTTGCCTTGACGCCAGCCGGGTTATACTCAAGGGGGCAACGCAAAACTGAGGGGGCCAACATGTCTGGCGATGATCCGAAAACACTGGTTTCGACCAACTGGCTGGCCGCGCATCTGAAGGATCCGGATCTGCGCATCCTGGATGCGACGACGTTCCTGCCCGGCACGGGGCGCGATGCGCGCGCCGAATATGAGGCAGCGCACATCCCCGGCGCGCGTTTCTTCGATATCGACGAGGTCAGCGATCACCGCTCGGAATTGCCGCATATGGCGCCCAGCCCCGAGAAATTCATGTCGCGTCTGCGCGACATGGGCGTGGGCGACGGGCATCAGGTGGTGGTCTATGACACGCATGGCCTCTTCTCCGCGGCGCGCGTCTGGTGGCTCTTTCGACTGATGGGCAAGTCCGACATTGCCGTGCTGGATGGCGGTCTGCCCAAGTGGCAGGCCGAGGGCCGCGAGACCGAGGATATGCCCCCGATTGTGCGCGACCGCCACATGACCGCGCGGCGCCAGAACCATCTGGTCAAGGATGTCACGCAGGTCTCGGCAGCCTCCAAGCTGGGCGATCACACCATTCTGGACGCGCGCGCCGCACCCCGCTTTCGCGGCGATGCGCCCGAGCCACGGGCAGGCCTGCGCTCGGGTCACATCCCCGGATCGCGCAATGTGCCCTATACCGATCTGCTGAACGAGGACGGCACAATGAAGGCACCGGACGCGCTGCGCGCCGTGCTGGACGCGGCGGGCGCGGATCTGTCCAAGCCTGTCATCACCACCTGTGGGTCGGGCATCACGGCGGCCGTCATCAATCTGGCGCTCGCGCGGATCGGTCACGAGGGCAGCGCGCTCTATGACGGATCATGGACAGAATGGGGCGCCTTCCCCACCGTCCCCGTGGCGACGGGCGACGCCTGAGCCAATGCTGGAGTACCTGCCGCAGCAATCGCCAGACGGAATCCTGCAATTGAAGGAACAGCTGAGCGCCGATCCGCGCGCGCAGAAGGTGGACTTGGGCGTCGGCGTTTACCGCAACGCATCCGGCAACACCCCGATCATGCGCGCCGTCCGCCGTGCCGGGCGGCAGCTGTGGGAGGATGAAACGACCAAGACCTATACCGCGCTGGCCGGGGATGCGGCGTTTCTCGGCAGCGTGCGCAATCTGGTGCTGGGCGAGGCGCCGGGCCTCAATGTCGCGGCCATCGCCACGCCCGGTGGCACAGGCGCGGTGCGCCTTGGCTTTGACCTTGTGCGCATGGCCTGGCCCGATGCACGCGTCTTCTACACCGATCCGACATGGACCAACCACCTCAGCATCCTTGCCTACCTGGGGATGGAGACGGTGCCTTTCCGCTACTTCGACGCCGCCACGCATGATGTGGACATGGAAGGCATGCTTCAGGATCTGGCGCAGTTGCGCGAGGGTGATATCGTGCTGCTGCACGGCTGCTGTCACAATCCGACCGGCGCGGATCTGGATGCCGAAGGCTGGCAGGCGCTGATCGCCTGCATCACTGGCGCAGGCGCGGTGCCGATGATCGACCTGGCCTATCTGGGCCTCGGAGATGGGATCGAGGCGGATGCCGCAGGGCTACGCGCGGTTTGCGCCGCCTGCCCCGAGGTGCTGATCGCGCTGTCCTGTTCCAAAAATTTCGGCCTCTACCGCGAACGTGTAGGCGCGCTGATGGCCGTCACAGGGGACGCCCGCAATGCCGCCCTCGCCCAAGGCTCGCTGACGCATCTCAACCGGCAAACCTATTCCTTTCCGCCCGATCACGGCGCGCGGCTGGTCACGCTCGTGCTGAATGACCCTGACCTGCGTGCCGAATGGCAAAGCGAACTGGACGAGATGCGCGGCCAGATCACCCAGCTGCGCGCCGCACTGGTGCAGGAATTGCGGGCGCGATCGAACGCGGACCGGTTCGATTTCATAGCAAGGCATCGGGGGATGTTTTCGATGATCGGGGCCAGCCCGTCGCAGGTGACGCAGATGCGCACCGAGCACGCCATCTACATGACGCGCGACAGCCGCATCAACATCGCGGGGCTGAGCGCGCGGGACGTGCCCGTGCTGGCCGCCGCGATGATCGAGGTCGGCCTCTGAGCGCATCTCGCGACGGGCTTGCGCGCCGCCGCCCCATGCCGTTATCTGGCGCCATGTCACATGCACGCACCACACCGCTGATCCAATCCCTGCCCCCCAAGGTCCCCTTCGTGGGCCCCGAAGTGCAGGAGCGCCTGAGCGGCGTCGCCTTCTCGGCGCGCCTCGGCGCCAATGAGAATGCCTTTGGCCCCTCGCCCAGCGCGATCGAGGCCATGCAAGAGGGCGCTGCCGAAATCTGGAAATACGGCGACTCGTCCAGCTTCGACTTGCGCACTGCCATCGCCGCGCGCCAAGGCTGCAAGATCGAGAATATCGTCGTGGGCGAAGGGATCGACGGCCTTCTGGGTTATCTCGTGCGCATCATGGTCGCGCAGGGCGATGCGGTGGTTACCTCCGACGGCGCCTACCCCACCTTCAACTACCACGTCACAGGCTATGGCGGCGCGCTCCACAAGGTGGCCTACCGCGATGACCACGAGGATCTGCCGGTCCTGATGGCACGCGCGGCCGAGGTGGATGCAAAGCTGATCTATTTCGCCAATCCCGACAACCCGATGGGCAGTTGTTTGCAGGGCGCGGACATCGTCGCCGCGCTGGACGATCTGCCCGATGGGTGCCTCTTGATCCTCGATGAGGCCTATGTGGAGTTCGCGCCCGAAGGCATCGCCGCGCCGGTCGAGATCAACGACCCGCGCGTCATCCGTATGCGCACCTTTTCAAAGGCTTATGGAATGGCCGGGGCGCGTATAGGCTATGCCTTGGGCGCGGTCCCGCTGATTGCCGAGTTCGAGAAGATCCGCAATCACTTCGGCCTGAACCGCGCCGCGCAGGCCGGAGCCTTGGCCGCATATGAGGATGATGCGTGGCTGGCCCACATCCGGCAGGAGGTGGCGCGCGCCCGCGACGAAATCGCGCGGATCGCACATGACAACGGTCTTACTCCCCTGCCCTCAGCCACCAATTTCGTCAGTGTCGATTGCGGCGAGGATGGCGATTTTGCCCGCGCCGTTCTGGCCGGATTGACGGCGCGCGGCATTTTCGTGCGCATGCCCTTTGTCGCGCCGCAAGACCGCTGCATCCGCGTCAGTTGCGGACGGCCCGAGGATCTGGAGAAGCTGGCCGCCGCCCTGCCCGGCGCCTTGGCAGAAGCGCGCAGCTAGACGCCTTGGGCCTGGCCCTCGGCGATCACCTGCGCCGCCGCACCCAGCGCGCCCTGCCCATGGGGCATCTTGAGCGCGCTCATGCCTGCCTCGATGCTGGCCAGAACGCCCAAGACCATATGTGCGTTCACATGGCCCATATGCCCGATGCGAAAGAACCCGTGCCATGCCGGATCGCTTGGCTCGGCCATGCCGAGCCCGACGCCCAGCGTCACGCCTGCATTCGCCTCCAGCCAGAAGCGCAGATCGCTCGCCCCCGGCGCAGGCAGCGACAGCGCGGTGACGGCCCGGCTGCGATGCGCCGGATTGGCCATATTCATGCGCAGCGCCCCGCCCTCGGACCAGACATCGCTCGCGGCCCAGATGGCGCGCGCCAGCAGGTCATGGCGCGCCCAGACCGCCTCCACACCTTCCTCGTGAATCATATCGAGCGCGGCGCGCATGCCATAGAGGTGATGCGTCGGCGCGGTGCCAAAGAAATACTGGTAGAACTCCTCGGGGTTCGCGCGCAGCGTCCAGTCCCAATAGGGGCTCACGCGGCTCAGACCGCGCCGCACCTCTGCCGCCTTTTCGCTAAAGAAAAGAAGGCCAAGGCCCGGCGGCATCATCAGGCCCTTCTGGCTGCCGGTGACGATGACATCGACGCCCCATGCGTCCATCTCGAAACGGTCGCAGGCGAAGGAGGCGATGCAATCGGCCATCAACAGTGCCGGATGCCCCGACGCGTCCATGGCCGCGCGAATGGCCGGCATGTCACTCAGCGCCGAAGTCGATGTGTCGACATGGGTGGCCAGCACGGCCTTGATCTTGCGATCCTTGTCAGCGCGCAGCGCCGCCTCGACCTGCGCCGGATCAATGGGTGAGGCGCGCCCGAAATCAATCGTCTCTACCTCGAGGCCCATGTCCCGCGCCATCTGCGACCACCCAAGACCGAACCGGCCCGTGACCAGCGCCAGCACGGTGTCGCCCGGTGCCAGTGTGTTGGCAAAGGCCGCCTCCCACGCGCCATGGCCGTTGGCCATGTAGATCGCCACATGCGCATCAGTGCGCGCCACGCGCTTGAGATCGGGGATCAGCGTATCGACCATGTCGATCAACGCGCCCTGATAGATGTTGGGCGATGCGCGGTGCATGGCACTCAGCACGCGGTCCGGCACGACCGAGGGTCCGGGAATCGCCAGATAGGATCGCCCGCCCGCCAGCGCGCCTTGCGTGTCTGAAATGCCCATGTCTTGCCTCGCCCTTTTCTTGTCCGCGCACCATTACCCCGCCTGTGCGCGGCGTCAATATGCCCCCCCTCGCTCTCCCGATCCTCGCCCGATACTTGCCATGTGGCGCGGCTGCGACTAGACCGTCCATTCCTGCCGCAGCGCCCGAGGCCCGCATGTCCCTATTCAAACGCCTGACCACATGGGAACGCGGCCTGCGCCAATCCTACAACACGGACCTCTCGACCCCCGAGAACCGCCGCCGCGCCCATATCTACAACCTCTGGTTCGACCACGCGATCCTGCGCGGCATCTGGACCAACGAGTTCGAAGTCGCGCCGGGCGTCTGGCGCTCGAACCATCCGACACAAAAGCGCTTTGCCGCGATGAAGGCGCGCGGGATCAAGTCCATCCTCAATCTGCGCGGATCGGCCGGCGCGGCGCATTACCTCACCGAAAAGCAAAGCTGCGAGGCGCTGGGGCTGGCCCTCGTCGATGTGACGCTGCACGCGCGCTATGCGGTGCCGCCCAGCGATATCGCTGCGTTGATCGCGGCCTTCCGCACGATCGAGCGGCCTTTCGTCATGCATTGCAAGTCGGGCGCCGACCGCGCGGGGTTTGCCTCGGCCATCTATCTAACGGTGATCGAGGGACGTCCCGTCTCTGAGGCGCGCAAGATGCTCGGCCTCAGGTTCTTGCATGTCAAACGCTCGCGCACGGGCGTGCTGGACTATATCCTCGACCTCTTTGAGGCGCGCCATGCGCAGACCGGCATCGGCTTTGAGGAATGGGCCGCGACCGAATATGACCATGCCCAAGTGCAAGCCGACTTCGAGGCGACCTTCAAACCCTGGTTCTAGACGGCGCCCTGGCCCCGCGCGCCGATGCGCACCGCCATGTCCAGCATCCGGCAGCTGAAACCCCACTCGTTATCGTACCAGCCAAAGACGCGCAGCAGCCCGCCCTCCGAGACGGAAGTCTCGGGCCCGCACATGATGATCGACTCGGGCCGCGCCCGCAGGTCCGACGACACGAGCGGCTGCTCGGTCCAGCCGAAGACACCCCCGTGCGGCCCCGAGACGGCACCGCGCAGCACGTCGTTCACCTGATCCGCAGAAACCACCTCGCGAAGCTGTACCGACAGATCGATGCAAGACACGCTCGCCGTCGGCACGCGAATGGCCCGCGCATCGATCCGGCCCGCCAGATGCGGCAGCACCCGCGCCATCTGGCCACATGCGCTGGTGGTCGTCGGCACCATCGACAGGGCCGCCGCGCGGCTGCGCTCCAGCGCAGCGCGCGGCTTGTCCACCGTCGGCTGACTGCCGGTATAGCAATGCACGGTGGTCATCTGCCCTGATACGATGCCAAACGCCTCATCCAGCAGCCGCGCCAGCGGCGCCAGCGCATTGGTCGTGCAGGACGCATTCGAAATGATACTCTGCCCGGCCAGATCCCCCTCGTTCGCGCCCAGAACCAACGTCACATCGGCCTCGGCGGACGGCCCCGAGACCAGCACGGCGCGCGCGCCTGCCGCGATGCCTCGCTCGGCCACAGCGCGCTTGCCGGCCATCCCGGTGCACTCCAGCACCAGATCGACCCCGCTCAGATCCAACTCTCGCAGGTCCGCCTCGGAATGAAACGGCACGCGGCGCCCGTCAACGATCAGCGCCCCCGGCCCGGTCTCGACCCCGCCCGACCAGGGACCATAAACACTGTCATACTCAAAGAGATACGCACAGGTCTCCAGCGGTTCTATCTCGTTGATGAGCACCAGTTCGACATCCGAGCGTCCGGCCAGCAAGATACGCAATATCGCGCGCCCGATCCGGCCAAACCCGTTGACGGCAATCCTGACGGGAGGTTTCTGCATGGCGATGCCTCATTGAATGACACCCAATCGCTACCGCATCGCGCCATGCCCCACCACCCCCCAAGACGCATCCGATACCGCGCCACTCCTACGCCCTCTGTTGCCACAGCGCGCCCCTTCTTTCATTGTTCCCAAAATACTCTCGCCGAAGGCACCCACGCCGCCACAGGCGCGTCAAAGCCCCGCGCGCCACACGTTGCTGCCCCCGCCGCAGCCATGCTATCTTCTATCCAAAAAGTGGCGCATGGATGCGCGCATAATTCTGCATTGGGGGCAGGCATGACGGCACTTAGCGAATATCAGCGCCTTGAGGCGTCGGGGCTCTGGCGCGCCGCGCCGGGCGATCAGCGCAGCGAAGTCGTGGTTTCGGTCGGCGATGCAACCCTTGTCATCACGGATATGCGCGACCGGGTGCTGACGCATTGGTCAATCCCGGCGGTCAGCCGCGCCAATCCCGGCGAGCTGCCGGCGATCTACCATCCCGATGGCGATACCGGCGAGACGCTCGAACTGGACGCATCAGAAGGACAGATGATCGACGCCATCGAAAAGCTGCGCCTTGGCATCGCGCGGCAGCGGCCCCGGCCTGGCCGCCTGAGGCTCGGGATCCTGCTGGCTTCGGCGGCGGTCATCGGCGGTCTGGCAATCTTCTGGCTGCCGAATGCGGTGCGCGATCATGCGCTGCGCGTCGTGCCCCCGGTCAAGCGCGCCCAGATCGGTGCCGCGCTCGAACGCGAGATGCAAAGCGTCACCGGCCCGCCCTGCCGCGCGCCCGGCGGCGCGCAATCCCTGGCCAAGCTGGCACAGCGCCTGCCCTCGACGCGCGGCACCGGCGCGCTGCGAGTGGTGCGGGGCGGCGTCGATGGCACGGCCACCTTGCCCGGCGGCACGATCCTGATCCACCGCGGGCTGGTCGAGGACTTCGAGGAGCCCGATGTCGTTGCGGGCTACATCGTGGCCGAACGGTTGCGCGCGCGGGCGCATGACCCGCTGGGCCGCCTTCTGGATCACGCAGGCATTGGCGCGGCATTTCGCCTTTTGACCACGGGCGATCCGGGCGAGGCGGCATTACGCAGTTATGCTGAATACCTCTTGGCCGACGCCCCTCTTCAGCCGGTATCGGACGCCGCCCTGCTTGATGGCTTTTTGGCGTGGTCCGTGCGCGCCGCCCCCTACGCCTATGCGCGCGATATCACGGGCGAGAGCACGCTGGCCCTGATCGAGGCAGATCCCTTTGCCAGCGAGGCGCCGCCGCCCCTTCTGAGCGATGCCGACTGGCTGCGCCTTCAGGGGATCTGCGGCGGCTGAAGCGGTCCGCCAGCCCCCGGACCACAGCCTTTGGCGATGCGCAGTGGACAATATGCACGCCTCCTCTTTGGCGGATGCCTCAAGGTCAAAGGCGCGACGCATTGATCCATGCTATGCGCATAGAACAAGCGCCAGAACCCGCAGGATCCGGCGCTTGTTCATGGCTGTGATGTCTTGCCGCTCAGCGCAGGCGCGCGTTGCCAAATCCTGCACCGCGCACGCGGGCCAGCGCGCCTTGGGCGTCCCGGCTGCTGGCGAAAGGACCGCTCAGTAACAAGCTATATTGCGTGTCGCCCCGCGTCAGGCTGCCCAGCCGCGCGGGAAGACCCGCGCGCGTCAGGCGTTGTGCTGCCTGCTGCGCCTGTGCCCGGCTCGCAAAGACACCCGCCTGAACATAGTTCTGCCCCCCGGTCGAGCTGGCGGCGGGCTGCGCCGCGCGCGCCTTGGGGGCCTGCGATTTCGCATCGGGCTGGCTGGACTTGGTCGAAATGGTGCCCTTGGTATGACCCTGCCCAGCAGCGGGCGCAGACATCGCGGCGCGCTGCTCTTCGTAGCTGGTGTAGGGGTAGATCAGGCCGGGATAATGGCCCGACATATCGCGCCCGGTATCGGTCAGGATCAAACGGCGCGGCACCGTCTTGGTCCACATAACGTCCATTTGCGCCTTGCCGGCAAAGGTCTGATGGGCGCGGTGCGGGTTGAGGCGTCCATCCATCCAGACCCGTTTGTAGCCCTCGGGAATGCTCACCCCTTGGGTCGCGCGAGCCTGATTGCGCACAACATGGCGCGGCGCGACGCGCGTGTTGGGATCCACCGTGACCACCTTTTTGGCGGTCCCTTGCGGCGCGGCGGGCGCGGTCACGGGTGTATAGGCGGGCACGGCTGTCGGGCGCGGCGCGGCAGCATAGCTCGGCGCGGCATAGCTCGGCGGCGCGACAGCACGCGGGGCGCTCCGCATGGCTTTGGTGCCCTGAACGCGGGGGGCATGCGGTTCGCTCTGCGGGCCACAGCGCACGGCAAAGCCGGACGTCGTCCGGGTATAGCGCGACGATGCGGCGCTGGCGCCCGGGCAGGCGGGCGAAGCCGCGACTGTGCGCGCACCGCGCGGGGCTGCCTTGGCCACCGGCTGGGGCGCTTGTTTGACAGGGGGCTGTTTGCGCACCTTCTGAGCCTTAGGCGCGGGCTCGACATTGCGCACAGGCTGAACCGTGGGCTCGGGCGCCGTCCTTGCCACACGCTGAGGTGTTGATGTCGGCGCTGGCGCAGCGGCAGCAGCTTTGGGCTTTGGTTTGGGTTGGGGTTGCGGCTGCACCTCCGGTTGCGCCTGCGCAGCCTGCACTGGTTCGGCGGCGGGCTCCGGCTTCGGCGCGGCGGCCAGCGTGGGCTGCTGATTGCAAACGGCTTGGCGCCCCCGGCTGACGCGCGGTACCCATGTCACATTACCATCGAACCCGGCACGGACGAACACACATCCCTCGCTGTCGACGTATTGCCGGCCGGTGTATGTGCTGGGCGGAAATTCAGCAGGCTGTTCCATATTTCGCAGGCTCTGCGCCTGGGCCACCCCAAGAGTTTCCACGCCCAAAGCGCCGGACGCAGCGATGATCGCAATCGCTATCACGCGTGTCAGTTTCATAATGCCCCCACAATATCTGCCTTATTGTTGCCTTAATTCACTGACCGAGTAAACAGGCAAGCAGAGGGAGGCAGGCGCTTATTTCGTGCCGAACATGCGGTCTCCAGCGTCACCGAGGCCCGGCAGGATATAGCCCTTCTCGTCCAGCCGTTCGTCCAGCGCGGCGGTGACGATGGGCACATCGGGATGCGCCTCCTTCATCCGCGCCACGCCCTCGGGCGCAGCCAGCAGGCACAAGAAGCGGATGTCAGTCGCGCCCGACTGCTTGAGAAGATCGACAGCCGCAGCGGAGGAATTGCCCGTGGCCAGCATCGGATCGACCACGATCACCAGACGCTTGCCCATCTGGTCGGGCACCTTGAAATAATACTGCACCGGCTTCAGCGTCTTTTCATCACGGTAAAGCCCGACAAACCCGACCCGCGCCGAGGGGATCAACTCCAGCATACCGTCCAGAAGGCCGTTCCCGGCCCGCAGGATCGAGATGAGCGCGAGTTTGCGTCCGGCAAGAACGGGCGCGTCCATTTCCTGCATCGGCGTTTCGATCTCGCGCGTGGTCATGGGCAACTCATGCGTGACCTCATAGGCCAGAAGTTGCGAGATTTCGCGCAGCAGTTGGCGAAATACGGCGGTCGACGTGCTTTTCTCGCGCATCAAGGTCAGTTTGTGCTGGATGAGCGGGTGTTTGACGACGGTCAGGTGCTGCATGGAATCCTCCGGCATTGGGCTGACGTCTTTTAGGCGCATCGCCCTGCCAAGGGCAATGCCATGAGGGCAAGGCCAGCACCGCCATTTCTATCTGATTGCGCAGATCGCCGCAAAAAGGCAGTGTCATTCGCAAAGCCCCTGCGCCACTGCGGGGCAAAGTAGTTTAAAGCTAAACCAGTTCTGGCAAGGAGCCGCACCATGAGCGATAGCAACGACACGCTGAGGCAGGCGGCCCTGCACTACCACGAATTTCCCAAGCCCGGAAAGCTGGAGGTCCGCGCGACGAAACCGCTGGCCAATGGACGCGATCTGGCCCGCGCCTACTCGCCCGGCGTTGCCGAGGCCTGCCTTGAAATAAAGGCCGATCCCACCAATGCCAGCCGTTATACGAGCCGCGGAAATCTGGTGGCCGTCGTCACCAATGGGACCGCCGTGCTGGGCCTTGGCAACATCGGCGCGCTGGCGTCCAAGCCGGTGATGGAGGGCAAGGCCGTCCTGTTCAAGAAGTTCGCCGACATCGACTGCTTTGACATCGAGTTGAACGAGTCCGACCCCGAGCGTCTGGCCGATATCGTCTGCGCGATGGAGCCGACCTTCGGCGCGATCAACCTTGAGGACATCAAGGCGCCCGACTGCTTTATCGTCGAGAAGATCTGCCGCGAGCGGATGGGCATCCCCGTCTTTCACGACGACCAGCACGGCACGGCGATCGTCGTCGGCGCGGCGGCGACCAACGCGCTTTATGTCGCCCAGAAACGCTGGGAGGATATAAAGATCGTCTCGACGGGCGGCGGCGCGGCGGGCATCGCCTGCCTCAACATGCTGGTGAAACTGGGCGTCAAGCGCGAGAATATCTGGCTGTGCGACATAAATGGCCTTGTCTACGAGGGCCGCGTCGAGGACATGAACCCCCAGAAATCCGAGTTCGCGCAAAAGACCGATCTGCGAAATCTCGATGACGTGATCGAGGGCGCCGACCTCTTTCTGGGTCTGTCCGGGCCGGGCGCGCTGAAACCCGAGCACATCAAGAAGATGGCATCTCGTCCGATCATTTTCGCCCTCGCCAACCCCACGCCCGAAATCATGCCAGACGTGGCCCGCGCCGCCGTGCCCGATGCGATCATCGCTACGGGGCGCAGCGATTTTCCCAATCAGGTCAACAACGTGCTGTGCTTCCCGTTCATCTTTCGTGGAGCTTTGGATGTGGGTGCGTCGCAGATCAACGACGCCATGCAGATCGCTTGTGTCGACGGCATCGCCGAACTGGCCCGCGCCAGCACCTCCGCCGAGGCGGCCGCCGCCTATCAGGGTGAGCCTATGACCTTCGGCGCCGATTACCTCATCCCCAAGCCCTTCGATCCGCGCCTCTCGGGCATCGTCTCCTCCGCTGTCGCGCGCGCCGCGATGGAGAGCGGTGTGGCAACCCGCCCGCTGGAGGATCTGGAAGGCTACAAGGCCAAGCTGGACGCGTCGGTCTTCAAATCCGCGCTGCTCATGCGCCCGGTTTTCGAGGCCTCGAAAAAGGATGCCCGCCGCATCGTCTTTGCCGAGGGCGAAGACGAGCGCGTGTTGCGCGCCGCGCAAGCCATTCTGGAGGAGACAAGCGAGCAGCCCATCCTGATCGGCCGCCCCACGGTGATAGAGGCGCGCTGCGAACGCATGGGCCTCGACATCCGGCCCGGACGCGATGTTCACCTCGTCAATCCCGAGGACGATCCGCGCTACCGCGACTATTGGGGCACCTATCACGAGATCATGAAGCGGCGCGGCGTCACCCCTGATCTGGCCAAGGCCGTGATGCGCACCAACACCACCGCGATCGGCGCCATCATGGTGCATCGCGGCGAGGCCGACAGCCTGATCTGCGGCACCTTTGGTGATTACCGCTGGCACCTCAACTACGTGACACAGGTACTCAGCGACCAAAGCCGCCGCCCGCATGGCGCGCTCAGCATGATGATCCTGGAGGATGGCCCCCTCTTTATCGCGGACACGCATGTGCGCGTGCATCCCTCGCCCGAGGATCTAGCCGAGACGGCGATGGGCGCCGCGCGCCATGTCCGCCGCTTCGGGATAGATCCCAAGGTCGCCTTTTGCTCGCAATCGCAGTTCGGCAACCAGGGCGAGGACTCGGGCAAGCGCTTGCGCGCCGCAATCGCCCTTCTCGACGAAAAGCCGCGCGACTTTTGCTACGAGGGCGAAATGAACATCGACGCCGCGCTCGATGAGGAATTGCGCGCGCGCCTCCTGCCCGACAACCGGATGGAGGGGGCGGCGAACGTCCTGATCTTCTCCAACGTCGATGCGGCCTCGGGCGTGCGCAACATTCTCAAGATGAAGGGCGGCGGCCTCGAAGTGGGGCCGATCCTGATGGGAATGGGCAACCGCGCGCATATCGTCTCGCCTGCGATCACCGCGCGGGGTCTGTTGAACATGGCCGCCATCGCCGGCACGCCGGTGGCACATTACGGCTGAGACACAGTCGCCGCCCCGGATATCCGGGGCGGCGCAGTTATTGCGGTCCTGAAGCGTGATCCTGGGCAGGATTACTTCTTCTTGCCGCCGGGCTTCGATCCGGCGTCCTTGGGCTGGGGTTTGGGTGCGTTTGCCATTTCGGCAGACCTCGCTGTAACGGCCTGGCACCGTGCCGGGCCTGCCTGCGAGTATCTCAAATCGGCGCCGAGTCTCATACAGGTTTTCGCGGGCCTTGGGCCCGCATCACCGCCTGATCGGCCAATCGGCGCCAACGCGCGGGTGCCATCGGCCAATTCTGGCCTGCGACCGAAAAATTTGCATAAATGGCATGCTGCGCAAGGAACGATTCCCGTCCGCGCCGAAATTTTCTGCATCATTGCGCAGCCTTCGGCCCGCTGGCGTCTTGCCCATCCCTGCAAGCGCCCTTTACAACGGTCAAAAGACTGCACGGGAGGGCAGAGATGGGCTACGCCGATATTTACCAGAGCTGGAAATCCGACCCCGAAGCCTACTGGCTGAACGAGGCCAAGTCGATCGACTGGGATGTGCCCCCGACCAAGGCGCTCTTTGATCGTGGCAATCACATGTACGAATGGTATGCCGACGCCAAGGTGAACACCTGCTACAACGCCGTCGACCGTCACGTGATCGCCGGACGCGGCAGCCAGGCGGCCATCATCCACGACAGCCCCGTCACAGGCACCAAGCACACCATCACCTACGCCGAGCTTCAGAAGCGCGTTGCCAGCCTCGCGGGCGCCCTGCGTGCCAAGGGCATCGAAAAGGGCGACCGCGTCATCATCTACATGCCCATGGTGCCAGAGGCCGTCGAGGCGATGCTGGCCTGCACGCGCATCGGCGCGATCCATTCGGTCGTCTTCGGCGGCTTTTCCGCAAATGAGCTGGCGGTGCGCATCGACGACTGCACCCCCAAGGCGATCATCGCCGCCTCCTGCGGGATCGAGCCGAACCGCACCGTGCATTACAAACCCCTGCTCGACGGCGCCATCGAGCAGGCAGCGCACAAGCCCGAGTTTTGCGTCATCCTCCAGCGCGAGCAGGAGGTGGCCCAACTTACAGAGGGCCGCGACGTCAGCTGGCATGGCTTTCAATACGGGGTGGAGCCCGCGGACTGCCTGCCCGTCGAAGGCAATCATCCCGCCTATATCCTTTATACCTCCGGCACCACCGGCGCGCCCAAGGGCGTCATCCGCGCCACGGCAGGGCACCTCGTGGCGCTCAACTGGACGATGAAGAATATCTACAACGTCGATCCCGGCGATGTGTTCTGGGCGGCCTCCGATGTGGGCTGGGTCGTCGGACACAGCTATATCTGCTACGCGCCACTGATCCACGGCAACACCACGATCGTCTTCGAGGGCAAGCCCGTGGGCACGCCCGATGCCGGCACCTTCTGGCGCGTGATCCAAGAGCATGACGTGCGCTGCTTCTTTACCGCGCCCACGGCCATCCGCGCGGTCAAGCGCGAAGACCCCAAGGGCGAGCTGCTCAAGAAATACGATCTGTCACGGCTCAGGGCGCTCTACCTCGCGGGCGAGCGGGCGGACCCCGATACGATCATCTGGGCGCAGGAGATGCTGGACAAGCCGGTTTATGACCATTGGTGGCAGACCGAAACCGGCTGCGCCATCGCCGCCAACCCAGTCGGCGCCGGTGCGCTGCCGGTCAAGATCGGCTCGCCCACCGTGGCGATGCCGGGCTATGACATCCAGATCCTCGATGAGGAAGGCAAGCCCAAGGCCACGGGCGAGTTGGGCGCCATTGCCATCAAGCTGCCCCTGCCCCCCGGCACCCTGCCCGGCCTTTGGAACGCCGAGGCGCGGTTTCGCAAATCCTACCTCGACCGCTTCCCCGGCTATTACGAGACCGGCGATGCAGGCATGATCGACGAGGATGGCTATCTCTACATCATGGCGCGCACGGACGATGTCATCAACGTTGCTGGCCACCGCCTCAGCACCGGCCTGATGGAAGAGGTGCTGGCCAGCCACCCAGACGTGGCCGAATGCGCGGTGCTGGGCGCCAAGGACGACCTCAAGGGTCAGGTGCCCATCGGTTTCGTCTGCCTGACCAAGGGCGTCGATCGCCCGGCCGAGGATATCGCAAAGGAATGCGTCGCCCTCGTGCGCGACAAGATCGGCCCTGTTGCCGCCTTCAAGCTGGCCGTCGTGGTCGACCGCCTGCCCAAGACCCGCTCGGGCAAGATCCTGCGCCGCACCATGGCCAGCCTCGCCGACGGCGAAGCCTTCAAGCCACCCGCGACCATCGACGATCCCGCCATCCTCGATGAGATCAAGGAGGCGCTGAAAACCATCGGCTATCCCAGATAGGCATGGGCGGGCGCCGCAACCGGACACTGCGGCGCCCCGCTCCCACCCTTCATCTTGGTAAAAATACTCTCACCGAAGGCCAGGAAAATTCCTTAATTTTCCTGAACCCTCTGGAACGGGGCGTCGTTCATCAGACTGGGAATGCGCCCCACGGTCTGGGCGATCATGTCCAGATCGATCTGCGCCGCGATGACGCCCGGCCCCTCGCCGCCATCCGCCAGAACCGTGCCCCATGGATCGACGATCAGGGAGTGGCCATAGGTCGCGCCGCCGCCGGGCACCGGACCGACCTGCGCGGCCGAGACGACAAAGCGCGTCGTCTCGATCGCCCTCGCGCGGTTCAGCACATGCCAATGCGCTGCGCCGGTCTTGGCCGTGAAGGCTGCGGGGCACGCCAGTATCTCGGCCCCGGCCTGAGCCAGATTGCGAAAGAGACGCGCAAACCGCAGGTCATAGCAGATCGTATGCCCGATGCGGGCGAGCGGCATGTCGTGGATCACCGCGCAATTGCCCGGATCGACGCGGTCGCTCTCGCGGTAAACCTCGCCATCCGAAAGCTGGATGTCGAAGAGGTGGATCTTGTCATAGCGCCCGGTGACCGCGCCCTCGGGGCTCAGCATGAAACCGCGATTGATGATGCGCCCGTCCGGGCCGTCGACGGCGACCGAGCCGAGGTGGATCCAGACACCGCTCTGCCGTGCGAAGTCCTGCATCGCGGCCAGAAAGGGATGGGCGTCCTCGGGCGCCGAAGGCGGCGCGACCGCCGCACCATCGGACCGCAGGCCGCCGCAATATTCCGGCAGGAACAGCATCTGCGCCCCGCCCTCCACGGCCTCGCGTGCAAGCGGCAGCGCCTCGTCCAACGCCGCATCCATATCCGGCATAGGGCGCAGTTGCAGGCAGGCGATATCGAGGGGACGCGGCATGGCGATGGCTCCGGTTGGGGACGACAGCCCAAGCCTAGGCCAGCGCCGCCGCCGGGAGCAACCCGGCAGCGGCAAAAGATCTCAGGTCACGACGACGTCCAGCGGGGGGAAACCATTGAAGCCCACCGACGAATAGCTGCTGGTGTAGGCACCGCAATTGCGGATCACGACGCGGTCACCACCCGTCAGCGCCAGTGGCAGGTTCACGGGGCGCTGCTCGTAAAGGATATCGGCGCTGTCACAGGACGGCCCGGCAAGGATGCAGGCGCCCGTCTCGGTCCCGTCATGCGGCGTCTGGATGCGGTAGCGGATCGCCTCGCCCATCGTCTCGGCAAGGCCCGAGAACATGCCGACATCAAGGTAAACCCAGCGATGCAGATCATCAGCGGACTTGCGTGACACCAGCAGCACCTCGGCCACGATATGACCCGCCTCGGCCACGAGGCCGCGACCCGGCTCGGCCATGATGTAGGGCACCGCACCAAAGCGCTCGGCCACGGCGGCCATCACGGCGGCGGCATAGGTCTGCGCGCCCATGACCTCATCCTCGTAGGTCGCCGGGAAACCGCCGCCAAGGTTCAGCACGCGCAGGTCATGCCCCGCCGCGCGGCCCGCGTCCCACAGCGCCGCGATCTGGTCGAGTACCGGGTTCCACGAGGCCGGATTGCGCGTCTGGCTGCCCACATGAAACGACAGGCCTGCCACGTCGACGCCCTGCTGGCGCGCATAGTCCATCAACGGCAGCATGGCCGAGCGGGCACAGCCGAACTTGCGGCTGAGCGGCCAATCGGCATCCGAGTTCTCGACGATGACGCGCAGATAGACGCGCCCGCCCGGCGCATGCGCCGCCAGCTTGTCGATCTCGGCCTCGCTATCGGCAGCGAACAGCGTCACGCCTTGTGAATGTGCGAAGGCGATGTCGCCGGGCTTCTTGATGGTGTTGCCAAAGGAGATATCCGCGCCGGCCGCACCCTGGCTAAGGCACAGCTCGATCTCGCCCCGGCTGGCGGCGTCAAAGCGCGCGCCCTTCAGCACGAGGGCACGGATGATCTCGGGCGCAGGGTTCGCCTTGACCGCGTAATGAATGCGCGCATCGCCAAGGCCGGCAACCAGCGCGTCATACTGCGCGCTGACGCGGTCGCGGCTGACCACCAGCGTCGGGCGATCAAAGCTGCGCGCGGCAATATAGGCAGCCGCAGGATCGGCGATCTGAGCGGCAGGCACGGCAGAAGTGTCGGCGCGCAGGGCGCCGGGGTACATAGCGGTCATGGTCATCTCCAAAAGGATAGCCCCGAGCTGTGCAGGGGGATCGTCAGTCAGAGACGTTACCGTCGCTACATAAACGCGGGGTCTGCCAAGAGATGGCTGACCGGCCAGAGGCGCGTGCGTTGGCGTCTTGAATTTGCGTTTATAGCAGTCTGGAAATCACGCAAGTGATATTTTTCGTCCGGGCAAAAATAATCCCGGCACGCGGTCTCGCGGCCGGGATACTGCCCCATTGGCGCGGGGCGCCTCAGCTCAGCGCTTGCCGTCCTCGTCCTCGTCGTCGTCACCCTCATCTTCCCCTTCGGGCAGGTTGAAGAGGCTATCGGCATCATACTGCTTGTCGGTGACCTCGGGATCGGCCTCGCCCAGCGTGAAGGTCTCGAGCCCCTCGATGGCGGTCGGCATCTTCTGCTCGTCCTCATCGCCCAGGCTCTGCTCGGTGCTCAGCAGCTTTCGGCGATCCTCGTCACTCAGCGACTGGCCCTCACGGGCCTTCTTGGCGGCGGCCTTCTGCACGGCGGCGTCCAGCTCGGATTGCTTGCACAGGCCCAGCGCCACAGGATCGATCGGCTGGATGTTGGCGATGTTCCAATGGGTGCGCTCGCGGATGGCCTGGATCGTCGGCTTGGTCGTGCCCACCAGCTTCGAGATCTGGCTGTCGGCCAGCTCGGGGTGAAACTTGACCAGCCACAGGATCGACGCAGGCCGGTCCTGACGCTTGCTGAGCGGTGTGTAGCGCGGGCCGCGGCGCTTTTCCTCGCCTTCGGCTGAGGCGTTGTATTTCAGCGTCAGCTTGTGCAGCGGATTCTTTTCCGCCGCGTCAATCTCGTCTTGGGTCAGCTGGTTGTTGGCAACCGGGTCGAACCCTTTCACGCCTGCGGCAACGTCGCCATCGGCGATGCCCTGCACCTCAAGCTCGTGCATCTCGGTAAAATCCGCGATCTGCTTGAAGCTGAGCGTGGTATTGTCCACCAGCCAGACGGCGGTGGCCTTGGCCATGAGAGGTTTCGCCATGTCAAATCTCCTGAATCTGTCCGTCCCGTGCGCATGCCTTCCTCGTCTCCTGTCTCCAGGAGGCTTCGGGTAAGGTCCGAAGCGGGTCGCCATTGTCGGGAAACTTGGGTGCCCGTATAATCGCCTCGTTGCCGTTTGGAAAGACCGAAATATGCGCGCCCTGATGATCCTGCTGCTGGCCAGCGCTCTCACAGCCACCTCCGCACGGGCCGAAGGCGAAAAGGCGGGCGCATTCGACTACTACGTCCTGGCGCTCAGCTGGACGCCGACATGGTGCGCAATCACCGGCGACGCGCGCAGCGCGCCGGAATGCGAGGACAGCGCCAATACCGGCTGGACGCTGCACGGCCTTTGGCCGCAATACCATCGCGGCTGGCCCAGCTTTTGCCCGACGGCGCAGCGCCCGCCCTCGCGCCAGATGACCGAGACAATGAGCGACATCATGGGCAGCGGCGGTCTTGCCTGGTATCAATGGAAGAAACACGGCCGCTGCACCGGCCTCAGTGCATCCGACTACTTCGCCCTGACGCGCGAGGCATGGGGCCGCGTCACCCGCCCGGAAATCTTTACCAAGCTGACCCGCCCCGTCACCCTGCCCGCCCGCGTCGTCGAAGAGGCATTCCTCAAGGAAAACCCCGCGCTAGAGCCCGACATGCTGACGATCACCTGCCGGGACGGCCGCATTCATGAGGCGCGCCTGTGCCTCTCGCGCACGCTTGATCCGGTGCCCTGCGGCCAGGATGTGGTCCGCGATTGCCGTCTCAAGAATGCGCTTCTGGACCCGGTAAGATAGACCGCCGCCAGGCGCAGCGCGCGTTCCAGATTATGTGCCCCGCGCTTCGCCAAAAGCTGTGATACACAGCTTCACGGTATAACGCTTTGATATCAATACAAAATTAGTGGCACCTCGGGATACATCCGCCCCTTTGCATTTCTTCTTGCTCAAAATATCCCCGCCGGAGGCCGGAAAATACCTAGAATTTCCCGATCACGCCGCTTCATGCGCGAGGATCGCGGCCTCAGGCGCGCTCAGACTGCGGCGGGCGAAACCGCCATAGGTGTGCGGCTCGAACTCAAGCGAGGGATACCGGGCCAGAAGGCGCAGACGGTCGGCCTGCCCCAGCGTCGAGAGCGCCGCACTGGCGGGGTGGAAGCTTTCGGTCTCGACGCCGTTTGCCCATAGGATCTGATGGCTTGGCAGAAGCAGATGAATGTATGTCACCTCGCGCAGGGCCAGATCGACGCTGATCGTGTTCGCATTGACCAGATCCTTTGCGGCAATCAGCACCTCGGGCGTGTTGAAGAGCGCGCGCGCCGTATCCCCTTCGATCAGCATGCGATGCTCGGGGGAAACCAGCAGATCCTCGTCCGGGCGCCTCCCGCCATTTGCATGCCCCAAGGCGCCAGCGCGGATGCGAATGGGCCGCAGGCGCGGCATGGCATAAAGGCGTGCGCCCGTCATGTGGCGGCTGCCGATCCATTCGATCTGCTCGGCGCCGTTGTCCTTGGTCTGCACGCGGTCCCCCTCGCGTAGATCCTCGACCAGTCGGGGGCCGTCCGGCGTGTCGATGCGTGTTCCGGGCGTAAAGCAGATGACACCGCCCGTTGCAGGCCCGGTCGAGGCGGTCTGCGCCCCTTCGAGCGTGTGATGCACGACCCACATGTCGGTGTTCTGGGGCGGTAAAATGTCGATGAACATCAGCAGGGGCGGCGCGCCGCCACCCAATTCGATCACGCTGACAGTGTAACTTTGAGCGCCGTTGGTGACGACAAAACTGCTGTCGGGCAGCGTGTCGTCCACCTCTACCGCGCTCAGATCGCGCGTGCCGCCAATGGCCGCGCCCACGAGCCGGCGCACCATGCGCGCCGCGCTCTTGCGATTAACCCCATATCCGTCCGTATTTTCCAGTCGCAACAATTCGGGCGGCCCATCGACGCGCACGGGGTTTCCGTGCCAACGCCATGCTGCGCCGACTGTAATCTGCTCGACCGCGTCCGGCACAAAGCCGTCCACTTCCGTCTGCGACCAGGAAATGACGAACGTGCCACGAAAGCCCGTTCCCATACCCGTATATCCTGCCTCGATCTTCTTTTATTATTAACGGCAGGTTATCAAACGAAGCTCATCCTGGAAAGCGGCGTCAAGACAAAGCTGTCAGAAATTGAAATGTAGTCGCAAGGATCCCACAATCTGGCCCTCGTCCTGCCCCTTGAACTCGCGATCAAGCCAGGTAAGGCCATAGAATGCGCGATGGCCCGAGGGGGCGGCATAGTGAACGCCCGCGCGCACGCGATTGCGCGCATCGCTGAGGCGATAGCCCCTGCTGGAGGGCAGATAGACGCTGTCTTCGACGTAGGCGGTATCGGCGCCAAAGGTGAAGGCATAGCCAGCCAGATCGTTCTGCACCGTGCGATAGCGATGGCCCGTCACGGTCTCGCGCACTCTCATAGTGCCGTCCAGCGCGCCGCCGAACGTCACGTCGGCGCCGACACGCACCAGTGTCTCGTCGCCCGCCCGCGCCTCGGCAAAGGGGCGCAGGTTCAGCGCACCGAATTGGGCGCTCCGGCCCACCTCGATCACGGCCGTCGGGCGTATGTCGTCGCCGATCTGGGTGCGCCGAACGCCGGCGCCGAGGCCCTGACCGCCCAGATTGTCGTGAAACGCCTTTTGAAATCCGTCGAGGCCCGTCTGCGGCCCGACAAAGACCAGATCACCGCCCAGCGAAATTTCACTGCCAAGGGCGGTGTAATGCGTGTGAAGCCCCAGCGCGATCGATCCGGCATAGGGCCGGTCGCCCGGAGTGGGTGCATTCAGATCCTCAGGCGCCAGAATTTGCGCGTTGAAGCGCAGCTCAAGCAGCTGGCCAAAATCATCCGGCAGCGCGCCATCCCAGGCAGGGCCCCAGACGCGGCTGGACGCGACCGATCCGGTGCGCCAGCGGTCATGGCCATCACCGACATAATCGTTGGTCACAAGGCGACCATAACCCAGCTTTGCGCGGCCTTCGGACAAGGCGGGGGCGGCAATACCAAGGACGAGGGCGAATGCCAGACTGGCGGCGGCGATGGGGCGCATCAATAATTCCTGCAATGTTGGCCCCCCGGCCCGTCCAATTAGCCGATCAAATATGGCGCAGACCAGACCGCATAGCGCAATTTCGGTGTCCATGCGCCAGTTTTGACCGGATCGGGGCATTTTGGCATCGGTTGCGGCCTCACGGGCGCCCTTAGAGACGGCGCATCCAGAGTTGCAACTCGTGGTCCGTCTCGCCCGCCTCTGCGATATCCTTCCACGCAAAGCGGGCGATGGCGCCGGGCAGCGGGGCATATCCGCGCGCGCGCCAAAAGGCATCGAGCGGGCGGTAACCCTCTGGGCGCATGGGATGACCCTCGGGCCGCAGGACGCTGCAAAAGGCAGAAGCCTCATAGCCAAGGACGCGCGCATGCTCTTCGCGCGCATCGAAGAACACATGCCCGATTCCGCGCCCACGATAGTCGGGCAAAAGCACGGATTCGGCACAATAGAAGGTCTTGGCGGGGTCCAGAGCCGCGCCCTGACCTGCCAGTGCCGCCGCGAAATCGTCCGCGTGATCCAGCATTGGTGTGCCGGTCGCGGCGCCGATCAGGCGCGCGCCATCATAGGCGCCAACCAGAATGGCGCCCGGACTGTCGCGGTAGGTCTGCAAATAGCTGCGCTCATACGCGGCATCACCATCATAAAGGTAGGGATATGCGCGAAAGACCTCGATCCTCAGCGCCGCCACACCGTCCAGCGCCGCATCCAGTGCGGCGCCCGTCAGCGGCCTGACATCGATCCCCGATGGCGCACCGCCGGTCATCACGAGACCTGATTGCGCCAGTCGGCCAGATTGTAATAGGTCGTGAGGCGCGTGATCAGCCCTCCCTCAAGCGTAAAGAACGAGCCGGCAGGCAGCGTGTAGGTCTGGCCCTCGGCCTCGGGCAGGCCATCGTCGGTTTTCAGGTAGGTGCCGTTGACGATGTATTCGGCGGCAGCGCGCGTGCCGTCCTCGGTGATGAAAAGCGTCATGTCGGTCAGCTCTTCGCGGTAGCATTCCTCCATATGCTCGCAAAAGTCGCGGAACATGTCCTTGCCCCGGCGCACACCGCCCTCGTTGACGTGATGGGTCACATCATCGGACAGGCAGGCCAGCATGCCCTCGGTGTCGCCAATGTTGAACGCGTCGAAATAGCTGCGGATTGTGTCGATCATAATCGGTCTCTCATGCCTCGTTGTTGCGGGGATCGCCCCAGCGTTCGGTCATATGCGCCAGAATCTGGTCGCGCGATTGGCGGTAAGCGGCCAATTTGGCCTCGCGCGTCTCGCCCAGACCGGTGGGGTCCATGATGGGCCAGTACAGCACGTCGAGGTGATAGAGCCGCGTCAAATCCAGCGCCCGGCGCTGGCTGGCCGGGCTGAGCGCGATGATCAGATCGAACGACCCCAGATCGTCACCCCATTCGGCCATCTCGTCGAAACTGCGCGCGCGGTGGCGCGACAACTCGACACCGATCTCTTCGCAAACGGCGATGGAAAAGCCGTCGATGTCCTGATCGCTCTTGACGCCCGCTGACTGTACGTAAGTGCCGGTGCCATAGAGCTTCTTCATGATGCCCTCGGCCATGGGCGAGCGGACGGCATTGTAATCGCAGCAAAAGAGCACCGATTGGGGTAGGTCCGCCTCCATCTGCTAGCTGCCGAAATGCAGCACGCAAATCAGCGTGAAGAGACGCCGTGCCGTGTCACTGTCGATATCGGCCTTGCCCTCCAGCCGCTCTTCAAGGATGCGCGCACCCTCGTTGTGGATGCCGCGCCGCGCCATGTCGATGGTCTCGATCTGGCTGGGGGGCATGTTCTTCACGGCATCGAAGTAGCTCTCGCAGATGGCGTAGTAGTCCTTGACCACCTGCCGAAACGGGCTGAGCGAAAGGTGGAATTCGGCCGCCGGCGCCTCGTCTTCGGAGCGGACGGAAAAAACCAGACGCTTCTCGCGGATCGACAGGCCGACGCGATACGGCCCCTTGGGCACATCACGGCCGTCGCGGGCCGGAAGCGCAAAGCTGTTCTCCTCCATCAGGTCGAACATGGCGACCTTGCGCTCTTGTTCGATCTCTGGCGTGGGGGCAGGCAGGTTGGCGTCGTCGAGGTCGATGTGGCTGATGCGGCTCATGGGCGGTCTTTCGCGCAGGTAAAGTGCGACAGCAGTAGCGCGCGGGCGGCTGCGGGGCAATAGCAGGGCTGGGCGGCGCGCGGCGCTATTCGTTCAGCTTGTCGAGGCGCGCGCGCACCGACAGGCCGTGCGCCTCGAGGCTTTCGGAATGCGCCAGCGTTTCTGCGGCGGGGCCAACCGCGCGCAGGGCGCCGGGTGTCATGCGCGCCAGCGTGGTGCGCTTGAGAAAATCGAGTACACCCAGCCCCGACGAGAACCGCGCCGAGCGCGCGGTGGGCAGCACATGGTTCGGTCCGCCCACGTAATCGCCGATGGCCTCGGGCGTCCACTGCCCAAGGAAAATGGCGCCCGCATGGGTGATCCGCGCGCTGAGCGCATCGACATCCGCAACGCAAAGCTCAAGGTGTTCGGGCGCGATCCGGTTCGAGAGCTGCGCCGCGACATCCAGATCCGGCACGGTAATGATGGCGCCAAAGTCACGCCAGCTTGCCCCCGCGATCGCGCGCCGCTCCAGCGTCTGGAGGCGCGCGTCGATGGCCTGTGCCACCTTGCGGCCAAATTCTGCGTCGGTCGTGATGAGGATGGATTGCGCGCTTTCGTCATGCTCGGCCTGGCTGAGCATGTCGAGCGCGATCCAGTCCGGCTCGTTCTCGGCATCGGCGATGACCAGAATTTCGGACGGCCCGGCAATCATGTCGATCCCGACCTTGCCGAAAACGCGCCGTTTGGCGGCGGCGACATAGGCATTGCCGGGGCCGGTAATCTTGTCGACGGGGGCAACCGTCCGGGTTCCGTAGGCCAGCGCGGCAATGGCCTGCGCGCCGCCAATGCGGTAGATCTCATCGACACCGGCAATCTGCGCAGCGGCCAGAACGGCGGGATTAAGCGCGCCATCAGGCGTCGGCACGACCATGGCGAGGCGCCCGACCCCGGCAACCTTGGCCGGAATCGCATTCATCAGGACCGAGCTGGGATAGGTCGCAATGCCGCCCGGCACATATAGGCCAGCGGCATCCACAGGTGTCCACCGCCAGCCCAGCGTCGCCCCCGCCGCATCGGTCCAGCTGTCGTCCTGGGGCATCTGGCGCTGGTGGTAGGCGCGAATGCGGTCAGCCGCGATTTCGAGCGCGCGGCGTACGTCATGTGTCACCTGCCCAGCCGCATCCGCCACCTCATCGGCGCTCAGGCGCATGGTCTGGGGCGTCAGCGCGATGCGATCAAAGCGCTCGGTCAACTCGATCACCGCCGCATCGCCCCGCGCGCGCACATCGCTGATGATGGCGGCGACGGTATCGTCCACATCCGGGCTGTCCTCGCGCTTGGCATTGAGAAGCGCGGCAAAATCCGTCTCGAAATCGGGGCTGTCGTGGTCGATGAAACGGGGCATGTCTGGTCCTACTCGGCGGCAATCGGGACGGAAGGGCGGGGCTTAGTCCGGGTGGTGCGGCGCCTTGCCCGAAGGGGCAACATAGGGCCGCGTCACATCCTTCAAGGTCACATCCAGTGCCTCGACCTCCAGCCGGATCGCGCCGTCCCCGGCCAGCGTCAAGAGGACATGGCCCGCCGCATCCTCTCCCGGCTCGAAGGTCACCGTGAGCAACGACAGGATCACATCGGGATCCTCGCGGTCGATGCCCTGGCTTGCCACGCCCAGAACGCCGTTGACCACCAGCAGTGACTGGACCCGCTCGGGCACGCGGCGCGTGGCCCCCGCATCCTCCCAGCGAAAACGATTGAGCAGCAGGGCAAAGCGGCGCGCGCCCTTTTGCCACTTCATCTCGGTGATGGGGAATATCGCATCCTGTGCCAGCCCCGAGATGACCTGAAGGTCGTCCAGATCCAGCGCGCCAAGGTTCAGCGCCGCCTCGCGCGCGTCCTCGAATTTGGCGTCCTTGCCCTCGCTCATTGTCCTGTCACCCTTTCGATACGGGCGCCAACGGCGCTCAGTTTGTCCTCGACATGCTCATATCCGCGATCGAGGTGATAGACGCGGTTGACGATCGTCTCGCCCTCCGCCGCCAGCCCGGCCAGGATCAGTGACACCGACGCGCGCAGATCGGTCGCCATGACAGGCGCGCCCTTGAGCCGGCCAACGCCTTTGACCGTTGCCTTGCCCCCAAGCACCTCGATATCCGCGCCCATGCGGATCAATTCGGGCGCATGCATGAAGCGATTTTCGAAAATATTCTCTTCCAGCACCGAGGTGCCGTTGGCGGTGCACATCAGCGCCATGAACTGCGCCTGCAAATCCGTGGGAAAGCCGGGAAAGGGCTCGGTCGCGACATCGACGGCGCGAATGTCGCCCTGCCCGCGTGCGACGGTCAGACCCTCTTTCGTCTCGCTCACGGTCAGACCCGCCGCATCCAGTTTTTCGCAGAAGGCGGCCAGCAGGTCGATCCGCCCGCCAAGGCATGTCACCTCGCCGCCGCAGATGGCGGGGGCCAGCATGTATGTGCCGAGTTCGATCCGGTCGGTCACGACAGGATGCGTCGCCCCGTGCAAACGCTCGACACCCTCGATGGTGATGGTGCTCGTGCCCTCACCCTCGATCTGCGCGCCCATCCGGCGCAGGCAGGTGGCAAGGTCGACGATCTCGGGCTCGCGCGCGGCGTTTTTGAGCACCGTGGTGCCCTTGGCCAGCGTCGCGGCCATCAGCGCGTTTTCCGTCGCGCCGACCGACACGAGGGGAAATTCATAAATGCCGCCCTTCAGACCGCCGGGCGCGGTGGCATGCACATACCCCTCCCTCAGGTCCAGCTGAGCACCCATCGCCTCGAGCGCGCGCAGGTGCAGATCGACGGGCCGCGCCCCGATCGCACAGCCCCCCGGCAACGACACCTCGGCATGCCCAAAACGTGCCAACAGGGGCCCCAGCACCAGAATCGACGCGCGCATCTTGCGCACGATGTCATATTCGGCCCGCTGACTGGTCAGCGCATGGGACGACATGGCGATCACCTGGCCGCCCTGAAGCGTCGAAACCTCAGCCCCGAGCGAGCCCAAAAGCTGCGACATCGTGCGAATATCGCTCAAGCGCGGCGCATTGGTCAGCGTCAGCGGCTCATCGCTGAGCAGCGTCGCGGGCATCAGCGTCAGGCACGCATTCTTGGCCCCTGCGATGGGGATCGTGCCACTCAGGGCGCCATTGCCCGTCACAATAATGCTGTCCATTCGCCTCTAGCCTTCCTGCTCGCTGTCCTTGCCGGACATGCTATCATCATTCTGCGCCGCGCCTGCACCATCTGGCATATCATCGGCCCTGCGCCCACGCGATTGCGCCTTACGCCGCGCCAGATTGGCCTTCAGCGCCTGTTTCAGCCGAGCCTCACGAATTTCGGCCTCGCTGCGCTGCTTTTTGGGGGTATCCTTGCTGCTCATGCGCTGTCTTTACATGAGGTGCCCCGGCGGGTCCAGATTAGGGTTGCAAGGCCCGCGATTAGCGTCTAATCAGCGCCCGATTGCTGTGGTAGCTCAGTGGCAGAGCACACCCTTGGTAAGGGTGAGGTCGAGAGTTCAATCCTCTCTCACAGCACCATCTCCACATTGTTGATGTATGAAGAACCCTTGCATTGTTGATGTATGAAGAACCCTTGCGTTGACAAGGCCAGCCACGCCGCGGCGTGAGACAATCGGGGGCAAACGCGATGGCGCGACGGCGCGCCCTTCCCTATCGGGGCGGAAGGCAAGCCGCACCGCCGATGCCCAATCCAGTTCAGTATCGGAAAATCCGATATCCGAACATCTCATTTTACAGCTTTTCACACTTGGGTCCGTTCACTAGCCTGATCATTACGGCGCGCGTCCTTGGGGCGAGCCGACCATGACGAAAGGCAGAATGATCATGCCGCACTCAGGCGAAATCCGATTTGCAGACACCGTTGAAGACGCGGCCGGCCTGTTGGCTGCTGATCCCGAACTTGTGCCCATGGCTGGGGCAACCTGGGAGATGCGCGCCGACCTGCGCCGCGAGGCCCGGCCCGGGCGTTACCTTGCACTCTCCCGTATAGACGCTCTTGGGCAGATCGCGCTGAGCGACGAGGACATATCCATCGGGGCAATGGCCACGCACGCGCAGATCGCGACCGCATTGACGGGCGAGGCGCAGATGCGCGGCCTGGCCATGGCTGCGGGCTTATCGGCCAATCCGGGCGTGCGGAGGCTTGCCACGCTTGGCGGAAACATCTGCGCGGATGGCTTCGCGGCTGCCGATCTCGTGCCTGCACTGATGGCCCTGGATGCAGAGGTCGAACTGATCCGAGGCGGCCAGACGCAGCGCTTGCCTCTGGCCGAGTTCGTCGCCATGCGCAAGGACACGCCGCGCGCTCTGCTGACACGCGTCATCATCCGCCGCGCGCAGGGCACCGGCGCGCACGCGCGCCTGACAATGCGCGCGGCGGGTGATTATCCCGTGGGCATCGTCAGCGTCTGGATGCCCGATGACGGGCAATCTGCACGGATTGCCATCGGCGCGGTCGAGGCCGCGCCGCGCCGGTGGACCGCGCTCGAGCAGGCTCTGATCCGCGAAATCACCAATGCCCCGCCGGATCCTCTGCGCGCTGAGGAGCTTGCCAAGGCGCATCTGGACGAGATCGCGGCCCGCGACGCCGTGGATGCCAAAGGCGCCTATCGGTTGCGCGTGCTGCCCCATCTGGTGGGCCGCGCGATGGCGGAACTGGCACAGCAGCAAAGGGGAAACGCATGACCATCCGCATGACAATAAATGGCGAAGAGCGCGTCTATCATGGCGACCCGCAGGACAGCTTGCTGACCGCTCTGCGCGCCAGCTATCGTCTGACAGGCGCCAAGGACGTGTGCGGCGAGGGGTTCTGCGGCGCTTGCACCGTTCATGTGAATGGCGAGGCCGTGCCCGCCTGCCTGCGCCCTGTCGGCCTCTTGAACGGGGCCGAGATCCTCACCATCGAGGGCCTTGCGCCGCAAGACACGCCCAGCGCCCTTCAGGCCGCCTTTACCGAGCATGACGTGGTGCAATGCGGCATGTGCTTTCCGGGGATGGTCATGAGCCTGACAGCATTTCTACGCGAAAACCCGGCCCCCAAGAGGGCCGAGGTCAAGACCGCCCTGGTGGGCAATGTTTGCCGCTGCACCGGCTATGAAAGGATCATCGACGCCGTCATGTCGTTGCAGAACACGGAGGGCGCGCAATGACCGAAGAGATGCACAAGGCCGTCATGGATTACCCCCGCCGGGATGCGACCGACAAGTTGCGTGGCCGCACGAAATACACTGTCGACATGGCCGGCCAGGAGGTGCTGCACGCGGTCCTCGTCCGGTCGGACGTGGCGGCCGGCCGGATCGAGCGGCTGGACACAGCCGCCGCCCGCGCCATGCCGGGCGTGCGCGCGATCGCGACGGCGGCGGATGCGCCGGGCCTTCACGGTCTGGGCATTGCTGATCATCCGATCTTTGCGCGCGACGTGGTCCGCTATCATGGTGAGCCTTTGGCGGCAATCGCTGCAGATACGCTCGCCCAGGCGCAGGCGGCTGCAAAGGTGATCGAGGTCGAGATCGCGCCCATTGCCGCCTTGCTGACGATGGCCGATGCATTGGCCCCCGGCGCGCGCGACATCCATGCGGAGTGGCAGGACTACGAGGTGCTGGTGCCCGGCGCCAACCGCGGCGGCAACGTCGCCTGGGAGGCAGGCGTGACGCGCGGCGATACCGCGGCAGAATTTGCCCGCGACGACGTGACCATCGTCGAGGGGTGCTACCGCGTTGGCAGGCAGAACCACGTCTCGTTCGAGCCACGCGCGGTGATCGCCAGCTATGAGGACGGGCGGCACCACATCGTCACATCCACGCAGGCACCATGGACCGTGCGCGCCGTCACGGCCACTGCACTGGGCATCCCTCCCTCGCAGGTCCGGGTGACCGTGCCGCCCGTCGGCGGCGGCTTTGGCCTGAAGTTCGACTGCTCGGTCGAGCCCTACGCCGCAATTCTTGCCCAGAAATCCGGCCAGGTCGTCAGCCTCATACTCAGCCGCGAGGAAGAGATGCTGACGTGCCTTTGCCGCGAAAATGCGGAAATCCACCTGCGCTCGGCCGTCACCAAGGACGGCGAGATCGTCGCGCGCGAGGGCACCGTCCTGATGGATTGCGGTGCCTACGGCGGCGAACAGGTGTTCCTGACCACCATGACGGCGCACACGCTGGGCGGCAACTATCGGCTGGGCACGGCCCGCTTGATGACCAAGGCTGTCTATACGAACACGCCGCCCAACGGCGCCTTTCGCGCCTGCAACGGCGTCTATAACACCTTCGCGCTGGAGCGGCACACGGACGAGATCTGCGCCGCCATCGGCATGGACCCACTGGAATTCCGCAAGCGCCATGTCGTCGGCGACGGCGCGCTGGGGGCGACGGGCCAGATATTCGAGGGTGACGTTTTGCGCCCCATGCTGGAGCGCATGGAGGCAAAGAACACCGAATTGCCACTCGATCAGGCCGAGCCAGAGCGCTTTGCCTATGGCCGCGCAACGACCGTGGGCACGTGGTTCATCTTTGTCGGTCCATCTGCGGCGACGGTCAATCTCAACGCCGATGGCAGTGCGACGCTCGTCACGGCGGGGGTCGAAATCGGGTCCGGCACCATGATGCAATCCCTGCCCCAGATGGCAGCGGCCGAGCTGGGCATTCATCCCGACCAGGTGATCGTCAAGGCGGCCGATACCGATGCGTCGGGCCGCGATCTGGGCGTTGGCGGCGGGCGCACGACCGTCTCGATCGGTGCGGCCAGCGCCGCCGCCTGCGCCGAGGTGCGCAGCAAGCTGCTGGATGTCGCCAGCGAAATGCTGCAAACGCCTGCGGCCAAGCTGGTGCTGGCGAATGGGCGCATCGAGATTGCCGGCCGCCCCGGCACGGGCACGACCATCCAGACCGTCATCGCCGAGGCCGAGCCGCGCCACGGCCCGGTATCGGGCAGCGGCGCGTTTACCGCGCTGGGCACCCCCGCGATGCCCGGCTGCGCCGCCGGGCACTTCATTGATGCAATCGACATTCCCGTCTTTGCTGTTCACAGCTGCGACGTGGCGGTCGACCGGGCCACCGGCCATGTGCATGTGCTGGACTACCGCGTGGTGCAGGACGTCGGGCGCGCAATCAATCCGCGTGCCATTATCAGCCAGGTGCAGGGCGGCGTCGTGCAGGGTCTGGGCTATGCGCTGCATGAAGAGGTCACGATCGGCCCCGAAGGGCGGATCGACCAGAACGGGTTCGAAACCTACAAGATCCCGCTTTCGGGCGACTCGCTTCCAATCACGCTCGACATGTTCGAAGGCGCGCCATCCATCGGCCCCCTTGGCACCAAGGGGGCGGGCGAGGTGCCAATCCTCAATGTCGGCGCGACAATCGCCTGCGCCGTAGCCAATGCCACGGGCAAGCAAGTGAACGAGCTGCCGCTGACCCCGCCGCGCGTACTCGACATCATGGACGCGCAGAGCGCTGCGCTTAGCCTGCCTCATCTGGAGGGATAGACACCTGACATCCGGCCCTGATGTGCGTGTCACGGGCAGGTCGCGCTTTGGCGTGGGAGAATAAATCCCAATCGCGATGCACGAAATCTGTTGTGCAAAAAGACGTCAGCCCGGCGGCGACCACGGCGATGACACCCGATGCACCGATGCTCTGCTCGGCCACGATACAGGCCAGTTACGGCAGCGAAATCGAGATCGAGATCTGTGCCAGTTCGTGCCTGTTGAACAGCGCCATGACCCAGACCGCAACCCGTGCGGCAAGCCATTCCGTGAACGCAACCCCCCGGCAATCAGGACAGGAAAGGATCACCGGGCGCGCGGGGCAATAGTGAAGTTTGCGAATTTTGGGCCGCCGCGTTGCATGACGTTGCAGCAGGTGAAACCGCTCATCCGAGACGTGTATCGACAAAACCGAGCCAATCCGGCGATCTGCCTCGATATGTGTTGACGGCTGCAGACTTTGCCCCCGTTTTGTGGGGGCGCTGACTTTATCGCGCCTTCGGGAACCGGGATGCCGGCTCGCAGCCACAGCGCCTTCGGCTCATCGCCAAAGCCACTCCTGCACCGCGATCACCACCGCCAGAAGAATGAGCAGAAGCGCCAGATAGCGTTGCCTTTTGAGGTAATTCTCGGCGGTGCCCGCCGCCTCGGCGACGGTGCCCAATGCAGAGCGCAAGCCGTCTTCTGCTGCATTCCGGCCCGCGTCCAGCCTTCGCGTGGTCGATGTGGCAAAGTGCGGCAGGTAAGCGCGCGGGCGCACTGCCAAGCGCACGAGCCATGCGGTAAATTGACTGGCTCCGGCCCTGATCGGCGCACCGTAGCGCGCCCAGATCACGGCGGCGACCACACCCGCGATGATCGGCCAACTCGACGACCATATGGATCCGGGTTTGAGCGGATAGCCGGGCTCGAGCCCTGACCAGTCGGGTCCAAGAAGCCAGGGTGCGGCCAGCGCCCCGAGGCCAAGTGCCAGCGTCGGAAGCTCGAGAAACATGTTGGGCCGGCCCTTGCCCGACTTCGCATTGCCCAGTTGCCACAGGAACCACGCCAGAACCAGCGTCGTGGTGATCGCGGTCAGCGTCAGGGCCGTCTCGGCCATGCCCTCCAGCCCGGACTTTGCTGCCAGCTTGGTCAGATTGCCGCCTGTCAGGGGCGCACCCGACACGGACAGCGCCACCAGCGCGACGAGAAGCACCATCGCGCGGCGCCACCCGCCCGCGCAGGCGGCGACAAGACCGACCGAGAGGAAAAGCGCGCCCTTTGCCAGCCCATGGTGGAGCGCATAGAGCGTGACCCGGTCAAAGTCCGGCCCGTCCGAGGCGGATATGGCAGCGGCGATGAGGGCGATCACGAGGCTCATCTGGCTGATCGTGGAATAGGCGAGGATCGCCTTGGGATCGCTTCGGAGAAGACCGAGCAGCGCAGCTCCGAACGCGCCTGCAAAGCCCAGCCACATGAGCCAGTCGGCAAAGTCCATCTTGGCGGGCAGGAACAGCATCAGGCCGATGATCCCCGCCTTGACGATCGCGCCCGACAGCACGGCAGAGGCCGGGGTGGGCGCCGCAGGATGCGCCAGCGGCAGCCAGAAATGCAGCGGCATGAGACCCGCCTTGATGCCAAAGCCCACGATCAGCAGCGCCGCCGCCAGCCCGCCCAGCGGAATATCCCCCAGCGCCATGCGGATATCGCCGATATCGAGGCTATCGGCGGCCTCCATCCCGAGAACGAAGGCTGCCAGCAGGCACACCTCGCCGATGATGACCAGCGCGATATAGACGCGCCCCGCCCGCAGCGCCTCGCGCGTGGCGTCGTGGACGATCAGGACGTAGGAGGCCAGCGACACGGTCGCGAAGGCGACATAGAAGGTCACGACATCCGCCGCGAGGAATACGCCCAGATTGCCCGCGAGTGTAAGGCACCAGAACCCGGTGAAAACCGCAGGTCGCTGCGTCTTGTCCATATAGCTTTGCGCATAGAGCCCTGCGGCGAGCCACAGCGCAGCCGTCATCGCGGTAAAAATCGCAGTGATCGGCGTCACCCGCAACTCGACCCCAAGCAGCAGGAAGGGCACCGAAGTGTCGCCCTGCGCCCCGATCAGCCCCAGCCAGAGCGCCGGCAAAGGCGCAAGGGGCAGCAGCCGGATCGCATGCCGCCGCATGGGCGGCAGGGCCGCGATGCAGCCCAGCACCATCGGCAGGACAAGCGCCAGAAGAGGCAGTGGTGCGCCGATGCTCCACATCATTGCAGATATCCCCGCTCGGCAATCAGGGTGGCCCAGCCCAGCGGGCTGAACTCCGAGCCTGCCATCACGCCCACGGTGAGAAAACTCAGCGCCGCGACGATTGCCGGAGCTGTCAGCATGGGCGATGGCGCGATCCGCCCCGCCGACTCCGGCGCCGGTCGGAACCAGAGACGATAGACCAGCGGCAGAAAGTAGCCCGCGTTCAGCAACGTCGAGGCGATCAGCACCCCGACGGCCCAAGGGGCGCCCGATTGCAAGGCGCCGACGCCGAGGTAGATCTTGGTGACAAAGCCCGCTGTCGGCGGCAGGCCGATCATGCCCAGCGCGCCCAAGGTAAAGCAGGTCGCGGTCCAGGGCATCCGGCCGCCCAGCCCGTCAAGCTGGTCAACGCGGGTGACGCCCGCCCTTTCGTCGAAGGCGCCGGCGCAGAAAAAGAGCGTGATCTTCATCAGGCCCTGATGCACCAGATGGGCCAGCCCGCCGATCACCGCATAAGGCCCGCCCAGCGCGATGCCCATGATGATATACGAGACCTGGCTGACGGTGGAATAGGCCAGACGCTTCTTGATGTTCTCCTGCCCCAGCGCCCGGATCGAGCCCCAGAGGATCGTCGCCGCCGCCAGAACGGCGAGCGGCGTGGCCACGCCAAGGCTGTGCACCCGGTCGAGGCCGAAGACGTCGAAGATCACACGCATGATGCCGAACGCGCCCGCCTTGACCACGGCGACGGCGTGCAAAAGCGCGCTGACCGGTGCGGGCGCCGCCATCGCCAGAGGCAGCCAGCCGTGCAACGGGATCAGCGCCGTCTTGGCGCCAAGCCCGACGATGAAAAGCGCAAAGAGGATCCGCTGGCTGGTGTCGTCCAGCGTCGAAAAATCGACTGTATCGGTGAATTCCACCGGCCCCACGGCGCTTTCCAGCCAGACGATGGCGACAAGCAGAACCGCGCTCGCCGGCATCGCATAAGCAAGATAGGCGCGCCCCGCCGCCAGCGATTTTTCGTCGCGCTTGTGAACGACGAGCGGCCAGGTCGAGAGCGTCAGCAGTTCGAAAAAGATGAAAAACGAAATCAGCGTGCCGGAAAGGGCGATGCCCGTCGTCGCCGCGACGCAAAGGCTGAAAAAGCCGAAAAACCGTGAAAGCTCCGGCTTTTTGCCGAAATACGCGATGGCGTAGATCGTGGTCAGGAACCACAGCGCCGCAGACAGCGTCAGGAACAAGAGCGACAACGCGTCCACACGCAGCAACAGAAAGAGGCCGGGCGCGAATTCGAACTGGCTCTCATAGACCGCGCCGCCCGCCACCTCGTTCAGCATGAAGGTGACAAGACCAAGCTTGAGCACCGCCCCCGTGAGGTTCAAGGCGTTGCGCAAGCGGTGCCGATCATCGGGGATGAAAAAGGTCAGCACCGCAGGCACAAACGATGTCAAGAGGATCAGAATCGGCAGGAGCGCGTTCATTGCAGACCCTCCACCGCCGCTTGGGGAGAGCCGATCTGAAGCAATTCGAAAGGCCCGCTCGATGCGATGCCAAGCATGATTGCCGCGCCCGCCAGCATCAGCGGAACGGCCTGCTGCGCGCGTGACGCCGATGGCGGCGCCTCAGCGGAGTCGGCAAAGAGCATCGCGAGCGGGCGGTAGAGATAGGCCGCCGTCAGAAGCCCGCCCGAAAGCAGGACCACCGCCCAGATCCACTCTCCCGACGCGAGGGCCGATGTCAGCATGAGATATTTTGCGGTGAACCCACCCGACGGCGGCAGCCCCATCAGCGCGATTGCGGCAAGGCCGAAGGCAAAGACGGCCATCGGCGTCGCCCGCGCCTGCCCGCGCAGGCCCTCCAGCCGGTCGTGGCCCAGCGCGGCCATCCAGAGGCCGGCGCACAGAAACATTGCCGCCTTGGCCAGCCCGTGACTCAGCGCGTGAAAGACCGCCCCGGTCCAGGCGCCGGTTGCCCACGGCTGCGCCGCCGAGGCGCCGCCAGCAAGCGGAAAGACCAAGAGCAGATAACCGATCTGCGCAACCGTCGAATAGGCGATAAGAAGTTTCAGCCGATCCTGGCGCAGCGCCATGACCCCGCCGTGCAGGATGGCCGCCGCACCCAGCCCGCCGAGCAGAGCAAGCAGGCCCGGCGTGGCGAGGTCCGGCACCGCCTCCAGCCACAAACGCATGAGGACCACGAAGGCCGCCTTGGGGACCAACGCCGACAGCATCGCGGAGGCGGGCGCAGGCGCGCCGGAATGTGCGGGCGGCAGCCACGAATGGAACGGAAAGAGCGCCATCTTGGCCGCGAGGCCCGCGGTCATCAGGCCCACAGCGAGAAAGTCGGATGGCGCGCTGCGGCGCGCTGCGATAAGGCCGATATCCAGCACCCCATGCGCGGAATAGAGCAAGGCCACGCCCAGCAGGTAAAGCAGCGAGCCCAGAAGCGCGACCAGCATGTAGCGCAAGGCCGCCGCCAGCGTCTCCTGCTTGGCCTCGATGGCCACCAGCGAGACGCCACAGAGCGACATGAGTTCCAGCCCGACGTACAGATTGAAGAGGTCGCGCGACAAGAACACCGCATTGATCGCCGCCCATAGTAGCATGGCAAGCGGCCAGAATGCCCAGGTTCTGCGCGCTTCATGCGGCCCACGTTGAAACTCTGCGCATCCTTGGCTCACCACGCCGGCCATCACCAGCGCCGTCATTGCCAGCAGGCCGCAGGCCAGCCCGTCCGCTTCCAGCGTGATGCCGAGTGGCGAGGACCACCCACCAACCTCGATCACAGCGACGCGCCCCTGCGCCACGATGGCGACAAGCGCGGCAATGGCGGCGCCCACACCGATCAGCGTGCAGGCCGCCAGAGCGCCGCCATGCCGCCCGAAAATCACCGCAAGCATCGCAGCCGCGATCGGCAGCCCGACAATGAGGGCGATCAGCATCGTCATCCCGCCTCGTCGCCTTCGTCTTCGGGCAGGCGGGGGCTGCCGCTGGCGCGCGCGTAGGCCACCAGCAGCGCAAGGCCCAGCGCCGTGGCCGACAGGGCCACGACGATGCCGGTAATGATCAGCGCTTGCGCCACCGGGTCCACCGCCGCGCCCGAGACGCGCCCCCCAGCAGACGCAAGCATGAGAAACACGCCCGATCCCGTGACGTTGAAAGCGATAAGGCGCCGCAAGATATTGGCGTGCAGAACAAAGCCGTAGATCCCGACCCCGATGACCGCAGCGCCGCAAAGGCCATAGACTGTGGCACTGTCGATCATACGCGCTCCCCTCGCCGCTGTTCTTCTCGCGACGGCTCCTCTGGGGGCTGTTCTTCTGGCGGGCCTATGATGGCCAGCGCCAGCGTTGCCGCGATCGACAGGGTCAAAGCCGCCTCGACAAGAAGCGTCAGGGTCTTTGCGATTTCGGCGCTCTGCCCAAGGAAGGTACCCGCGGCGGCACCCGCCAGCCCAATGGCAAGAAAGATCGCAGGCCCCGCGACAAGCGACAACCGCAGCCACCGCGACGCGATGAGCGGAGGCTGCATCGCACCGCCCATCATCGCCACCACCGCCACAGCGGCAAGCAAGGTGCCCGCCTGAAACGCACCGCCCGGCTGCGATGAGCCGGCCCAGAAGATGTAGATGCCGACCACGAGGCCGATAGGAGGCAGCAGGCGAGCGAAGCTGTCCAACACGCCCCCGGATTTGACGTGCTGTCGAAGACCGGGCCGCTCGCCCCATGCGCGGTCCTGCGCGGTCGACCAGATGCCGATCAACGCGGCCAGCAGGACGACGCTTTCGATCAGGGTGTCCCAACCACGGAAATTCAGCAGAACAGCCGTCACCGGGTTTTCGACCCCTGTGGTTTCGAGATTTGCAGCCACCTCTTGCCGCAAGCCTGCCGCGCCCCGGATGGACAGGAACGCCCAGCCCGCGCCCAGCGCGGCGATGCCGCCCGCCCCTGCCGCCATTACATGCCCCGCAAGCCGCGATGGCACCGGCAGGCTCTCCGGCAGGCGCGCATTCGCTCCCAGCAAAAGCAGGCCGGTCAGACCAGCGCCAAGCGCGACCTCGGCCAATGCGACATCCACGGCGCCAAGGCGAAGCCAGCCCAGACCGACAAAGACCCCGTAGACGATAAAGAAAACCACTGCGCCAAACCGGTCGCGCACGGTCACGGCCAGGAGCGCGGTCGTGACGATCATCGCGCATAAAACCAGCTCGAAACCGGTATTGACCAGTGCCATCATGAATTGCGCCGGTGCAGCGCCGTGCGCGCGATCAATTGCGCCGTGGTGCCCGCCGCCAGCAAGGCCAGCCCCCAGATCAGCCCCAGCCGCGCGACCACCCACCAGCTGTCAGCCTGAAAGGCAAGCCCCAGAAGCAGACAGCCCAAGCCGACGTTGTCGGCCTTGGTCAATGCGTGCAGGCGACTGAAGGTGTCGGGAAACCGGATCACGCCCGCTGTTCCAGCCACAAAGAACCCCAGGCCCAGCGCCGTCATGACGTAGGTGACAACGTCAGGCACCGCCCACCTCCTCGTCTTCTTCTTCGGGATCGCCGGCGCTGTCCGCGCTCTTGGCCTTGGCAAAAGCCACGGCCGCAAAAGCTGCGAGCAGCGCCAGCACCACGGCAACGTCGATCATTCCCCAGTCGGTGGCAGCGGCCAACAGAACCACCACGCCCACGCCCCCCGTTCCGATGAGCTGCGCGGCCATCATTCGGTCGGCAGGCTCGGGGCCGCGCCACACCCGCCAGAGGGCACCCCCAAGGCTTATGAGCAGCAAGAGGGCAAGACTGGTGAGCCAGATTGTCATCAGGTTGCCCTCTTCAAGCGCGCTTCTTCCACGCGGACCATGCGCTCCAGATCCTGCCCCTTGTCCAGCACATGAACAAGCAGTTTGTCTTTGCCGGTTCCGGCCGCCAGCGTGCCGGGCATCAGCGACAATTCACCGCCAAGCGCGACCTTGCCGCCGTCCGGCAGATCCACCGCGATCTCGACCCATCCGGGATCCAGCGGCATCCGGGGATCAAGCGCCCGCCGCGCGACATCAAGCCCTCCGAGGAACGAATGCCACAAGAAACCGGGAACCATCGGCAAGAGTGCAGTGATCTTGATCGGGCGCGTCGCAGGAAGGAGCCGGACACTGAGCCAGCTTGCCGCCAGCACGGCGCCGATCCCCGCGACAAGCGCCTCTCCCCCCGTCAAGACGATCCACAGAACGGAAAACAGGACCGCGCGTCTCACATAGGCTACGAGCACTTTCACCAAGGCCTCCCCAGTCGTCCTGCAAGTCATCTTGCCCGGCCAGTGGCGGGCGAAGGCCCACGGCCACCATGGCATGCGGTCAGCGCCCTGCGCACTGCCCATCCTATCCGAGCGGAAGGCTTGGTCAAACAAATCGCCGGAGCTATCGCACACGTCTCAGCGAAACGCACTCCCAGAAAAGACGCCCCAAGCTGCGAAAAGGTTCCCCGGATCAGTGAGTAAATCTGCCAATTTGTCGCGTGACTTGGAACAGAAGCGCACCTCGATCCCCGGCCCGCCATCTTGCGCGGCGAAGGACGGGTCGCCAGTCGATCTGCCAGAGGCTCAGACGGCATGCGGGGCCCACAAGGCCCGACGCGCTCAGTGCGGGCCGAGGCCCGGATCACCCAAGGCGACAAGGCATATCTCCCCGTCCCAAACCGCGCCCAGCCGCTCGGCCGCCTGCCATGACCTGAGGCCCGACCGGCAGCATAGAACCGCGCGCTGGCCAGGTCCGGGCGCAGGGCCGCCAGGCCCGAAGGCGGCGACAGGCAGGCGATGTGCATCTGGATGCACCAAAGGCGCCTCATCCTCGCGCCTCAAGTCGACGAGGAAATCGGTGGCGCGGATGCTGGATGAGGCCAGAAAGCGGGGACAATGCACAGGCTCGGCGGCGCTTTCAAAGCGAAACCCGCCAAAGCGGAAATCATGCCCATCGAAGGTGACGATCTGTCCAAGGGGCGACGGCGCGCCGCCGCCAACCAGGGCCATCGCCATCTGTGCCTGAAGGGCGCCGATCACGCCCACTGCGGGGCCCAGCACACCGTCCTCGGCGCAGGACCCCAGACGCTCGGGCAGGTCAGGAAAAACGGCCCGTAGGCTGGGCCCGCCACCGCAAAACGCGCCTGCATACCCCTCGACCCCGACGACCGAGGCGCTGACCAGCGGCAATCCCGCATCATGGCACACATCAGACAGAATATAGCTGGCGGCAAAGGCGTCTGCGCAATCGAGCACCAGATCGACACCCTCGCAGAGCGCGCCTGCATTTGCCGGATCCAGCGCGGCGATGACAGACGTCACCCGGCAGTCGGGGTTGAGGGCGGTGACGAATGCGGCGGCAACCTCGACCTTGGGCGCGCCGATGTCCGCGCCGCGAAATAGCGTCTGGCGGTGCAGGTTCGATGCATCCACGCGGTCAGGATCGACCAGTGTGATGCGCCCGACCCCGGCCCCGCCCAGATATTGCAGCACCGGCGCGGCAAGCCCGCCCGCCCCCACGACCAGCACCGCCGCCTTGCGTAGACGGGCATGACCATCAGCGCCAAGGGACGGCACGGCGATCTGGCGGGCGTAACGTGTCATCGCGTCGCCTCGATCCATTGGCGCACGCGGGCATCGGGATCACTGCTTAACGTGATATCGGTGACCGCCGCGACTATATCGGCACCTGCCGCAAAGGCGCCCGCCGCGCGCTGGGTGGTCATTCCGCCGATGGCGACCAGAGGCAGATCGCCCACCAGCTGCTTCCACTCGGCCACGCGACCAAGCCCTTGGCTATCCCACTTCATCTTTTTGAGGATGGTCGGATAGACTGGGCCCAGCGCGATGTAATCCGGCCCCAGCGACAGCGCCCGGTCCAGCTCGGCGTTGTCATGGGTGCTGATGCCCAAGCGCACACCCGCGCGGCGAATGGCAGGCAGATCGGCGGCATCCAGATCCTCCTGCCCCAGATGCACCCAGTCACAGCCCGCATCGATGGCGATGCGCCAGTGATCGTTGACCACCAGAACCGCGCCATGCGCGTTGCATAGGGCCTGCGCGCGCGCCACGTCGCGCTGCACATCGGCCTCGCCTGCGTCCTTGATCCGCAGCTGCACCAGCTTGACGCCAAGAGGCAGAACACGCTCCAGCCAGTCGGTGTTGTCGAAAATCGGATAGAAGCGATCAAGTTTCATTCCAGAAACGCCCTTCCGATCACCGGGGTCGATGGCTCGGCCATGTCGCGCGGCTCCATCGGGTCGGCCTCGAAGGCCAGCCTGCCCGCCTCGACCGCGCGGGCAAAGCCTTGGGCCATTGCCGCCGGATCGCCCGCCTTGGCAACCGCAGTGTTCAAAAGCACCGCGTCATAACCCATTTCCATCGCCATCGCCGCATGACTGGGCAGGCCCAGCCCGGCGTCGACCACCATCGGCACGTCCGGAAACTGCCGCCTGAGCGTGCGCAGGCCATAAAGGTTGGTCAGGCCCAGCCCGGTGCCGATCGGCGCACCCCATGGCATCAAGACCTCGCAGCCCGCCTCGAGCAGACGATCCGCCAGCACCACATCCTCGGTCGTGTAGGGAAAGACCTCAAAGCCGTCCTCGACAAGGATGCGCGCCGCCTCGACCAGCCCGAAGGGATCCGGCTGGAGCGTGTCGGCATGGCCTATGACCTCAAGCTTGATCCAGGGCGTCTCGAACAGCTCGCGCGCCATATGGGCCGTCGTCACCGCCTCGCGCACCGAATGGCAGCCCGCCGTGTTGGGCAGCACCCTTACCCCAAGGCCGCGCACCAGATCCCAGAAGGCGGCCCCGGCCTGCTGGCCGCCCGCCTCGCGGCGCACCGACACGGTTGCTATGCCCGCGCCCGAACGCGTGAATGCCTCGGCCAGTATTGCGGGGGATGGATAGAGGGCCGTGCCCAGCATCAGGCGCGAGGCAATATCGCTTTTGTATAGGCGCATCTCAGCCTCCCTGCCGCGGCACGACAATCTCGACGCGGTCGGCGGGCGCAAGGGTGGTGCCAGCGCGCGCGGCTGCGGGAACAAAGCTTTCGTTCACGGCGGTCGCGACCTTTGCGCCGCCATAGCCAAGCTCTTCCAGAGCCATTTCAAGCGTCTGGGCTGCGATGTCGGTCGCGCTGCCGTTAACTATGATCTTCATCGAACAACTCCGGTTTGCTGCCATCGCAGGCTGCCTCCACCGCCATCCGCGCCAGCGCTGGCGCCAGCAGAAAGCCGTGACGGAAAAGGCCGTTCACATACATCGTCTCGCCATGTTTTCGCAGGCGGGGCAGGTTGTCGGGAAAGGCGGGGCGCGCATCCACGCCGATCTCGACCACCTCCGCATCGCCAAAGGCCGGGTGCAGCGCATAGGCCGCCGAAAGCAGCTCGAGAACCGAGCGCACTCGGGGCTTGCGGTCGTCGCTTTCGATCTGGGTGGCGCCCAGCATGAAAACACCATCCCCGCGCGGCACTACATAAAGAGGAAAGCGCGGATGCAGCAGCCGAATGGGGCGCGTCAGGGTGATTTCATCCGTCCGAAGCACGACCATCTCGCCCTTGACCCCGCGCAGGTCAGGCAGGACGTCGCGCGCCGCAAGGCCGCGGCAGTCGAAGGTCAGGCCGTTGGACTGGCCCGCAGTTTGGCCCCACTCGGCCACAAAGGTGACTCCGGCCCCTTCCAGCCGGTCGCGCAGGTGCGTCAATGCACTGCGTGGATCCAGATGTGCCTCGGTCCGAAAATGCAGGGCGCGGCTGAAGCTGCCGGCCAGATCCGGCTCGAGCGCGCCGAGGGCCTCTGCATCCAGCGCCTCGTGCCCGGTCGTGCGCCGCGCATAGCGGTCAAGCTCGCGCCGGTCGCGGGCAAGGGCCAGAACCACGGTCCCGCGGCGCGCGACGTGCACCCCTTGGCGCTGCCACCAGTCGGCGGCCTCATGCCCGAGGCGCACGACCGGCTCTTCCGCAGTCTCGCCCTCACACAAGGGGGCCAGCATTCCGCCAGCCCACCAAGAGCAGCCATGCGGACCCGGACGGGGCGCGGGATCGCACACCGTGACATCCCATCCCCGCGCGACCAGTTCGGTCGCAACGCAAAGCCCGGCAACACCCGCGCCAAAGACCGTCGCCCTTGTCATCGAGGCACCTTGCGACGATGAGGGACCGGCCCGCCGGGATCTTCATTGGAAACCGGCACGACATCAAGCGTGCTCCTAAGGTCTAAAGGCAGGCTGGCGGGAATTCCACGGATCACTGATATGCGTGTTTCTGGCGTCATCTCTTCTTCCTGCGGCATCGGCAAAGAAGAAGAAAAAGCGACGGGCGTCACCCCTGAGGCCAAGTCTGTCTCCGTTCCCTACGCCGGCATTGTCCGGATCAGGTTCGATGGGTCGACTTGCGCCTCTCAGCCCTCAGCGGGCACCCCAACGGAATTGCAGTATATGTAACACCCAGCGCAGGACGCCGCAAGAAGGGCAACGGAAAGCCCGGCCCGAAGTGGGCCGTCGATCAGCTCGCGCCCAACGGCACGCGCTGCATCTACCGCACTAGTCGCCGAGGCCCAGCTTGCGCTTTTGATCCGTTGCCCATTTCAGGATCGTCAGATCGAAGGTCAGCGCCATCAAGGCAACGCAAATGCCCAGCACGAAGTTCTTGCCCATATCGGTGCCCGCCAGTGTGCGCTGCAACTCCTGGCCCAGATCCTGCGTGCCGATGAAGGCCGCGATGATCACCATGAAGAACGCGAACATGATTGCCTGGTTGAAGCCCACGGCCATCGTCGGCAGCGCAAGGGGCAGTTGCACCTTCCACAGCTTTTGCCGCCGTGTCGCGCCCGACATGTCTGCGGCCTCCAGTATTTCCACCGGAACCGTGCGCAGCCCTTCTATCGTGTAGCGCGTCAGCGGCACCATTGCGAAGATCAGGATCGAGAAGATCACCGCCACATCCGTGATGCCAAAGAGCATGATCGCAGGAATGAGATAGACGAAACTGGGAAAGGTCTGCGCCGTATCGCAAGCCAACAGCACCCGGCGCGACCACGTGTCACTACGCGCCGCCGCGATCCCGATGGGCAGGCCGATCAGCATGGCAATCGCCACCGCCGAAAGGACCGAATAGAGCGTGATGACCGACCGGTCCCACCAGCCCGAAAGCGCTATGAGACCAAAGAAGAGCGCTGCGGTCAGCGCCTGCCGCCGCCCGCCCAGCCAAAGCGCAAAGGCAGAGATCAAGAGGATCAGCGCAGGCGTCGGGATACTGAGCAGGAAGTTGCGGAAGGGGATCAGCACCTGAACGTTCAGGAAATAACGGATACCGCCCGTGATCGCATTGACCCAGCCAAGCGCCAGGAAGTTCTTCATCAGGTCGTCGATTTCCTTGCCCTGACTGAAATTCTGCGTGCGCCCGATATTGCTGGCCACCTCGACGAATTGCCCGAGGACGCAGAAAAAGACGAAGGCACCAACGCCGGTCAGCAGCAGGAAATGCTGCTTCCACCAGGGGGTGCCGCGCTCGAAATGCTCTGGCTGCTTGATCGCCCAGGCCTTGGACATCCGATCCAGCATGACGGCGATCAGCACGATCGTGACGCCAATCTCGAAGCTGCGGCCCAGCTTGAAACTGCCCATCATGGCCAGAAGTTTCGCACCAAGGCCCGGCATCCCGATGAAGGCGGTCAGGACGACCATCGCGAGGCTGAGCATGATGACCTGATTGACCCCCACGAGGATCTCGGTCCGGGCCGAGGGCAGATAGACATGACGCAAAAGCTGCCAGCGGGTGCAGCCGCTCATATGGCCCGCCTCGACCACCTCATGCGAGACCTTTTGCAGGCCCAGCGTCGTCATCAGGATCATCGGTGGGATGGCGTAGATCGTCGTCGCCACCGCGCCCGCCGTAGGCCCGACCTTGAAGAAGATGACGGCCGGCAGCAGATAGGTAAAGAATGGCAGCGTCTGAAGCACCGAAAGCACCGGCCTGATCGCCCGGTCCAGCCACGCATAGCGCCATGCCATGATGCCCAGCGTCAGCCCGATGATGAAGGCAAGCGGCGCCGCGACGACCAGCACCGAAACGGTCTGCATCGCGATGGTCCACTGGCCGATGAGGGCCGTCCAGACAAAAACGCCCCCGCCCAGCAGCGCCATGCGCCAGCCGCCAAGGTAATAGCCGGTGACAGCCGCCACAGCGGCGATGGCCGTCCACGGGATCGGCCCCAGATAGGGCCAGCGGCGTTGCCCGAAAAAGAGGTTGGCGGTGGCATCAAGCAGCCATTCCAGCCCCTCGGTCAGAAACCGCGTGAGGGCAAGCAGGCCCATGTCGTCCTTGATGAAGTTGAAGATCGCATCCAGCCACGTGGCAAAAGGCGGTATCATCGCCTCGGGCAGCCGGTGCAGCGCGGCGGGCAGAAGGCCCGAGTATTGCAGCAATGTCAGAACGATGGCCGCAGCGACCAACAGGATCGCGGTGCGCGGACGGGTGAATTGGCGCGCGGGGCTGGTATCTGTTGCCACCACTGCCATCAGGTTGCTCCCACGAGGATTTCAAGCGCATCTGTGCGCCGAAATGCGCCCAATGGCTGGCCATCGCGGACCACGGGGATTGCCTCGCGCGTGTCCTGCACCAGAAGTTGCGCCATCTGGTGAACGGTCGTGCCCGCATCCACAGGCTCCCCGGTGCCGACCAGATCGGGCTTGGCCAGAACGCTGGCACGCACGACACGGGCCTTGTCGATGTCCTCGGTGAACTTGCGCACATATTCGGTCGCCGGGTGCAGCACGATCTGGTCGGGGGTGTCGCATTGCTCGACCGCACCTTCCTTCATGATGGCGATGCGGTCAGCAAGGCGCAGGGCCTCGTCGAAGTCATGGGTGATGAAAACGATGGTCTTGTGCAAGAGCCCCTGAAGGCGCAGGAATTCGTCCTGCATCTCCTTGCGGATCAGCGGATCGAGTGCGCTGAACGGCTCGTCCAGAAACCAGATGTCGGGCTCGATCGCGAGGCTGCGCGCGATACCGACGCGCTGCTGCTGGCCGCCGCTGAGTTCGCGCGGAAAGTAGTCCTCGCGCCCTTCCAGCCCGACCAGCTTGATGACCTCCATCGCCCGTTCGCGGCGCTGGTGCCGGTCCTGCCCGCGCATTTCCAGGGGAAAGGCGATATTCTCCAGCACCGTGCGGTGCGGCAGCAGGCCAAAGGATTGAAAGACCATGCCCATCTTGGAGCGGCGCAGCTCGATCAGCTCGCGCTCGCTCAGCTTCATTACGTCCTGCCCCTCGACGGTAATGGTGCCGCCGGTGATGTCATGCAGGCGCGAAAAGCAGCGCACCAGCGTGGATTTGCCAGAACCCGAGAGCCCCATGACGACCAGCATCTCTCCGCGATGCACCTCGATACTGACATCCTTGACGCCCGCGATATAGCCGTCGGCACGGATCTCTTCGAAACCGCGCCCTGCAGGCATGGTTGCGAGGTAGGTTTTGGGGTCGCTGCCAAACAGCTTCCACACATTGCGGCACGAGATAACGGGTGTTTGCTGGTCCATGGTCCATCCTGAATAGGTCAAATCGGCCCCGCCACACAAAGTGCGGGCGGGACCGGACATTTGGGTGTGCGTCAGGCCCGGATCAGTTGATCCAGCCCTGCCAGACATCAGGATTTTCCTCCAGCCACACGGCTGCCGCCTCTTGTGGCTCCATCTCGTCGATATCGACCAGCTTGGCCATCTCGGCGATCTGCGGGTTGGTGAAAGAGACCTTTTCAAGCGTTGCGTAGGCTGCCGGCCACTTCTCTTCCATGCCTTCCCACGCGGCCTTTTTCAGGTAGCCATCGGCAGGGTTGCCGCAGTCATAGAGCGCGTCGGGGTTCGGCCCGACGGCAGGATCGGTGTCGCAGCCATCCTCCCATTCGGGGAATTCGACAAACTCGCCGGGCCAGACAGCCTCGGCAAAGTTGGGCGTCCAGTTGAACACGACGATGGGTGTCTTGTCAGCCTCGGCAGCGCCGATGGTGGCCCAAAGCGCGGCCGCGCTACCGGCGTTGATGACGGTGAAATCCATGCCCAATGCCTCGACACGCTCCTTGCCATGCTTGAGCCAGTCAACGGGGCCATCGAGGTAGCGGCCCTTGTCGCCCGTCTCGGGGGTGGCGAAGATCTCGGCGCAGTCGTTGAGCGCCTCCCAATCAGGCAGGCCAGGGCAGGCTTCCTTGGTCCACATCGGGTACCACCAATCCTCGCGGGTGACCGCGTTGTGATCACCGACATCGACGATGCCACCCTTTTCCATGGCCGCGCGGAACGAGGCACCAAACGCGCCCTCCCAGACTTCCATTTCCAGCGTGACATCGCCCATACGGATCGACTCGTAGACGGCCTGGCTGTCGGTGGTCACATATTCCACGTAGGCGCCCTGCTGTTCCAGAAGTTGCCCGACGACATTCGACATGACGATCTGCGAGGACCAGTTATGGATCGGAATCACGATGGGGTCGTTGCTGTCCTCGGCCAGCACGGCCATGGGCGCGAATGCGGTCATAGCGGCCAGGATGGCCGTTTGTGTTTTCTTCATTGTAATCTCCCGGTTGTCGCGGCAAAGGATCGCCGCTTTTTATCTCGCACAGACGATGCTGCACATTTTAATGAAATAACGCTGGGCTCTTGGCGGCCCTCTGTCACATGCGTCACACCTTAACCTTCGCTTTACTTTACTCTCGGTCAAGTTTTTTTCTTAAAAATTTGCGGAACGAAAAGGCCATGACCGTGTAATGCCCGATGTTTAGGCCGTTCGTGATTGGAGCGGCCCCGCTTGCACTTTGCGCGCAGGGCCACCGTTGCCGACCGGTGCGACTCAGTTGACCCAGCCTTTCCAGACGTCGCCATTTGCATCCAGCCATTCGCGCGCGGCCTCGTCCGGCTCCAGCTCTTCGACATCGACGAGGCGGGCCATTTCAGCGATCTGCGCATTGGTGAATGACGCCTTGGTCAGCACCTCGTAGGCGGCGGGCCATTTCTCGGGCATGCCATCCCATGCGGCCTTTTTCAGATAGCCATCGGCAGGGTTGCCGCAATCATAGAGCGCGTCGGGGTTGGGTCCGACAGACGGGTCGGTATCACAGCCCGGCACCGCCTCGGGGAAGGCCACGAATTCGCCCGGCCAGACGGCCTCGGCAAAGTTGGGCGTCCAGTTGAAGAGGACGATGGGGCGCTTTTCCGCCTCGGCGGCGCCGATCTCGGCCCAAAGAGCGGCGGCGGAGCCTGCATTGATGACCGTAAAATTCATGCCCAGCGCGGCGACACGCTCGTTCGCATGCTTGTTCCAGTCGGCGGGGCCGTCCAGATAGCGGCCCTTGTCGCCCGTCTCGGGGGTGGCGAAGATCTCGGCGCAGTCGTTGAGCGCCTCCCAATCGGGCAAGCCGGGGCAGGCTTCCTTGGTCCACATCGGGTACCACCAATCTTCGCGCGTGACAGCATCGTGATCGCCCACGTCGATGATTCCGCCTTTGGCCAAGGCAGCCTCGAGCGACAGCTTATGCGTGCCCTCCCAGACCTCCATCTGGAGCGACACGTCGCCCAGACGAATCGACTCATAGACCGCCTGAGCGTCGACGGTGACGTATTCAACGTTGTTGCCCATCGACTCGAATATCTGGCCCATGACGTTCGACATCACGATCTGAGAGGACCAGTTGTTGATGGGGATCACGATCGGATCAGAGCTATCCTCGGCCATGAGGGCAAAAGGGGCAACAGCCGCAAGTGCGGCAAGAATGGCGGTTCGCGTGTTTTGCATATCGAGCATCCCAGATGCCGCGCCACGTCAGAGGCGCGATGTTGAGCCCATATGTGCTCCTGCCGGGTGGTATCCGATATGGTCTGCGCCGCGGTCCTTGCCGCCGGATCCCTTTCATCCTTGCATGGCATTACGTTGCGTCAAGCATTTTTCTTGAAATCGTCGCCTTGGCTGCCCTCTGCGGGGACAGTGCTGAAAATTTACTCTCGCGTCATACATCTTGCCCTGAGAGTGAAAATTGTGCTTCTATCAGGAAACACGGTCGATGCTCGGCCACGGCCTTAGGATACCCCATGACAGTAAAGCAACTAACGCGCTCCGAAGCGGCGCGCCTGACCCAAGACCCCCACCGCCCGCAGCGCGAGGACCGCGAGAATGTGCTGGAGCTGGCCATCGGCCGCGAGCTTCGCGCGCATCGCCGCAAGCAGGAGATCACCGTGGCTGAACTGGCGGCCAAGACGGGCCTCAGCATCGGCATGCTTTCCAAGATCGAGAACGGCAATACATCGCCCTCGCTGACCACGTTGCAAACGCTGGCCAACGCGCTGCGCGTGCCGATCACCGGTTTCTTTCGCCGCTTCGAGGAAAGCCGCGAATACGTGCACACCAAGAGCGGCGAGGGTGTCGAGCTGGAGCGCGCAGGCACCCGCGCCGGGCATCAGTACAACCTCCTGGGGCACATCGGCTCGAACGACTCGGGCGTCATCGTCGAGCCCTATCTGATCACGCTCAGCACCGAAACGGATATCTTCCCGACATTCCAGCACGGCGGGATCGAGACGATCTACATGCTGGAGGGCGCATTGGATTATCGCCACGGCGACGACGTGATCCCGCTCTTGCCCGGCGATACGCTGTTCTTCGACGCCGATGCGCCGCACGGGCCTGAGCGGCTGGTGACGCTGCCCTGCCGCTACCTGTCGATCATCAGCTATCCCCAGAACACCTGAGAGCCTGCCCGCGCCCTATTTTTGCAGCGCGGGCTCTGTATCCAGATCGGGCCAGATCCCCGGCGACGTGGGCAGCCCGTCATCAAACTGCGACAGGTAGTCCAGCATCATGGGCCGATTGGCCGCAAATCCCTTGTAATCGGCCAACTCGTCCGGCAGGTCACGGATGACGCGGTGCAGGCGGCGGCCCCATTTTGGCACGGTCATCAGATCCTGAAACGCGCACAGATAGCAGCGGATCGGAAACACCAGCGCGTTCGAGCGCGGCAGACGGAAAAACGTCTGAAGCTCTACCCGCAAATGCTGTTTGGAGCCGATGTTCTCGGGCGTCAGCGTCGTCTTTTGCACGCCCCATTTGTGGTAATTCTCAGGGCTGGTATCCAGCAGCGGATTGACCGTCATCGTCCAGTTGAGGCGGCGCGCGGGGCTGCCTTGCTGGATGTTCAGCAGGAACTTGAGCGCGCGGACAAAAATACCCTTCTCATGGGCCAGCGGCACCGGCGCGTGCCATTCAAAGAAGTTCATGCCGATGTCGAAATCAAGGCTCCAGTCGGCCTGCGTTGTCACCATTCCGGCATCCATCCAGAGGTTGTCGTCACGCTGGTCCAGCACGGCGAAATCCCCTTGGGTTTGGCGGGTGATATACTCCATCGGCCCATAGGGCAGCGTGGTCTCATCGAGGAACGTAAAGGTGTCGTCGATGCCCAGCGGCTTGTTGATCCAGCGCCACTTGTCCCCATCGCGGTGCAGCTCGAAAAGGTCCGGATAATCCTCGGACTTGGACACCATGATCAGCTCGAGCAGATCCCAACCCGCCAGCGTCATGTGTGGCAGGGACTGGCAGCGCAGCGGATCCTGATCCAGCACCAGTGCCCGGTCGCACATCTCGCTGACGTAGTGCTCATCCACGTCAAACCGATTGTCAAAGACCGATCCCTCGCGCCCGCCTGCATGCGGCTCCATGTTGACGGAGTACATGTAGTCGTCCTTGTCGAACGGGAATGGAAAGCGCTTGATCGCCCAAGCCGAATTGCGGAACGAATAATCGTCGCGGAACGTCTCGTCGTTGAATTGCATCGTCATATCGTGGCTCCCTTGGGGATCTCGGGGGAATTTCTAGCGGTCCAGCACCAGCGTCTTGCCCTCGAACCGGCTGACGCAGGGCATGATCTTCTTGTTCGAGGCATGCTCTTCGGGCTCGAGCCAGTGGTCGCGGTGGACGATCTTGCCGTCGGCCTCGACCACATCCGTCTCGCATTGCCCGCAGGCACCGCCGCGGCACAGATAGGGCGCATCCACCCCTGCCCGCTCGATCGCCTCCAGCAGGCTCTCATGCTCGCCGACCTCGATCACCTTGTTGCTGATGGCCAGCTTCACCTCAAAGGGTTTGCCGGGCTTGGGCGCAAGGAATTCCTCGTAATGCACGGCCTCGCGGGGCCAGCCCAGTTCCTTGGCGGTGGCACGCACCCAGTCGATCATGCCCTTGGGCCCGCAGATATAGATGTGCGTGCCAAGGGGCTGACCATCCAGCAAATGCTCCAGATCGATGGTCTGATCGCGGTCGTTGTAATAGATGTGCACGTCGTTTGGGTGCTCGGTCGTCAGCTCCTTGGCGTAGCTGGCCAGATCCTCGCTGCGCACGGAATAATGCAGCTCCCAATTGCCGTGGCTGCGGTCGAGCTGCTTGATCTGGGCAAGGAAGGGCGTGATGCCGATGCCGCCCGCGATCATCAGGTGCTTTTTCGCGCGCAGATCGAGGCTGAAGAGGTTGACGGGGTTCGATAGAACCATCTCGTCCCCCACCTTGACCTTTTGATGCAGAAAAAGAGAGCCGCCGCGCCCTTCGTCATCGCGGCGCACCGAAATGGTATAGGCGCTGCGATCAGCGGGGTCGGACATCAAGGAGTAAGGGTTCAGCCGCGTGCGGTCTCCATCCTTCATCTCGATGACAGTATGGGCGCCGCCCGAGAAGGTCGGCATATTGCCGCCATCGGTGCGTTCGAACTTGAAGCGGGTGACCAGCTCGTTGAGAGGCACGATTTCGGTCACGCGCACGTTGATCTTGGTGGCTCCGCTCATTCGTATATCCCCTTTTGCTCGGGTATGTTTCCCGGATCCTCGGCGTCGACGCAAACGCCCTGATAGGCGGCCAGACGGCGCGAATAATGGTCACGCACAAAAAGGGTCAGACCGCAGTGCGAGCAGACGAACGGATCGACCTCGACATCCTCGGTGATGCCCTTGCAGTGTACGCATTGCATCCGGCGCGCGACAGATCCGCGATGTTCGGTCTGGATGGCGGTGTGCGGAATACCGGCGCTCACGGCCTCCTGCATCGCCTGGCCCATCAGTCCCTCGGTGCCGGCAAGGTATACCTGTAGCCCCATGTGGGCATCCTGCAAGACACGGCGGATGCGCTGCAAAGAGGCTTCATAGGTGGGCCCCTCATGAAACTGAGCGGGCTTCAGCGCGCGCAGACGCTCGGCGTTATCGGTGCCCTTCGGGATATAGATGATGTGGCTGCGCGCCATCAGATCCGGCACCGCGATGTCCATGATCGCTTCGGCACCCTCGCCATCCGCGATCATCAGGTGATGTTTGCCCGCGCGCGCCTCAAGGCTGCCCCAGACCGGGCGGCTCTTGATCGAGGGGGGAAATTCAAACTTCGACATATACGCCCTGATCTCCTGTTGGTCTCTTCTTTGTCGCGTTTTTTTTGGTGGCCAGCGGCAGAGCGCGCCCCGCCGCTGGCGATTGTCGTGTCAGCCCTTGGCCGTGCGGATCTTCTTGTCCTTGTCGTAGAAGGGCATTTCGGCGGCGACGGCGGGGATCTCCGTGCCATCGCCATTGCGCACGGTCAGCTTGGTGCCGGGCTTGGCCGCGTCCACGGGCATGCGCGCGATGCCGACGTTATGTTTGTTGATGCGCGAATACATTCCATACGTCACAGTGCCGACCTTCTTGCCATCCTGCAAGAGGTCCGCGCCCTCGTCGGCGGGCACTTCGCCCTCCAGCTTGACGCCGTAGATCTTGAACCGCTCGCGCCCTTCGAGGGCATAATGGTTCTCGGCGCCGACAAAGCCGGTCTTGCCGGGCGAGACGACGAATTCGAGGCCCAGCTCCCAAAGGGTATCACCCGCCGGATCGCCGTTCTCATGCGGATAGGTCTCGGAGTTGTCGCCGGGAAAGAAGAGCAGGTATGATTCGGTGCGCAACCGGTCGAGCGTGCTGAACTGCACCGGGCCGATGCCCATGTCCTTGCCTTCCTCCAGGATCTGATCCCAGATCTGGACGACATGCTTTTTCTGGCAAAAGATCTCGTAGCCGCGCTCGCCGGTGTAGCCGGTGCGCGAAATCATGACGGGGCAGCCGAAAATCTTGGTCTGCATGATGCCGAAATACGCCAGATCGCGAATGCCCGGAACGTGCTTTTCCAGAAAGTCGACCGCAACGGGGCCCTGTAGAGAGATGTCGTGCAGATCGTCGTCGAAGGTGATCGCGACGTTCTTGGCCGCAGCCGCAGCCGTCATCGATTCCATGCCCGCGCCGGTGCCGTGGACGACCAGCCAGCTGTTGACCGAAATGCGGTAGATCACGCAGTCGTCGATGAACATGCCGCGGGTGTCCAGCATCGCGGCATAGACCGCGCGGCCCGGCATCAGCTTCTCGACGTTGCGAGTGGTGGTGCGGTCGATGACATGCGCGGCATCAGGGCCGGTCAGGTGGACTTTCTTCAGGCCGGACACATCCATCAGGCCCGCCTTGGTGCGCACACGCTCGTAATCGGCCTGCCCGCGCTCTTCGCTGTGGTCATAGAACCAGGCGGTGCCCATGCCGTTCCAATCCTCCAGCTCGCCGCCGATTTCAGCGTGGCGATGCGCCAGTGCGGAATGTCTCCAGATAATTGCCATGTGATGATCCCCTGATTTGAGTGTCGGTTTTGAGTGTCGGTCCGTTCTCGCCGCTATTCAGCCCCAGCCGGGGATAGAAAGCAAGAATATGATGCAAGACTTTTTCCTGTGAGGCAAATTCCAGCCCGATTGGTGCCGAAAAAATCGTGAGGCTGGTCGCACGAGCGCGGCGGTGCCATCACCCCAGCGCATCCTGCCAGTAAAATTATATTCTTGATATGCTAAGGAATTTGATCATTATCGCACTCCTATGGGTCAAGGCGGATACCTTATCTTGCGCTGATCCCAATAACACGACCGTGCCGCGACCATCGGTGATCGCGGACCAAGGCAGATATTCCAGCCCGACGTGGCCGGAGTCCAACAGTATAAGGAAGGGGAGACCTGATGTCGCTCGATTTAGGGGCCATTTACGCCGAACAAGTCACACTCAATTCGCTGACGCAGAACGTCGTTTATGCGTCTGGAACGGTAGGGGCGATCCTTGTCGTCGTCGGCCTGCTGTTGATTGACGCGGGAACGACCCGCCGCAAGAACCTGTTCAATTCGACGATCGAAAAGAGCCTTGGATTCTTTATCGGATTCGCCACGTATTTCGTGATCGGCTTCGGTTTCTGGGCGGGCCAATACTACATCATGGAAGGTGCAACCATGATGGATTCGATTCGCGACTGGTGGATCGGCGGCGCAATGACCAACGCACTGGCGCACGAGACGGACCCTGGCGTTTTCCCGGGACTGAACACCTTCCAGATCTTCATCTTCTTCCTCGCCGTGTTTGCCGGGATCATCAACGTCCTGTTCCACTTTGCCGTCTCCGAACGAATGAAGGCATCGGCGTATTATATCACCTGTGTCGTGGCCGCCGTTGTGTCGTCAGTGCTCAGCTGGGCCACATGGGGATCCGTGGGGCCGCTCACCAATGCAGGTTTCCATGACTTCTTTGGCGTGGGCTTTGTCTACCTGTTCCCCGCCGGGATGGCGCTGGTCTTTACCCTGATGATGAAGCCGCGGCCCGGCATGATGGCCGAACATCCGCGCGTGACGGCCTATCTGGCCCCCAGCATCGGCCTTTGCGCACCCGGCCTGCTGCTGATCTTCGCGGGCTTGCCGATGGTGATCCTGTCTTGCCTGTTCTACTTTGATCCGGAGGCTCTGGCCGTCAGCGTGACGATGGCGAACACAAGCGTCGGTATCTCGCTGAACAACTACGCGCTTGTCTGGGCTGGCGGAGCGATCGGCGGCCTGATTCTGGCCTATATGTCCGGCAACTACGCCTACACTCTGCTTGGCCCGCTTGCGGGATATGTGGCTGGCGCGTCGGGCCTCGATGTCTATCTGCCCTGGCAGGCCCTGATTCTTGGATTGCTGGCGCCGCTGGCATCATTTGCGATCTACGAATTCACGCTGAAGCGCGGCATCGACGAGCACAAGTTGTTCCCGCTGTTCCTGGGCGCCGGAACCTTCGGGATGCTCTTTCTGGGGATCTTCAAGGCGGGCACCCCGCGCGGTGGCTACCTTGGCTTCGAGGATGGACCCTATGCATTTCAGCACGGTGAAATCTCGTTCATCATGCAGGTTGTCGGCGTCGCGGCATGCATCGGTACAGGCGTCATCACCGCGCTGATCCTGTCGGTCATATTCAAGGCAACGATCGGTATGGAAAACAGCGAAGAAGACCAGATCGCCGGTCTGGACAAGGCCATCTGGGGGCTGGAGCCGGACGTAAGGACGCATGCGGACAACACCTGACGCGCCACCCCGCCAATGAAAACAAATGGTCCCGGCTGATGCCGGGGCCTTTTAATTTTAGGAAAAAAAGTTTCCCTAGGGTTGAGCGCTTGTTTGTTTGGTGCTAGCTTTCGACTCGTCATTCACACACCGCTGGAGGAACCGCGACATGTGCGGGATCGTAGGACTTTTTCTCAAGGACACCTCGCTCGAGCCCAAGCTGGGCCAGATGCTGACGGACATGCTGATTACCATGACCGACCGCGGACCGGATAGCGCCGGAATCGCCATTTACAGCGGCGAAACGCCGGGCAAGGTCAAGCTGACAGTGCAATCGAGCATGCCCGATCGCGACTTTCCGAATCTCGACAAGGACATGCAGCGCGCCCTCGGCGGCGACGTGACCATGCGCATCAAGGATACCCACGCGGTCATCGAGATCGACGCCGCCTGGGCCGCCGCTGCGCGCACCGTGCTGAACGATCTGCGTCCCGATGTGCGCATGATGAGCACCGGAGAGTCGCTTGAAATCTACAAAGAGGTCGGTCTGCCTAAAAATGTGGCAGCACGCTTTGATATTTCGTCGATGACCGGCAGCCATGGCATCGGCCACACCCGCATGGCGACCGAATCGGCCGTGACGACCATGGGGGCGCATCCGTTCAACACCGGGCGCGATCAGTGCCTCGTCCACAATGGCTCGCTCAGCAATCACGCCAGCCTGCGCCGAAAGCTGCGCAAGGCCGGCATGCATATCGAAACCGAGAACGACACCGAGGTCGGCGCCGCCTACCTCACCTGGAAAATGCAGAACGGCGCGTCACTGGGCGAGGCCCTGCAAAGCAGTCTCGACGATCTCGATGGGTTCTTTACCTTCGTGGTCGGCACCAAGGACGGCTTTGGCGTGGTGCGCGACCCGATCGCGTGCAAGCCCGCCGTCATGGCCGAGACAGATCAATATGTCGCCTTTGGCTCGGAATATCGCGCGCTGGTCAACCTGCCCGGCATCGAGCACGCCCGCGTGTGGGAGCCCGAGCCCTCGACCGTCTATTTCTGGAGCCATAACGCTGCACCCACCGCAACCGAGAAGGCCGCGTAAATGCAAACTTTCGACCTTGAAGCGCAAGGTTTGCGCAATCTGAACGCGGCGCTTCAGGCGCAGAGCAAAGACACCAATCAGACCGCTTGGGAAATCGTCAACGCCAAGGGCAGCCACGCAATCGCCGTGGGCCTCGACGCCCCCATCGAAGTCGTCGTCAAAGGCTCGACCGGTTACTACTGCGCGGGCATGAACAAGCAGGCGACGATCCGCGTGCACGGCTCGGCCGGCCCCGGCGTCGCCGAAAACATGATGTCGGGCACCGTCATCGTCGATGGCGACGCCAGCCAGTATGCGGGCGCCACCGGGCGCGGCGGCACTTTGGTCATCAAGGGCAATGCCAGCTCGCGCTGCGGCATCTCGATGAAGGGCATCGACATCATCGTGCATGGCAATATCGGCCATATGAGCGCGTTCATGGGCCAGTCCGGCAACATGGTGGTCTGCGGCGATGCAGGCGACGCGCTGGGCGACAGCCTTTACGAGGCGCGTCTGTTCGTGCGCGGCTCGGTCAAGAGCCTCGGCGCCGATTGCATCGAAAAAGAGATGCGCCCCGAGCACCTCGAGATCCTTGCCGACCTTCTGGAGCGGGGCGAATGCGACGCCAAGCCCGAAGAGTTCAAGCGCTATGGCTCGGCCCGCAAGCTCTATAATTTCAACATCGACAACGCGTATTGAGGGGCCGACATGAAAGACGATCACAAAGGCGCACCGCGCACCGTGCCGATCCAGTCGGCGACCTTCTCGAACCCGACGAACGCCGAGATTCGCCGCGCTGCTGCCACTGGCATCTATGACATTCGCGGCGGCGGCTCCAAGCGCAAGCTGCCGCATTTCGACGACCTGCTGTTTCTGGGCGCATCCATCTCGCGTTATCCGCTCGAAGGATACCGCGAAAAATGTGACACCAAGGTGACGCTGGGCACCCGTTTTGCGAAAAAACCGATCGAGCTGGATATTCCGGTGACGATCGCGGGCATGTCCTTTGGCGCCCTTTCAGGCCCCGCCAAGGAGGCGCTGGGACGCGGCGCGACCATGGCCGGAACTTCGACCACCACCGGCGACGGCGGCATGACCGAAGAAGAGCGCGGGCATTCGTCCAAGCTGGTCTATCAGTACCTGCCCTCGCGCTACGGCATGAACCCCGATGATCTGCGCCGCTGCGACGCCATCGAGATCGTCGTCGGCCAGGGCGCCAAGCCCGGCGGCGGCGGTATGCTGCTGGGCCAGAAGATCAGCGACCGTGTCGCGCAGATGCGCAACCTGCCCAAGGGTATCGACCAGCGCAGCGCCTGCCGCCACCCGGATTGGACCGGCCCCGACGATCTGGAGATCAAGATCCTCGAGTTGCGCGAGATTACAGCGTGGGAAAAGCCGATCTATATCAAGATCGGCGGCGCCCGCCCCTATTTCGACACCACCCTCGCGGTCAAGGCGGGCGCGGATGTCGTCGTTCTGGACGGGATGCAGGGCGGCACGGCGGCGACACAGGATGTCTTTATCGAACATGTCGGCCAGCCCATCCTTGCCTGCATCGGCGAGGCGGTGCGCGCACTTCAGGACATGGACATGCACCGCGAAGTGCAACTGGTCGTCTCGGGCGGGATCCGCGGCGGCGCGGACACGGCCAAGGCGCTCGCCTTGGGCGCCGATGCGGTCGCCATCGGCACCGCCGCGCTGATCGCACTGGGCGACAACGATCCGCGCTGGGAGGACGAGTATAACGCGCTCGGCACCACCGCGGGCGCCTATGACGACTGGCACGAGGGCCGCGATCCGGCGGGTATCACCACGCAGGATCCCGAGCTGATGAAGCGGTTCGATCCCATCGAAGGCGGCCGCCGCCTGAACAACTACCTCAAGGTCATGACCCTCGAGGCACAGACCATCGCGCGCGCCTGCGGCAAGAACCATCTGCACAATCTCGAACCCGAAGATCTGTGCGCGCTGACGATGGAAGCCGCAGCCATGGCCAAGATCCCCTTGGCGGGAACCAACTGGTATCCCGGCAAGCCGGGCAGCAGCTACTGAGGCGAATTGAAAAATGGGCGTGGCGCTGATTGTGCTGCGCCCTTTTTGCTCCTAGCCTCCCAGAAAAACGAACCAAGAGGGACACAACCAAAATGACCACCGATCTGGCCAAGTTCGCCAAGGACAATGGCGTCAAGTATTTCATGATCTCCTTCACCGACCTCTTTGGCGCCCAGCGGGCCAAGCTGGTCCCCGCCAGCGCCATTGCGGGAATGCAGGAGGACGGCGCCGGTTTTGCAGGCTTTGCCACCTATCTTGATCTGACGCCCGCGCATCCCGACATGCTGGCCGTGCCGGACCCTGAGTCCGTGATCCAGCTGCCGTGGAAGCCAGAGATCGCATGGGTCGCGTCGAACTGCGTAATGGAAGGCGAAGATGTGGCGCAGGCGCCGCGCAACGTGCTGCGCCGCCTCATTGCCGAGGCCGCCGACGAGGGCATGCACGTCAAGACCGGCATCGAGGCCGAATTCTTCCTGCTGTCGCCCGAGGGCACGCAGATCAACGACCCGCTCGATAAGGCGGCCAAGCCCTGCTACGATCAGCAGACGATGATGCGCAGCTACGAGGTGATCCGCGAGATCAGCGACTACATGCTGGAGCTGGGCTGGGGCCCCTACCAGTCCGACCACGAGGACGCCAATGGCCAGTGGGAGATGAACTGGGACTTCGACGATGCCCTCAAGACGGCGGACAAGCACAGCTTCTTCAAGTTCATGACCAAGACGGTCGCGGAAAAGCACGGCATGCGCGCCACCTTCATGCCCAAGCCCATTCCCGGCCTCACGGGCAATGGCTGCCACGCGCATATCTCGGTCTGGGACGCGCCCGGCGACAAGTCCAAGACCAACGTCTTTGCCGCAGAAAAGACCGATAGCCCCACCGGTGAGCTGGGCCTGTCGGAAAGTGGCAAGCACTTCCTGGGCGGGATCATGAAGCACGCCAGTGCCTTGGCCGCGATCACGAACCCCACGGTCAACAGCTACAAGCGTATCAACGCGCCGCGCACCACTTCGGGGGCCACATGGGCGCCCAACTCGGTCACATGGACGGGCAACAACCGCACCCATATGGTGCGCGTGCCCGGCCCCGGCCGGTTCGAGCTGCGCCTGCCCGATGGCGCGGTCAATCCCTACCTTTTGCAGGCGGTCATCATTGCGGCGGGCCTGTCCGGCGTGCGCTCCAAAGCCGAGCCGGGCAAGCGTCACGACATCGACATGTATGCCGAAGGCCACAAGGTAAAGGGCGCGCCCAAGCTGCCGCTGAACATGCTGGACGCCCTGCGCGCCTATGACAACGACAAGGCGCTCAAATCCGCGATGGGCGACGATTTCTCGGCCGCCTTCCTCAAGATGAAGCGCGAGGAATGGACCCAGTTCGTCTCGCATTTCTCCAGCTGGGAGCGTGAGAACACAATCGACATCTAAGCCAGATGCCGACACGATTTTAGGGAAAAGGGCGCGCCGCACAAGCGCGCCCTTTTTTGCTGCACAGCCGGGTTCAGTCGTCCTTTGTCATCGTCTTGGGCGCGCCCGTGGCCATATCGGTGCCGATATACTCCAGCCCCGCATCCTTCCACGCAGCCATGCCGCCCTCCAGGTGCGCGATGGGGGTAATCCCGGCGGCAAGGCATTGCTGCGCCGCCTTGCCCGAGCGCACGCCAGATCCGCAATGTAGAACCAGTCGCTTGCCCTCCTGCCCCGGCAGGCACGCGGGCCGAAACTCCTGTAGCGCCATCAGCATCGCGCCACTGATCCGCTCGAGAGCGTGTTCCTGCGGTGTGCGCACGTCGACCAGCACGATGTCATCCCGCGCCGCGGCGACCTCCTCGGGTGTCCATAGCTCGACCGGGCCGCTTTCAGTATCTTCGGTTTTCATGTCATTCTCCTTTTTCCACGCCATACTTGCTGCAAATATGCGTTTGTGTGCATCCCGCTTGGTGTAAGCTGGGGACGACAGAGCCGAAAGGAAACCCCATGTCGCTGGCGCAGCAGATCATAGGCTTTACCGCCCAGACCCAGATGAGCGCGACGGTGCAGACCGTGGTCGACACGCTGTATGGGCGCATCCGCAGCGGCGAATACGCGGTGGACGAGCGCCTGCCCTCCGAGCGAATGCTCTCGTCTGACCTTGGCGTTGCGCGCAATACCGTCCGCGAGGCGCTGGAAGTGCTGGAGAGCCACGGCCTGATCCGGCGCCGCGCGGGCAGCGGCAGCTACGTCAATCCACCGACCGGCGACGCGCCCGCCGCTTCGCATAGCGAAATCGCCGCCTCCTCCAGCCCGCTCGATCTGCAAGTGATCCGCGGCATCCTCGAGCCGGACATGGTGCGCCTGGCCGTGGTGAACATGCCGCCCCGCGATATCGAAGCGCTGGGAGAGATCCTGAGCGATATCGAAGCGGTCCATACCGATCCCGGCGCGTTCGTTCGCCACGAAGAGGCGTTTTATCGCAAGATTGCGGCAGGCACCGGAAACCCCTTGATTGCGGGCTGCTATGATCTGGTGATCGACGCCTGTCGGCAAAGCTTCCGCTCGGCACAACTGCGCCGCCACCTCACGCCCGCGCGCATCGAGGCCTATCAGAAACGCTACAACAGCCTCTTCAATGCCATCGCCGCGCGTGACACCGATGCCGCTGTCGAATTCATCAAGTTGCACCTGATCGAAGAGCAGCGGCATCTGCTGCAAGAAGCTTAGGAAACACCTGTAAAATCAGCACATTTGGGGCTTAAATTCTTGACTCAAAGGATGCAGGCGGTTCAATTGGTCCATACCAAATAAACCACGCAGTAAACCGGTTTGTACCAACAGGAGATTTACATGAAAAAACGTATCGCGATCCTCGGCGCTGGCCCTTCGGGCCTTGCACAGCTGCGCGCCTTTCAGTCCGCGCAAGAAAAAGGCGAGGAGATCCCCGAGATCGTCTGCTTTGAGAAGCAGGACAATTGGGGCGGGCTGTGGAATTACACATGGCGCACCGGCGTGGACCAATATGGCGAGCCTGTCCATGGCTCCATGTATCGCTACCTGTGGTCGAACGGCCCCAAGGAAGGGCTGGAATTCGCCGACTATTCGTTCGAGGAACACTTCGGCAAGCAGATCGCCAGCTATCCGCCTCGCGCCGTCCTGATGGACTATATCGAGGGCCGTGTGAACAAGGCAGGCGTACGCGACTCGATCCGCTTCGAAACCGCCGTGCGCCGCGTCGAGAAGGCCGGCGACAAATTCCGGGTCACTGTCTGCCATCTGCCCAAGGATGACGAATACACCGAGGAATTCGATCATGTCATTTGCGCGACGGGCCATTTCAGCACCCCTAACGTGCCGGAATTCAAGGGCTTTGACAAATTCAAGGGCCGCATCCTGCATGCCCATGACTTTCGCGACGCGCTGGAGTTCAAGGGACAGGATCTGCTGATCATTGGCACCTCCTATTCGGCCGAGGATATCGGCAGCCAGTGCTGGAAGTATGGCGCCAACTCGATCACCGTCAGCCACCGGACCGCGCCGATGGGCTACAAATGGCCCGACAACTGGCAGGAGGTGCCGCTGCTGACCCATGTCGATGGCAATACCGCGTATTTCAAGGACGGCACCAGCAAGGACGTGGACGCCATCCTGCTCTGCACCGGCTACCAGCACCATTTCCCCTTCATGGAGGACGCGCTGCGCCTGCGCACGGCCAACCGGCTGGCGACGGCCGACCTCTACAAGGGTGTCGCATGGGTGCATGACCCCGATATGTTCTACCTCGGGATGCAGGACCAGTGGTTCACCTTCAACATGTTCGACGCGCAAGCCTGGTGGGTGCGCGACGCGATCATGGGCAAGATCCAGATCCCCGGCAAAGCCGAAATGGAAGCCGATGTGGCAGACCGCGTTGCACGCGAGGACGCGAATGAGGATGATTATGACTGCATCTGGTATCAGGGCGACTACATCAAGGAGCTGATCGCCGAGACGGATTACCCCAGCTTCGACGTCGAAGGGGCGTGCAAGGCGTTCAAGGAGTGGAAAGGTCACAAGAAAGAAGACATCATGACCTTCCGCAACAACAGCTATACGTCGGTCATGACGGGCACCAAGGCGCCCAAGCACCACACCCCCTGGAAGGACGCGATGGATGACAGTCTCGAAGTTTATCTTCAGAACTGACGCCGCCCAAGAACAACGATCAGGGCGCCCATGCGCGTCCTGATCTTTCAGCATACGGCGGGCGAGCATCCGGCATCCTTCACCGATCACATCGCGGCGGCAGGCGATAGCGCGCATGTCGTGCATCTATACAAGGGCGAGGCCATTCCTGACCTCGCCCTTTTTGACGCGGCGATCGTTATGGGCGGCCCGATGGACGTGTGGGAGGAAGAGGCGCACCCTTGGCTGCGCCCCGAAAAGCGCGCCATCGCGGCATGGGTGGAGAGCGGGCGCGCCTATCTGGGCGTCTGTCTGGGCCATCAGTTGCTGGTCGAGGCGATGGGCGGCAGCTGTGCCAAGATGGCCGTGCCAGAGGTGGGCGTGATGCCCATGATGCTAACCGAAGCGGGCTGCGCCGATGCGGTCCTGTCGCGCCTGCCGGGGGCGAATGTTGGCCCCGTCCGCGTCATGCAGTGGCACGGCGTCGAGGCGATAACCCTGCCCGAGGGGACCACCCTTCTGGCCGAGAACGAGAATTGCCCTGTGCAGGCCATCCGCGTCGGCGCGCGGGCATGGGGCGTGCAGTTTCACCCAGAAATCACCGACGACCTCTGTGCCTACTGGATGACCGATCCGGGCAACCGCGCCGCCGCGATCGAATGGCTGGGCAGCGCCGTGGCGGCGGATCAATTTGCCGCCGATAGCGCCGCGCATGTGCCCACCGCGCTGCAAAATTCCGCCGCGCTCTATGCCGGTCTGCGCGCCGCCGCGCTAGAGGGCTGAGCGCCGCGCGCTCTCTTCTCCGACCACATTGCCATCATTGACGAGGGCCAGCGCAACGCGCCGCAACGTGGCGCGCATCCGCTCGACATGCGCCCCGCTATGGCCCAGGTCCGCCAATGCGCGGTCCATCAACGTCAGCCAATCCTCGGCATCCTGCGCCACGATCGGGATATGTTCGTGAATGAGCCTCACGTTCATATGCCCATGACGTTCCTTGTAATACTGGCGCCCACCCAGAAAGCCACACAGGAAATCGAACTGCTCGGCGCGCGTTGCCGCCACGCCGTGCCCATCCATATGCAGCCGCACGATTTGCGCGCCCTCGGGGCGCGCCTCGACCAGATCATAGAAATGCTCGACAAGACGCCTCAACGCAGGCTCCCCGCCGAGCCTGTCCAGCACGGCCTCGCTCATGAGCGCGGGCGCTCCTTCTTGGGATCGTAGGCCGCGAAGGGGACGACCGTCGCTGGCAGCCGCTTTTGATGCCCATCGAGCTTGCCGACCTCCACCTCGGTGCCAAACTCGGCATGGGTCACGTCGACCCGCGCCAAGGCGATGTTCTTGCCCAACAGTGGCGAGATCATGGATGACGTCACCTCGCCGATCTGCGCGCGTCCGATGTGGATGCAATCGCCATGGGCCACCTGCACCTTGCTGTCGATCTCGAGGCCGACCATCTTGCGCACCGGATGCTCCTTGCGCCGGATCAGCGCATCGCGCCCGATGAAATCATCCTCCTTGGATTTCAGCGGCACGGTAAACCCGATACCCGCCTCAAAGGGGTCGGTCTGATCCGAGAAATCATAGCCGGCAAAGATCAGCCCCGCCTCGATCCGCACCATATCCAGCGCCTCAAGGCCCATCGGTTTCAGCCCGAATTCCTGCCCCGCCTCCCAGATCGCCTTGAAAATCTCATCACAATCCTTGGGGTGGCACATCACCTCATACCCCAACTCGCCGGTATAGCCGGTGCGGCTGACGACAAAGGCTGTCCCGGTCTCGTTATTGAGGCGCGCCGGCGTAAAGCGGAACCAGCCCAGTTGATCGAACTCGGGGTTATGCGGCGCGGTCCAGACCAGCTTGCGCAGCAAATCGCGGCTTTTCGGCCCTTGGACAGCCACGTTCTGCAACTGGTCGGTGGACGAGCGCACAAGGACTTTCAGACCCAGCTTTTCTGCCTGCTCGCGGATCCACTCGCCGCCGTAATCCGTACCGCCAATCCAACGGAAATTGTCCTGCCCAAGGCGGAACACCGTGCCATCGTCGATCATGCCGCCATGCTCGTAGCACATCGCGGTATAGACGACGCCGCCCACGGCCAGCGTCTTCATGTTGCGGGTAAAGACATACTGGCAGAGCGTTTCGGCATCCGGGCCGGTGATCTCGAACTTGCGCAAGGGGCTCAGATCCATGATCGCCACATCCTTGCGGCAGGCCCAGTATTCTTCGATCGGGCCCGACTCGGCAAAGCAATTGGCCAGCCAATAGCCGTTGTATTCGATGAAATTACGCGTCAGCTTGGCGAAATTATCGTGAAATCCGGTTTCTTTTGTCATCTTCGCCTCTGAATCGGGTGTAGGGCGGTAGGCCACCGACCGTGTGAATTTCTCGGTGCCGCTATAGGTGCGGATATGAATGTCGGTCGGGTTCCAGCCGTTGGCAGCGGTCGTATCATCCGGGCAGGCCGAGCTGACGCAAACCAGATCGGTCAGCGCGCGCAAGAGCACGTAATCGCCGGGGCGCGACCACGGCTCGTCCGTATACATGACGCCATGATCGTCGATGCTGGTGTTGAAGAAGAAGTTGATCGCCATCCAGCCGCGACGCCCGCCGACGTTGTAGCGCGCCAGCGCGCGGTTGAAGTTGTCCGAGCAGTTCACATGACCCGGATAGCCGATGTCATCGTAATACTTGGCCGAGCAGGCCAGCGCGAAGGCATCATGCCGACCGCAAGTGTCCTGAACCACCTCGACCAGCGGCAGCATTTCCTGATCGTAGTATTTCGCATGCAGGCCGGGCATTGGATAGGCGTGCCCCATCAGTGTGCGGGTGGTGGTCACATCCAGCGCGTGCTCGATCCCCTTGTCCAGCTTGGACGCGGAAAAGCATTCGAAATCCGTGCATTGACGGCCATCCACATCCTGGATCTGGATATAGTCCCCTGCCTTGACGAAATAGGCCTCGGCGGTGGCGTTATGCACCCGGATGCTCTGCAACGGATCGGCCAGCGGATCGGGCAGCTCGAACTTTGCCAGCCGCTTGATGACGGCGCGCGTGACCATCACGGTCAGAGGCGTCAGGGTATCCTGCGCCTCCAGATCCATGGCCCCGCCCGGCGCCGCGACAATCAGCACGCCGTCCCGCTCAACTGCGAATTCCTGCACCGCTTTGGCTGCCGTGCCGCCATCCCAGAAACGATGCGCGCGGGCTTGGGCCAGATCCAGCCCCCGCGCCTCCAGCCCCATGCGCAGCCCGCGCAGCGACTGGTCACTGCCGCTCAGCAACGCCTTGAGGCCGGCCGCATCACTATTCGGCGCGCCACCGATGATACCGGGATCAATACGACCCGAGGCATCTGCGGCAACCACCTCGCAAGGCTGGCCGCCCTCGTCATTGGTGATGCTGAAGCGATCACCAGCCTCGATGCGAATCAGGATGGCGCCACCACCCGGCACCACGTAACGCTCGGTTCCCGGTGGCATCGAAAACACGCTGGGTTCGATTATTTTACTGGGGCGCGGCGGGCCAGGTTGGACCCTTGCGTAGATATCGTCGAGCATCGCGCCACCTCCATGATGATACAAAGATTGCATCTGTGGAATAAATATTTAACCTCCAGAATATGCCGGAAGTCGTTTCCAATCAACAAGAGCCTGCACCAATATGACCGACCATCAAATCAATTTCCTGGGATGGGTTCTCTTTGTGATCTCGTCCATCGGCTTTTGTATCGCCAGCATTGGGCACTTCTGGGCAATGTTCGGCTCTGCCTTTTTTCTGGTCGCGTGCCTCGTCTTCATGCTTCCATTCTTTCGGCCGCTGCGCTGATGGCATCGCTGGTCTTCGGTCTCGTTGCGGCGCTCTGCTGGGGCATCCATGACATCTGCGTGCGCTACGTCTCGCAGCGGGGCGGGATCCTGCCGGCGCTGACCACGGTGCTGCTCATCGGCACGATCGTGATGACGCCCGCCGCCTTCCTTGCAGGGGACTGGAGCGTGATGACCGGGCGCGCCATCGGCCTCGCAGCGGCCAGCGGCATCGCCTTCACACTCGCGTATCTTGGGCTCTACAAGGCATTCGAGATCGGCCCGGTTCGCCTCGTCGCCCCCATCATCGGGGCCTACCCGGTGCTTTCGGTAGGCTGGGCTGCCGCTTCGGGGCAGGCGGTGAGCGCCGATCAATGGCTCGCCGTCGGCGCGGTCATCGCAGGTGTCGCCATTGTGGGCATGTTGACCGATGAGGCCGCCAGCAGTGGCAACAAGCGCGCGGCAATCCTTTGGGCTATTCTGGGCGGCATGGCCTTTGCCGCCACCTTTGCGCTCGGCCAGGCCGCCGCCCATGCGGGCAGCGAGGTGCCTGCGATCCTTGTCACGCGGCTGATCGCAGTGGCGCTCGTGCTGGTTCTGCTGGCGGCGTCAGGCGGGATCCGCTGGCCTGCGCGAGGCGCGCTTCCGCTTCTTGGCCTCATGGGGGTGCTGGACTGCATCGCGCTTGGCATCGTGATCGCGGCTGCGAATATGGCGCGGCCCGAATTTGCCTCGGTTGCGGCCTCGACCTTCGGCATGATCACCGTGATCCTCGCCTGGGCCATCCTGCGCGAGCGTATGACACCGGGCCAATGGGGCGGTGTCCTGCTGACCTTCTCGGCCATCGGCTACCTGGCGCTCTAGGTGTTTGCTCCCACGGCTTGATGGTGCGATCCATTCTTTTGAATGGAAGGAAGCATTACGGGAGAAGTTCGTTACGGGAGTGCCACCCCCCTACTCGCGAAAGGCGCGTTCCTTGACGCGCACGATAGGCTGGGTCAGATACTCCAGCACAGTCTTCTTTCCTGACAGAATATCGATCTGTGCCACCATTCCGGGAATGATTTCAACGGGACTACCATCTGCGTCCAGAAGATTGGAAGTGGTTCGCACCTGAATGACAAACGCTTCCTCATCCCGGTCTGGGCGAGTGACGGCACCGGCGCCGATGCGCACGATTTCCCCCTCCAACCCGCCATATCGGGAGAAGTCATAGGCCGTGATCTTTACGTTGACCGGCTGGCCTGCATAGATGAAGGCGACATCCGCCGGTTTCAGATAGGCCTCAACCAGCAAACTGTCGTCCAGCGGTATGATTTCAACAAGCTCCTGTCCAGTTTGTGCGACGCCGCCGATGGTGGTCAGGTTCAGTTTGTTCACAATACCCCGCACGGGAGCGCGCAATTCAGATCGGGTGACGCGCTGCTGCAATGCAGGCAAAAGTGTTTCCAGTTCGGCAAGCTCTGCCGTGGCTCCCGCGAGTTCCGCCAAGGCCGTTGACTGAAACTCCGTTTGCGTCGATTCCACTTGGTCGTCGATCTCCGACAAAGCGGCTTCAAGACGCACCAATGCGGCATTGGCCCTTGTCTCGCGCCCACGCCATTCGGCCTGCGACCTGCGCAGCGCCAGCATCGTCGTTTCAGGCTCCATCCGTTCTGCGACCAATGGCGCCATGATCGCAGATTCCTCCATGATCAGTTGGAGCGTTTCCTCGGCTGTGGCGACATCCACCAGACCCTCCTGGTACTCCTGCATGCGTTGCAACCGCCGGCTTTCAAGAACCTTGATCTGCGCATCGCGTTCTTGTGTTCGGGCATGGAATAGCGCGGTTTCAGACACGATGACCTTGGGCGTTCCCAGCCGCAATCGTTCCTCGAAGACCAGTTCTGCTCCAGATACCGATGCTTCCAGGCGCGCAATCTGCGCCATCAGCGCGAAGGCACGCTGCTGCTCCTGACCAAGCTGACCATCCAGCAAGGTCCGGTCCAGCTCAACGATGACTTGCCCGGCCTCGACTACGTCGCCCTCTTCAACAAAGATGGCCTTGAGGATTCCTGCCTCACTTGCCTGAACGATTTGCAGTTGTTGGCTTGGCACGATCGTCCCATCGGCGCGCGTGATATCGTCCAGTTCCGCATTTGCGGCCCAAATGACCGCCACGACCAGAAATGTGAGGACCAGAAACAGCAAGGTGGAACTTCTTACTGGCGACGCGCCGCGCATTTCCCGCGCCAGCCGCTCAAGATCATTATTGGATGACATCGCCCACCTTCCGCACCGCAACATTCGATGGCCGCGACAGGATGCTTTTGGGGCCGTCCGCCACGACGCGGCCGTCGTCGATCACGATGACCCGATCGACCAGTTCCAGCAGGCTTGTGCGGTGGGTGACCATGACCACTGTGCGATCTGCAAGATGGGTTTTCAACTTTGCCAGAACCGCCTGTTCGCTCTGCACATCCATTGAACTCGTCGGCTCATCCATCAAAAGAATGGGAGGAGCCCCAAGAAGGGCGCGGGCCAGAGTGATGGCCTGTTTCTGGCCCCCCGACAAGCCTTCGCCACGCTCTGCCAGAACCATGTCGTAGCCCTGCGGATGTTTGCGAACGAACTCGTCCACTCCGGCCAGTCGCGCAACCTCAAGTATGTCTTCGTCCCGCGGGCGCATGGCGCCGACGGCGATGTTGTCCCTGACCGTGCCCGAAAACAGCCAGATGTCCTGCAGCACTGACCCGACATTGCGGCGCAGGTCACCGGGGTCGATTTGACGGATATCGGTACCGTCAATCAACACTGTCCCGCTCTTTGGGGTGTAGAGACCCAAAATGAGCCGCGCCACCGTACTCTTGCCTGACCCGATCCTACCAAGGATGGACACCTTTTCACCTGGCTCGATGGTAAAGGACACATCGTTCAGCGCATTTACCTGCTGATCCGGATAGGCAAAGGCGACGTTTTCGAACTTGATCTGGCCGTCAAGTGTCGGCCGGCTCAGCCACCTTCGGTCAGCCGGGTATTCGCTGTCCGTCAACATGATCTGATCCAGAGACCGGAATGACGTGCGCGCGCCGTTCAGCCGCACCAGCGTCTGCGCCAGTTGCGCCAGTGGCCCGAGTGCCCTGCCGGTCAGCAATGATGCGGCGATCAGCGCGCCCATGCTGATCGTACCTTCCGCAATCAGGAACACCCCGTAGAATATGATCAGTATCTGCGCCGTCTGCTGGGTGAAGGCAGTTGCATTCAAAGCGAACTGACTTATCGCACGGGTTTTCATGCCATGTTCGGACTGCTTTGAAATGGCTTCTTCCCAGCGGGCGCGCATGATGCGTCCTGCCCCGACGGCCTTGATCGTCTCAAGCCCGGAAACCGTTTCGACAAGAACGCTCTGCTTGGATTGCCCGTCGCTGAAGTTCTGGTCGGCCAGCTTCGCGAGCAGCGGTTGCACTCCGATCGGCTTTGTTGCACAAATCGGCTCTGTTGAGGATTCCCTGTGTGAATCCAGCGTGGTAGCTGGGGTCTATGAGCAGTTGGTCCCCTACGACGTACAAGACCCGGAACTGGGCAGAGTATAACCTTTCCCTAAAGCAGCGAGGATCGCTGTCGATCTGGTTTGACCCTGGGATGGCGTGGGAGGCTGTGCCTTCTGGCCGACGAGGCCGCCAGCCGACCTATAGCGACGCAGCGATACAGGCATGTCTAACGCTCAAGGTCTTGTTCGGGTTGCCGTTGAGGCAGACGACTGGATTTGTGGCCAGCTTGCTGGAACTTGTCGGGCTGCATTGGTCGGTGCCGGACTTCAGCACTTTGTGCCGCCGTCAGAGAACATTGTCTGTTGCCATACCGTACAAGGGATCAGCAGGGCCACTGCACCTACTGATAGACAGCACCGGCATCAAGGCTGAAGGTGAAGGCGAGTGGAACGCCCGCAAACATGGAGGCCCAAAGCGCCGCTTGTGGCGCAAGATCCACATAGGGATTGATGAGGAAACGCTGGAGATACGCGCGATCGAGGTCACGAGCAGCAGCATTGGCGATGCGCCGATGCTTCCCGACCTGCTCAGTCAGATCGCTCCGGATCAAGAGCTTGGCAGCGTGACTGCGGACGGTGCCTACGATACGTGCAAATGCCACGATGCGATTGCAGGCCGAAATGCCCATGCCGTCATACCGCCGCGCAAGAATGCCAAGCTCTGGAAGCCTGACACGCCAGGTGCCAGAGCACGCAACGAAGCCGTCCGATCGTCAAAGTATCTCGGACGGGCGTTGTGGCGAAACCTGACCGGCTACCACCGCCGTAGCCGCGTCGAGACCAAGATGCATTGTGTGAAACTGCTTGGTCAGCGCCTTTCCGCGCGGGACTTCGATCGGCAAGTTGCGGAGATACAAATCCGCGCCGCAATCCTAAACGGCTTCACAGCGCTTGGCATACCACGTACCGAAGCTATAGGCTAAATCCGTCCGGGGTAAGGGGAAGCTCGACCTCAGACCGATTTGTGCAACAAAGCCGTCGTGATCTGCTCGCTGACCGGGGTCTCTCCAGCCAGCGTTTGCAGCGCCGTGACCTGACCGGTCAACGTGGCCAGGTTGCCGCTCAGCGTGCTCAGCGAGGTTGTCAGATCATCGACCGATATGTCGGTGCTCTCGCTCAGCGCATTGATGTTGCTTTGCAGCGTGGCGACCTCTGTCGACAGGTCGCTTGCCAGCGTGTCGATGCGCGCGCCCAGGGCCGCATCCGCCGCCGCCAGCGTCACCGTCAGCGCATCGATGGCCGTCGTGATCTGCTCGCTGACCGGCGTCTCTCCAACCAGCGTTTGCAGCGCCGTGACCTGACCGGTCAACGTGGCCAGGTTGCCGCTCAGCGTGCCCAGCGAGGCTGTCAGGTCATCGACCGAAAGGTCGGTGCTCTCGCTCAGCGCATTGATGTTGCCTTGCAGCGTGGTGACCTCTGTCGACAGGTCGCTTGCCAGCGTGTCGATGCGCGCGCCCAGGGCCGCATCCGCCGCCGCCAGCGTCACTGTCAGCGCATCGATGGCCGTCGTGATCTGCTCGCTGACCGGGGTGTCCCCAACCAGCGTTTGCAGCGCCGTGACCTGACCGGTCAACGTCGTCACGTTGCCACTCAGCGTGCCCAGAAAGGCTGTCAGGTCATCGACCGAAAGGTCGGTGCTCTCGCTCAGTGTACTGATCTGCAATTGCAGGTCATTGATCAACGCGTCGATTTCGGGGATCGATGGAAATGTGATTGCGTCGATTGAGGCAGCAAGCGCTACGTCGGAAACAGGCGCGCCATCCACTTCGACGGTGACATCCGCACCGATCAGAATGAGCGAACCGGAATCTGCAAGGAAAGCTTTCAGCCCGGCAAGCTGGTCCGCGTTTTCCAGCGCAACCGTGATTTCCCCATGCCCGGTTACACTGGTGATCGAGGCAGTTTCCATGAACTGCTCCAGTGACAGAACCAGACCGGAGTTCACGATGAAAACCGTGTCGGCAGGCAGGTTTACACCGAGAACGTTCAGGGTCCCGGCCTTGACCTCGATTTCGTTGAAACCCGACAGATTACTATCCGGCGCCAGCGTCACCACGTCATCGGCATCACCACCGACCCCAGAGAAATCAAACACAAGCCGGTGCGGGCCTTCGTTTGATACCAGCTCATCCGTCACGAGAGTGAGCGTGCGGTTGTCACTAGGGATATCGTTTATCGTGAGGGACACGATGTCGGTCCCATCCGAAAGATCACCGCTCAGTTCGATCCTATCGGCGTTTGGCGCGGAAATTGTGAATGACTTTTCACCACCGCTTCCATCCAGACGGGCCCGAAATGACGTTTCGGACGTGTTATAGGTTTCGCCATCCACAAGATCGACGGGCTGAACTTCTGGGGTCAGAGGCGCCGCAGCTCCGTCGGAGGATCCACCACCTGCTGCTACGGCTGCCAGGGCCGCCAATCCCGCACCTGCGCCAAGCACCACGCCCGCACCCGCGGCACCTTCGGCTGCAAGAAGCGCCTCGGCTACACCAGACGAGATGAGGATGTTTCCGTCATCCAGAATCCGCACGTCCGAGGCCGCCACGACAACAGTCTTGCCATCAGCAAGCGTTAGGCGCAGCGAGCCATCGTCAAGAACAACAAAACTGGTCACTCCGGGCATATCGTCCACGACAACGAAGCCATCAGGTGCAGCCTCAAGGGCGCTGGCGGCCGCCGGCGTCAGTGCGAGGGTCGTCAACACACCGGCAACAATCTTGGCTTCTTCGCGGTTTGTGTGGGTGTGCGGGTCTCCGGTCAGTTCACGACCACACCAGATGTTGTGTCGTAGGGTGACGCGGGCAGGTGCTTGAGCCGACCGGCG
>NZ_JBAPKZ010000011.1:0-119442 GCF_037083805.1 Roseovarius sp. D0-M9 | reverse complement strand
CGATGGCTGAGGTCTCCGCGTCGGACGCGCCTACCGAAGGCACGAAATATGGGAGCGGCTCAAGCACCGGTGCGCCCGACTACCCACACGGAACGAGAAGGGACCGCAAGGCAAGATAAGATACTGCCTTTGGATAGATGATGCAGATCGAGAGCGCGCGATGTCTATACCCGCTGTTGCTGCCAGAGTGCGCGATGTCGAAGAATATCGAAGAACAACAAAAGACAAGAGCGCCAACTCTCTCGTAGATCGCCCGCACCAGTTTCGCGAGATGAAAACTTCCACCAATCACACAGTCATCGTCCCGGGGCTTTCTTCTGAGCGAAGAGAATACGTTCCAGCTGCGCTATTGCCCGCGTCAACGGTAGTTTCGCTTACTGCTTTTTCAATTCTTGATGCGGCTACTTGGAATATTGCGATATTGTGCTCCAAGCTACACTATGTTTGGAATTTTACCTTTGGGGGAAAGATGAAAAGTGATGTTCGATATTCGAACTCGCTTTGCTGGAACACCTTCCCCGTCCCGAAGCTCACCGAGGCCGACAAGGCCAACCTTACCCGCTGTGCCGAGGACATCCTGCTCGCCCGCGAAGCGCATTTCCCCGCCACCATCGCCGAGCTCTATGACCCCGAGAAGATGCCCGACGACCTCCGCGCCGCCCATGACCGCAACGACGAAACCCTCGAACGCATCTACATCGGCCGCCGCTTCCGCAACGACACCGAACGACTCGAAAAGCTCTTCGACATGTACACCAAGATGACCGCGAAGAAGGAGAAGGCGTCATGATGACCCCGGAGGACTCGATCAACGCAAACCCACCGAATGTCTGGATCACCTACTTCGATGGGTTCGATCCGGGAACCTGGGGCTTTACCGGCTTCACGCAGGAATCGACAAGGACGAGTTTCGTCAAGCGGAGCGAACCGGGCGTGCTGGTGGTCATTGCGGGCTCGAGCCGAGCGGAGCCGGCAGAACGCCAGCGCGTCATCGGGCTGCTGCAATGCTCACATGAGTTGGGCCGGGATCGGGATTACATGCCAAGCGCGGCCTTCGCCGACAAGGAAGGAGCGGAGCGATCCGCCGGGAAATGGAGTCACGCCGTCCGCGTCGTTCGTGCATGGCTAATTCTTCCGCACAACCGACCGTTGATTGAGGACTTCGCATCGGAGACCTACACGCCCGGACGCGCCCAGGTGATCGGGGCACAGGGAATGCCACTGACCGCCGATGAGGCTCGTGGGATTCTTTCCCTCGACCTCGAGGAAGTCGACGTCTTCAATCAGCCCCCGGTGGATGGAACGCGCGGTCCTGCGGAGGAGGCTCTCCGGCCAAGCCGCCCGGGGCCCACGTCACAATCGCCGACAGAGCACAAGGAGGCCGAGGGTCCGTGCCACGTTTACGTCCTGACCCTGTCCGGCAAGCCTGGCATCTTCCTCAACGATCCGAGTGCCCGCGGCAAGATCGTCAAGGTCGGCTTCTCCAAAGCACCTGAAGACCGGCGAGAGGCCCACAACAGGCACATCCCGGTAGGCCCGTTCCAGTGGAATGTCCTGAAATCCACCGAAGCCGAAGGGCGATCGGCGTTTCTTGGCTCCATCCAAGGAAAGGCTGCCGAAGCGGCCATGATCGCGGTGCTGGACCGAGACGGGCGGTCTCTCGGGCGCGAGTTCTTCCTCTCAGAAGACGGCGTAATCGAGGAAGCATGGAAGGCCGCTCTAAAGGCAGGGGACGAAGCATGATTGATCACGTGAAGAGTGCCCCATCCGTCTCGGTTCAATATGCTGCGACTGGCGCGTCGAAGAAGTCTAACGAGCTCGGCATGCGCGCCATGCAAGAGCGCGCCTACCAGAAGCGCGGCGAGCAATATCTGCTGATCAAGTCGCCCCCGGCGTCAGGCAAGTCCCGGGCGCTGATGTTCATCGCCCTCGACAAGCTCGAGAACCAAGGGCTGCGGCAGGCGATAATCGTGGTGCCCGAGCGATCCATCGGAGCGTCGTTCAAGGACACTCCCCTGTCGAAATACGGGTTCTGGGCAGACTGGACCGTCGCGCCGCAGTGGAATCTGTGCAACGCGCCCGGCGCCGACGACCCCAAAGTTGCCAAGGGCAAGGTGGCATCGGTCAAAGCCTTCCTGGCATCGGGCGACCGCGTGCTGGTCTGCACACATGCCACGTTCCGGTTCGCCGTCGACGACATTGGCGTCGAGGCCTTCGATGACCGCCTGATTGCGGTGGACGAGTTCCACCACGTCAGCGCCAACCCGGACAACCGCTTGGGTGTCCATCTGCGTGACTTCATGGTCCGCGACAAGACACACATCGTTGCGATGACGGGAAGCTACTTCAGGGGCGACGCCGTGGCTGTCCTGATGCCGGAAGACGAGTCGCGCTTTGAGTCTGTGACATACACCTACTACGAGCAACTGAACGGCTATGATCACCTCAAATCCCTGGACATCGGATATTACTTTTATGCCGGACGTTATATCGACGCAATTTCTGAGGTGATGGACCCTGCAAAAAAGACCATCGTCCACATCCCCAACGTGAACGCACGTGAGAGCCTCGGTGACAAAATCAAGGAAGCCGAAGACATAATGCAGGCACTCGGCACCTGGAAGGGCGCGGATTCAGCAACAGGTTTCCAGCTGATCGAGCGTTCTGACGGCACAATATTGAAGATTGCCGACCTTGTGGACGACGACGGTGCACGCCGGGACCGGGTGATTGGATCCCTGAAGGATCCGACGCATTCAGACGATCGTGATCATGTCGACATCATCATCGCCTTGGGGATGGCCAAGGAAGGTTTCGACTGGATCTGGTGCGAACATGCGCTGACAGTCGGATATCGATCCTCTCTGACAGAAATCGTGCAGATCATCGGCCGAGCTACCCGCGATGCGCCGGGCAAGACCAGTACTCGTTTCACCAACCTCATCGCCGAACCGGACGCATCGGATGAGGCAGTCAATGAAGCCGTGAACGATACGCTCAAAGCCATTGCAGCGAGCCTGTTGATGGAACAAGTGCTGGCCCCGAAATTCACATTCACGCCCAAAAATACAGGCCCGAAGGACGGCTTTGACTATGGAGAGAAAGGATACAAAGAAGGCGAGACAAATGTCGGCTTCAGTGAAGGCACCGGCCAATTCCACATGGAAATTGGTGGTCTCGTAGCACCGAAGAGTGCCGAGGCGAAGCGCATTTGCGAGCAAGACATCAACGAAGTTCTTGCGGCCTTTGTGCAAGATCGTCAGACCGTCGAACGCGGGGTTTTCGATGACGAGACCCCGGCTGAGGAATTAACGCAGGTCAAGATGGGGCAGATCATCGCGCGACGGTATCCGGACGAAAGTGACGATGACCGCGAAGCGATCCGGCAACATGCAGTTGCCGCAATGGCGATGACGCAGAAGGGGAAGGAAAAGGCGACTGCGCATGACCCTGATGATCAACCAAAGTCAAATACCGCCTTTGTTGACGGCGTAAGAGCTTTTGTCACAGACGTGAAGGATTTGGAAATTGACCTCATCGATCGGATCAATCCTTTCCAGACCGCGCGCGCCATCTTGGCCAAGTCGATGGACGAGGCAAGGCTCAGGGATGTGGCCGCGATAATTTCGAAAAAGCGCATCAATTTGACCCATGAAGAGGCCCGGATGCTGGCCCAGCGTGCGGTGCGTTTCAAGAAAGAGCGCGGCGTCTTGCCGTCGCTGACATCAAATGATCCATGGGAGCGGCAGATGGCAGAAGGTGTAGCCTATCTGCAAAGAAAGGCGGTCTCGGATGGCTGACAGAACTGATCTGGATATTCTTGCCGAGCTTGGTGTCGAACCGATCGCCAAGGCGAAAACGGCCACATCGCCGCGAGAGGCGCGGATCATCGCGGGATTTGAGGATATTCAGAAATTTGTGGCGCAACACGGCCGCGCGCCTCGACATGGACCCGATCGTGATATTTTCGAGAGGCTTTATGCGGTTCGGCTGGACCGGTTGCGTGATCAACCGGAGTGCGTGGCGCTTCTGTCAGATGTTGATCACGACGACCTTCTCGTCGCCCCGATGAACGAACCCACATCAGATGTGGAGATGGACGATGACGCCCTTCTGGCTGCCCTGGGTGTTGAAGCGGACGAGGGCGGTTTGACAGAGTTGAAACATGTGAGATCGCTGGCAGACCGTCGCGTGGCAGAGGAAATCGCTGTTCGCCAGCCCTGCGCCGATTTTGAAACCTACAGGCCGCTTTTCGGCGCAATCAGTAAAGATATCGCTGACGGCACGCGTGAGACCCGTCGGTTCGAGCGCAAGTCAGAAATCGAACAGGGCCGGTTTTTCATCGTTGACGGCCTGATGGCCTATGTCGCAGAAGCCGGCGAGGTATTTCTGAACGAGTCCGGAAACCGCGACAGCCGGTTGCGCGTGATCTACGACAACGGAACAGAGAACAATCTTCTGGCACGATCCCTCCAGAAAGCACTGACAAAGGATCCGGCCGGGCGACGCATCACCGAGACCGGAGCAGGACCTCTTTTCGACGAAGTCCCCGAAGTTGAAGGCACCGAGACTGGCATCATCTATGTTTTGCGGAGCCTGTCACAGCACCCGGAGGTCGCAAAGAACCGGGAGATCATTCACAAAATCGGAGTTACAGGTGGCCAGGTCGAAAGACGCTTTGCCAACGCTGAAAATGATCCAACGTTTCTGATGGCCGCGGTAGAGGACGTGGCTACCTTTCGATTGATCGATATTGATCGGACGGCGCTCGAAAACCTTCTTCACAGATTCTTTGCCCCAGCACGGCTCGACATTACGATCCGTGATCGTTTCGATAAGCCTATCCGTCCGCGAGAATGGTTTGTCGTTCCGTTGGACGTCATTCATGATGCCGTTTCCAAAATTCAAGATGGAACATTGCATCTCTTCGAGTATCGACCTGATCAAGCCGCAATCATCAAGAGGTAATCAGCCGGAAATCACTGTTGCCAGCTTTGCTTCCAAAATCAGGTGCTATCTCGATTGGAGGAGGTGAAGGGCAGATCATGTGTTTCTGAACTGTCTGACGTTATGTCGCTTTTCTGTGCTGTGGTGGATTGGTCATCGAGTGCGTCCAGACCCAGAAATTCACGATCTCTTTTCGCACGAATCTGAGCATGGATGCGCTCCAGGCTTTGCTCTCGCTGTCGCTCTGACAATGTAGACACCCCTGCGAGATATGCAGCACCATAAAGGATTTTTCGGCGAGCATCGTCTTTTCGTTCTTGCTTCGTGGACTGTGCCTTCAAATCGCGCAGCCTTTGCCGATGTTGCTCTATCTTCTTCTCGATGTCATCAATTTTTTGATCGATGTTGGCCATGCTCTTTCCTCCGTCTGGTGCATATCGAAGTGTGGAAATGGGTCCTTGCTATCGGTCTCGCATCGCATGTTCGAATGATCGATGAAGCCTGCTGCGGGTGCATCTGGACCCGCAGCCTGAAAGGCAAAGGGCGCAATTACGCAAACTTCGTTTGCAGCGCGCCTGCCGCGGGCTTTCCTTGTGCGAAGATCCCGCCGGGGCCTGATCTTCCTATGCATGATACATCCTGCGAGCCATTGTCCTCTTCTCATACTTTCCCGATCAGATGGCCGGTCCGCCGTCGCTGCTGCCGCATACGCCGCCCGGACCGAGATGACGGACGAGAGGACAGGCAAAACCTACAGCTACAGCAACCTGCCGGGATTGCTTGCTGAAGGATTTGCCAACTGGCATTCCGATGCGGCAACACTGTGGAATCGAGCAGAGTCGAGCGAAACACGATGCAATTCACGTGTGGCACGGGAACTTCGCCCTGCACTGCCCGCCGAGCTGCCGCTCGACGAACAGCGCAAGCTTGTCCATTCATTCTCGTGTTGGCTTAAGGATGAGTACAGCGTCGCTGTACATTATGTCATCCACGCTCCGAGCTTTCACAAGAAGAAGAATGGAAAGGAACTTTGGCGCAACCAGAATACCGAAGAAGGGAAGCAAGTATACACCGAAGCGTTGCGCGACCCAGATCGGACCAATCTGAATTTTCACGCCCACATACGTTTCACGACAAGGACAGTGGATCCGCACGGTGTCTTTGGTAACAAGACCCGCGAACTCGACAATGTAAAAACCGGGCCGGAACAAGTTCTGATCATTCGAGCCGAATGGGAACGGCGTACGAACGCTGCGCTCACAAAAATCGGATCGACTTCACGCATCGATCTGCGCTCGTACGAAGCAATGGCGGCGGTCGGAGATGCGCCAGCGGGTCTCACCGCACAGGAGCATCTGGGTCCCCGCAAGACGGCGCGTTCTCGCAAAGCCAAAGCCACAACTATCGACGGCGATACGACGATGGCCGGGATTTTTCGCGATTTTGCCCGCGATCGCAACGAAGAAATTTGGGCGTCATGGCACCAAATCCGGGCGCTTGAACGAGAGAAGGCTCGCCTTGAGGGCATATCGGCGGAGATCGCTGCCAGCCGAGAGTCTGAGCGCAAGGCGAGGGCAAAAGCGGAAAAGAAGAAATTCACGGCGGCATGCTCGGTGGAGGAGAGGCAGACGGTGATCGAAAATGCATCAACCGTCGATATGCTGAATTCCAGCGGCGGGATCTCTGCGGCAATTGCATGGGCACAAAGTGGTCAGGATGCTCCACACGACCATCCAGAATTTGACAACAACATCGACCCTGAGGGATTTATATCTCCCGACACGAAATTGGCGCCAGACAATCCGTTCCGCGTAAAAAATCAAAGTCAAAGGGAGATAGGCCCACGGTCGCGAGGTTCTTGAGTGGGATGCTCCTCAATAAGGTGCGCGACGATCCGGTATGCAGACGGTTCATGACAGTCCCGGGTGTTGGTCCGGTTGTTGCACTGACCTACCGAGCATCGGTTGATCAGCCGCACCGCTTTGTGCATTCCCGGGATCTCGGCGCGCATGCCGGTCTGACGCCAAAGCGATACCAGTCCGGCGAGATCGACTATGACGGCGGTATCTCCAAATGCGGTGACGCCATGCTGCGGCCCATGCTCTATGAGGCGGCACAATCGATGCTCACCCATTCCAAGAAATGGTCATGGCTCAAGGCCTGGGCCATGTGGGTTGCACAGCGACGTGGCATGCGGCGCGCGACTGTTGCACTTGCGAGGCGCATTGCCGTCATTCTCCACCGCATGTGGATCGATGGCACCGACTTCCGCTGGAGCAACAGCGCCGCCAAGATGGTCTAACAAACAGACTCTGATCCCGGGATCTGCCTCGGCAGAATGATGTCCTCACGGGGACGACGGGTGGCGTGAGTTCGCAATGGCTGCAGATCCTGCTGCGCTTGCAGTAAGGGCGCCCGAAAGATTGAGCCACGCCATCCTTCTTACCCCATCATGACGCGGCCACACGCCGACCTCAAAGAGAAGCACGAGCCCCGTGGCGGCACATCGACAAGGCAGATCAATAACGCAAAGGAATACAACATGACATGACCACCCTCTCTTGACATAGGCCGCGATAGAGAAGCGGCCATTCGGCTTCAATCGAGAATTATCTTTCCGGTTATCGAGAGGAACACTCGGATTGGCCTGATCTTCAGCCGCGTGCCACCTGTGCGCATGCACTGATCGAATACTTTGCCACTGCCGATGATCTGAAATCGTCGACGCAACTCAGTAAAGCAATCGATCCGGGAATTCCCGGTTCAGTCGGTTGCGCAGACTCGTTGCGCCGCACGGATTTGAAAGCTACGGTCAGTAGGCGAACATTAAGAGTCGAGTCAATGTTCGTGCTGGCAATCTGCACTCCGGCTGCTTCGCGGCGTCGGCCATGGCAACCAATACACCGCGAGACGTCGTATGCGTAATGAACCGGCCCTCAGGATCGCACTGGTCTACGCGGGTCTCAGCTTGGCCTACATATTCCTGTCGGATTGGCTGGTCGAGCATCTTTTCGCGAACAGCAGCGCCGGAGTGATCCAGACGATAAAGGGCGCTGTCTTTGTGTCTCTCTCGGCACTTGTCATCTATCTGCTGATCAGGGCCGAACTAAGAAAGCAGGCGTGGCTGCGCGAAGTCGCCACGCGGACACAGCGACTTGAAGCCATCGGCCAATTTGCAACGGTAATGGCGCATGACTTCAACAACATGCTGATGGTCGTGATGGGTTCTATGGAGTTGAGCGAGGACACTCTCCCGCAGGAGCATCCTGCGCGTAAACATCTCGCCAACGCCATGATCGCGGCCGAAAAGGCCGGCGGATTGACGCAGCGCATGCTCGTCTTTTCCCGGCAGGGCCATTTGCGCTCTAAGCCTGTGGACGTCAACCAGATCGCACGGGAACTGACCCCGTTGCTGAACCTGGCCGCGGGCGAGAATATCTCGCTGTGCTGTAACCTGTCCGAGGGATTGCCCGCAGTGATGGCTGAGCCCGGCAAGTTTGACAACATCCTGTTGAACCTGATCGTCAATGCGCGCGACGCCATGCCAAAAGGCGGGGATGTCGTGCTGGAAACAGCGTCCGAACGGGTAGAGTCCCAGCTATCCGAAGACCATTGGACCGTACCGCCAGGCGACTACGTTACTGTTTCGGTGCGGGATACGGGCCACGGCATATCGAAACATAACATGAAAAAGGTACTGGAGCCGTTCTTCACCACGAAACCGGTGGGCAAGGGGACCGGTCTCGGCCTGACCACACTGCACGATAGCATGCAGGCATGGCAAAGCCATCTGATGATCACAAGCGCCGACGGACTGGGCACGACCGTCAAGATGTATCTGACGCCAGCCAGCCACGAGGACCCGGCAAGCCTCATGGAGAAAAGGTCCGACAGGACGGCCAGCAGCAAGGGTGAGACCATACTGCTGGTTGAGAACGCGGCCGACGTGCGCTCTACAGTAACCGACCAGTTGAAGAGTCTTGGATACCAGGTCCGAAGTGCAGCCAGTGTACCCGAGGCTCAGGAGGTCCTCCAGGAAGGGCCCAAGGTCGACCTGCTACTCAGCGACATCATGTTGGATCGCGACAAGACAGGTGTGGCGTTGGCCAAATTGGCGCGATCCGCAGACAAGACGCTCAAGATTGTCCTGATGTCCGGGCATGCGGACCCAGTCCTGACTGCCGAAATGACCAATTTTGCTGAACTGGGCTGGTTGGCGAAACCGTTCGGCAGGTCCGCCCTGAACCGCGAACTTCGGAAATTGCTGGACTGAACGTGCAGTCCGCTGACTGCAATCTTTCGGTGCCTGCTTCAGCGATTTTTCCCCCGGGTGCACGGTTTTTTGCGGNCTTCGGAAATTGCTGGACTGAACGTGCAGTCCGCTGACTGCAATCTTTCGGTGCCTGCTTCAGCGATTTTTCCCCCGGGTGCACGGTTTTTTGCGGCAGTGATCCGGACCAATGCGGGGCTCGACGGAGTGCGCCCATCACGCTGGCGACGGCAGGCCTGCCGCGCCGCGGCAGCGCCACGCTGGTCGAGATCGACGAGCAATGGGCCCTCCGGCACCAAGGCCTGCATCAGGTCGGAATGCTTGGATGCATGCCCCGCTCTCAGCAGAACTTCCAGACAACAGGTTGCATAATCCCGCGTGTTGCTGCTCGCCTGTCTCCGATAGTGCGCCTGCGGTGAATGGCCGGTCTGGTGAAGCTACAACGCGGCGATTGACGGTGAGACGGAGGTCCGCAACGGGCCGGTCACGTCTGAAAGGACGTCCATAGTTCGAAACTTTGCGCGGTCAGCTTCCTGCGCCTTGCTGAAGCTCGTGCCGGCTCCGTGGTTTACTTGTGGAAAGTTGGTGTGAGACAAAAAAATCTTACGGCTGTCGGACGGGCGGTTCTTTTAAGTGCGAACCGACCGTCCGACAGCCTTGCGAGACGGGCGAGAATGGACGGCCGTGTGACTACCAAACGATACCGAGTACGAAAGGCACCGCAGCGCTTCCCAAGGCGATTTCTGAGAGCGAGATCGCCATGGAGAGCGCTGCCTGTCGAACAGAGCAAAGAGAACAGCTCAATCTGATCAGACGGACAGGTTGGACAAGAATGCACGGCATACCCGAGCAGGCCGCTTGGGCCGCCTCGACATGCAATCGCTATCGCACCAGCCTCCTCCAGATCGGACGTACTCTAAAGGAGCTTTTCGACGAGCGGAACGAGGACATCTTGGACGCAGCGGCCTGGGAAATCGGACTGGCCGAGATCACCGAATTCGTCTCGTTGCGCAAAGATGCCGGTGTATCCTTGGCCACCATCAATCGCGACCTGACTGCGTTCAATCATCTGATGACCCACATAAAGAACAAAGGGTGGATCGAGGTGAACCCTGTTCAGCTCTTCGAGAAGCAGGGTATGCGTGAGAAGCTGCCTCCGATCGTTCTTCCTGCAGAGGAGGCTATCGCACGGCTGGCAGAGCGTGCGCCAGGGACGCTGACCTACTTCCCCGGCTTTCTGAATGAAACCGGCGGGCGGATTACGGAAATGGCGATGACCAAGTGGAGCGACGTATCTGGCATGGAGCGGCCCGTCGAGGGAAATGTGACGCTCACTTTGCAGAATACCAAGGGCGGAAAAGTTCGGACAATCAGGCTTCGCCAGCAGGCCATCGACATCCTGTTGCAGATCCCGCAGTCTAACCGGTCTCCTTATGTCTTTTGGAACAAGACTGAGGACGGCTACTACAGGTCTGCCGCCAACCTGTTTTGGGATTATGCGCAGGAAGTCGACTTCGGCGCCCGGATGCATGACCTGCGGCACAAGTTCGCGATCGAGCGGCTGAAGGATGGCTGGTCGGTCTACCGGGTGCAGCGATACATCGGGCACGGTTCCGTGAAGACCACTGAACGATACTACTTCCGCTACCTCTCTCAGGAGCAGCAGGAGATCGCCAACGCCGATGGTAATGTCGGTCTCTGACGCAGACTCATCCCGGCCGATCATAGCCCCGCCTGAAACGGCGGGGTTTTGTCGTTCTGGGGGCGGTCAATCGGGTGCTCGCGGGCGCCAATTTGGTGGCGACACGGCGTAGTCGGTGCATGCGGTGAGGCAGAAAGACGGCATAGTATGCCGACTTTGTCGTTGCAGGGCTGTTAAGGGCCTCACGGCGTTGGATTGCAAAATACAATGATATCAGTAGTTTAGTGGCGGAGAGACAGGGATTCGAACCCTGGGAGGACTTGCATCCTCAACGGTTTTCGAGACCGCCCCGTTCGACCACTCCGGCACCTCTCCGCGGGGGTCTGGTGGCGGCGTCCTAGAATGGATTTCGAGGGCTCGCAAGGGGGCATGATGGATTTCGGCGCAAAATCCTGTGCCGCGGAGGGATTTTCTGTTCCGGCAGTGGCTTGGCGGAGGCCGGGCGGGGGCGGAAACCGGCGGCTCGTGGCCACGCAAAACCGGTGGGAAAGGCGGCAAAACCTGCTTGACACAAAGCGCCCGGCACCTGATAAGCCCCCATCCCGGCAGAGGCGAGCTCTGACACCGGGATATAATGTATGACGCCAATGAGGCGCGCTGTCCAAGGTGGCCATGAGGCCGCGAACACCCGACAAGGGGACCGGCGGACGCGGAAAAGTGAAGGAAAGACAGATGTTTGCGGTTCTCAAAACCGGGGGCAAGCAGTACCGGGTCAAGTCCGGCGATATGCTGCGTGTCGAGAAGCTGGCCGCTGCGGCTGGCGAAAAAGTACAATTCAACGAGATTCTCATGCTGGGCGGCGACAGCCCGGTCGTGGGCGCGCCCATGATCGAAGGGGCCTGCGTTCAGGCCGAGGTCATCGATCAGGTCAAGGGTGACAAGGTCATTCACTTCGTCAAGCGCCGCCGTAAGCACGGCTCGCAGCGGACGCGGGGCCACCGCCAGCAGTTGACGCTTCTGCGCGTGACAGACATCTTGGACAAGGGCGCCGATAAGTCCGGCATCAAGGCCGCGATCGGCGCCGGCTCGGTTTCGGGTTCGGCTGTCGTCTCGGACGGGCAATATGCCCAGAACAAGACGCAGCAGGCCGAGATGAAGAAGCGCGTGGCCGAAGGTCAGGCGGACGAGAAGTCGGACGAGAAGTCGGCCGAGAAGAAAGCTGCGCCCAAGAAGGCAGCGGCCAAGGGCGGCGATGATCTCAAGCAGCTTTCGGGCGTTGGTCCCGCGCTGGAGAAGAAGCTGCATGAAGCCGGTGTGACCAGCTTTGCACAGATCGCTGCATGGACCGATGCCGACGTGGCAGAGATGGACGAGAAACTGTCGTTCAAGGGCCGGATCGAGCGTGAGGGCTGGATCGACCAGGCCAAAGAACTGACCAAAGGTTAAGGAGAGACCAAATGGCACATAAAAAAGCAGGCGGTTCATCCCGTAACGGCCGCGACAGCGCGGGCCGTCGCCTCGGCGTCAAGAAATACGGTGGCGAAAGCGTCATCCCCGGCAACATCATCATGCGCCAGCGCGGCACCAAGATGTGGCCAGGAACGGGCGTTGGCCTTGGCAAGGATCATACGATCTTCGCCACGGTCGAAGGCCATGTGAAGTTCCACACCGGCCTCAAGGGACGCAAGTTCATTTCGGTGACCCCCCTTCAGGACGCCGCTGAGTAATCGATGCATCCTTCGGGGTTCGTCATGGAAAGGATCGGCGGATACCGCCGGTCCTTTTTGACTTTCATAATTCTTTGCGGTCCGTCCGCCTGACAGGTTCGCCCGCTCTGCCATAGCGGCTCGTGCCAATCCGCCCTGACGCGCGCCGCGACAGGTCGATGCCGATCTATCCCTTCCTCTGAAAAGGGGCACTTCATGACTTTCGAACAGCCGACCCTTTCGTATCAAGACGCACAAGCCAGCATTCCGGCCGGGGCGTATGACCTGCGCCCCGTGCGGCCCTCGGATGCCGGTCTGATCGCGCTCTATACAGGCGATCTGCGCGTTGCGCAGGCGACCTCGTCGATCCCCCATCCGCTGCCGCCCGGCACGACCGAGGCGTTCATCGCGCGGTGCATGGCCGAAGACCGGACCGAGGACGCCTGGGCCATCGACGGCACTCGTGCCGGTATGGGCGAGGTTCTGGGCGTCATCAGCCTGACGCGTCTCGATATCGGCCAGTCCGAAATCGGATATTGGGTCGCGCCGGTCTTTTGGAATTTGGGTGTTGCCTCGGCCGCGGTCACAGCCTTGATTGGGGCAAACCCGCAAGGGTGCCGGACCATCTTTGCCACCGTCCAGCAGGATAATCCGGCCTCGGCGCGCGTGCTGACCAACAGCGGCTTTGCCTATCTGGGCGATGCCGAAACCTACTGCCTGGCGCGCGGCTTTGCCGTGCCCACCTGGACCTATAGCCGAAAACTCGATTGAGGCGGACGCGGCCTTTGCCTATGCAAGGGCAGCCGCGCCCGCCCGTATTGCCCGCCCGCCCGTATTGCAGGAGCCATTCCATGAAATTTCTGGATCTCGCCAAGGTCTACATCCGTTCCGGCGGCGGCGGTGGCGGCTGCGTCAGCTTTCGCCGCGAGAAATATATCGAGTTCGGCGGGCCTGACGGTGGCGACGGTGGCGATGGCGGCTCGGTCTATGCCGAGGCGGTCGATGGGCTGAACACGCTGATCGACTTTCGCTATCAGCAGCATTTCTTCGCCCGCTCCGGACAGCCCGGCATGGGGCGCCAGCGCACCGGCAAGGACGGCGACGACATCGTGCTGCGCGTGCCGGTCGGCACCGAGATCCTCGACGAGGATCAGGAGACGGTGATCGCCGACATGACCGAGCTGGGACAGCGCGTCGAGTTGGCGCGCGGCGGCAATGGCGGCTTTGGCAACCTGCATTTCAAATCCTCGACCAACCAGGCGCCGCGCCGCGCCAATCCCGGTCAGGAAGGTGTCGAGCGGACCATCTGGCTGCGGCTGAAACTGATCGCGGACGTCGGCCTTCTGGGCATGCCCAATGCAGGCAAATCCACCTTTCTGGCCGCGACCTCCAATGCGCGGCCCAAGATCGCGGATTACCCCTTTACCACGCTGCATCCCAACCTGGGCGTGGTCGGTGTCGACAACGTGGAATTCGTCGTGGCCGATATTCCGGGTCTGATCGACGGCGCAAGTGAGGGCAGGGGGCTGGGCGATCTGTTCCTTGGCCATGTCGAGCGTTGCGCGATCCTCTTGCACCTTGTCGACGGCACGTCTCAGACCGTGGCAGAGGATTACCAGACCATCATCACCGAGATCGAGGCCTATGATGGCCCTCTGGCGTCCAAGCCGCGGCTGACCGTCCTGAACAAGATCGACGCGCTAGATGCGGACGCGCTGGCCGAGGCGAAGGCGGCGCTGGAGGAGGCATCAGGTGGCCCCGTCATGACGATGTCCGGCGTTTCCGGCGATGGCGTGACGGATGTCCTGCGCGCTTTGCGCAGCGAGATCGACGATGACCGCCTGCGTCATCGCAAGGCCGGCGAAGACGAGCCCGAGCCGTGGCGGCCCTGAGCGAGGCGCGCCGCGTTGTCGTCAAGATCGGCTCGGCTCTTCTGGTCGAGCGCGGCACGGGCGCTTTGCGCGCGGGCTGGCTCGAAGGTTTGTGCGATGATGTCGCACGGCTGCGGGCGCGGGGCACGGATGTGGTGCTGGTCTCCTCCGGCTCCATCGCGCTGGGGCGGGGCACGCTGAATCTTCCCGCCGGGGCGCTGACGCTGGAGCAAAGCCAGGCTGCCGCCTCGGTGGGTCAGATCCGGCTGGCGGGCGCCTATGAGGCTGCGCTGGCGGCACGCGGGCTGACCGCAGCGCAAGTGCTGCTGACGCTCGAGGATAGCGCGGATCGGCGGCGATACCTCAACACCCGCGCAACGCTGGAGCAGTTGCTGCGCCTCGGCGCGGTGCCCATCGTCAATGAGAATGACACCGTCGCCACTGACGAGATCCGCTATGGCGACAACGACAGGCTGGCCGCGCAGGTGGCAGTGACGGCGGGCGCGGATCAACTGATCCTGCTCAGCGATGTGGACGGCTTCTATTCAGGCAACCCTGCGCTGGACGCGGGCGCGCACCGCTATGACACGATCGATGCGATCACCCCCGAGATCGAGGCGATGGCAGGCGATCCCGTCTCGGGCCTCAGCAAGGGGGGGATGAAGACCAAGCTGATGGCCGCCCGCGCGGCGATGGCCGCAGGCTGTGACATGGCGATCACCCAAGGCGATGTGCTGCGCCCACTCGCCGCGCTGGAGGCGGGGGCGAATGCTACATGGTTCACGGCCCAAGGCACGCCTCAGCAGCGCCGCAAGGCGTGGATCGGCGCAATGAAGGCCAAGGGCCGCCTCACCGTCGATGCGGGCGCCGCGCGCGCCATTGAAAGAGGCAGCAGCCTTTTGCCCGCCGGGGTCACGGGCGTCTTGGGCAGTTTTCAGCGTGGTGATGCCATTGAAATCATGAGCGAGTCTGGCGCCATCCTTGGCCTCGGCCTCACGCGGTATGACGCATCGGATGCCGCTCGCATCAAGGGCCTGCGCTCGGATGCCATCGAGGCTGTTCTGGGCTATCCTGCGCGGGCTGCGCTGATTCACCGTGACGACATGGCATTCTGACGCCGCTGCGAAACCGGCCCTCACTCTATCCGCCAAGGAGCGACACTCATGGCAGACACCGTCGATATTCCCGCCCTTATGGCCCGCATCGGCGCCTGCGCCCGGGCCGCGGCGACCGAATTGGCCGTGACTGACGCAGACCGCAAGGACATGGCGCTGCGCAGTGCCGCCGATGCCGTCTGGGCGCGCCACGCGGCGATCATAGAATCGAACGCCAAGGATGTGGCAGCGGCCCGCGACAAGGGGCTGAGCGATGCGATGATCGACCGCTTGCTGCTGGATGAGGGCCGCATCCGCGCCATTGCCGGCAGTCTGCGCGCCATCGCGGATCAGACCGATCCCGTGGGCGAGGTGCTGGCCGAATGGAGCCAGCCCAGTGGCATCCACATCCGGCGCGTGCGCACACCGCTGGGCGTTGTCGGTGTCATTTACGAGAGCCGCCCCAATGTGACGGCGGATGCGGGCGCGCTTTGTCTCAAGGCCGGAAATGCCTGCATCTTGCGCGGCGGCTCCGAGAGCTATCATAGCAGCCGCGCCATCCACGCCTGTCTCAAACAAGGATTGCGCGAGGCGGGCTTGCCCGAGGAGGCGATCCAGCTGGTACCCACGCGCGACCGCGCCGCCGTGCAAGAGATGCTGACCATGACCGGCAGCATCGACGTGATCGTGCCGCGCGGCGGCAAGGAACTGGTCGGCCTCGTTCAGCGCGAGGCGCGCGTGCCGGTGTTCGCCCATCTGGAGGGGATCGTGCATATCTATGTCGATGCCTCTGCCGACGCGGAAAAGGCGATGCGCGTCGTGCTCAATTCCAAGACCCGGCGCACGGGCATCTGCGGCGCGGCCGAGTGCCTCTTGATCCACCGCGATCTGGTGGGCGGACTGGGCAGCGATCTGGTGCGAGCCCTGATCGAGGCAGGTGTCGAGGTGCGCGCCGATCCGGCGTTGAGCGCGATCGAGGGCACGGTCCCTGCGACCGACGCCGACTGGGGGCATGAATATCTGGACAGCGTTATAGCCGCGCGCGTCGTGGGTGATCTGGGTCTTGCCATCGGCCATATCGAAGAGCACGGCTCGCATCACACCGACTGCATCATTACCGAGGATCCGGCTGCGGTGCAGGCGTTCTTTTCACAGGTCGACAGCGCCATCCTGATGCACAACAGCTCAACGCAGTTCGCGGACGGCGGCGAATTCGGCATGGGCGCCGAAATCGGTATCGCCACCGGCAAGCTGCATGCGCGCGGGCCTGTCGGCGCGGCGCAGCTCACAAGCTTCAAATATCTCGTCAGCAGCGACGGGGTGGTGCGCCCCTAGAAGCTGAGGGAGACACTGCCGTTCATCTGCACGTCGGCGCGCCGGTTCATCTCGCTCAGCAGGCTGGGAAGAAGGGCGAATTGCACCTGTGCGGCCGGCAGATCGTCCAGATCTTTGGCATGGCAGGCCTCAGGCGCGGTCAGCCATTTCCAATGCTCGGGCTTTGGGTCCACGCGCGCGCTTCGGGCGGTCACACGCAGGCCCTCGGCGTCTCCTTCGATGCGGATCTCGCCGCCAAAGGGAATCGCCTGCTCGGCGCACAAGATACCAAGGAAGGCCGCCTGCGCCATGTTGCGCGGCAAGGCGCCTGTCACCCTCCAGTCGCAGCGCGTCTTGGCCGTATAGACGCCAGCGAGAATGCCGGAGATTTCGCGCTCAGGCATGCTCTGCCCGTCAGACGAAAGACCGAAAGCCACCCGAAAAAAGCACAATCGCGCATTGGCATTGGCCGCGCTATCGGCGACGAGGGCCATCTCGGGTCCGTCCGGCGCCCCAGCGAGGCCCAGAAGCTCGAGCCCGTTGGAAATGGCACCAACGGGGCTGATGAGGTCGTGGCAGATACGCGAGCCTATCAGCGCGCCGAGATTGCGGTTAGGCTGGGTCATGAGGATCCTTTCGAGCGAGGCACGCAGGTGAATGGTTTTGCGGAGTATCTGGAGCCCGGCATGCGAGTGGAGGCACCCAGCCAGCCCGATTGGGGCGTCGGGCAGGTGCAATCAAACGTGGGGGGCAAGGTCACTGTGAATTTCCCTGATGCCGGAAAGGTGGTGGTCGATACCAGCCGCGTGATGCTGCTGCCTGTCTTTGATCCACGATGATGGTTACGAAATGATTAACCACTCTAGGGATCTGCGCAACCCTGAGGTGTAGTCGCGTCTGCTGTGCAGGTGCGGCGGCTTTTGTTGCCATTGCGCTGCGCGAGCCGTAGAACAGGATACCGAAAATGCCCACGCAACCCCGCCGAGGATCCATGCCGTCAGCCGTGACCAGATCCGGGTCTGTATCCGGGTCACTCTCTGGGGTCAGACCCTGCAAAGACCCCGACTTCCACGTCCGCCTCGCGGTCGGTCCGGATGATGTGCGCGCAGCACAGCGGTTGCGCTATCGCATCTTTGTCGAGGAACTGGGCGGCGGCGGACCGATGGTCGATCACGAGGCTGCCCTTGAAGTGGATCAGTTCGACGCGTGGTTCGATCATCTGCTGCTATTCGATCGCGCGCTGCCGGGGGAAGAGGCCGATCAGGTGATCGGTGTCTATCGCCTGCTGCGCGCCGATCAGGCGGCACGGGCCGGGCAATTCTATTCCGAGGGTGAATATGACCTGAGCGCGCTGCGCAGCAGCGGTCGCCCATTGCTGGAGCTTGGGCGCTCCTGCGTCGACGTGCGCTACCGAGGCGGCCAAGCGCTCTTGCATCTTTGGCAGGGGCTGGCGGCCTATGTCGCCGATCACGGCATCGAGGTTCTCTTTGGTGTGGCCAGCTTTCACGGGACCGATCCGGGCGCGTTGGCGGCGCCCCTGTCGCTTTTGCATCATCGGTATCTTGCGCCGCCAGAGTTGCGCGCGCGCTCGCTGGTGCATCAGCCGATGAACCTGATCGCGCCTGACGCGCTCGACCGGCGCGCGGCGATGCTACAGGTGCCGCCGCTGATCAAGGCGTATCTGCGCCTTGGCGGCTATGTCGGCGATGGGGCCTATATCGACCATGAGTTCAACACGGTAGATGTCTGCTTGATGATGGATACGGCCCGGCTTAGCGTGGGGCACCGCGCGCTTTATGGCGGGGGCCGCGGGTGAACGTTCCGAACTGGCCGCGCCCCGACATGATCCCTGTGCCGCGGCGGAGCTGGGCAGGGCGCCTTAGTGGCGCGCTGCGCATGATCGCATTGATCTGCACCCTTGCCGTGCTCTTGCCCTTGCAACTGCTGCTGCGCGGGGTTGAGCGGGTGTTTTACGGCCAGGCACGTCCCTTTTCACCCTACGTCGTACAAGCCTTCTTTCGCATCTGCCTTTTCGTTCTGGGCATCCGAACCGAAATGCACGGAAAGCCCATGACACTGCCGGGCGCGGTGGTGGGCAATCACGCCTCCTGGCTGGATATTTTCGTGCTGAACGCGCGCCACCGGGTGTTTTTCATCTCGAAGTCCGAGGTCGCCGGGTGGCCGGTGATCGGCTTTTTGGCGCGCGCGGCGGGCACGCTCTTCATCCGGCGCGCCGCGCGCGAGGCGCAGGCCCAGACCGCCGCACTGGGGGCGCGGCTGAGCGCGGGACACCCGCTGTTGTTTTTCCCCGAAGGCACATCGACCGACGGGCTGCGCGTTCTTGCGTTCAAGGCGACGCTCTTTGAGGCGTTCTTTGCGCCCGGCCTGCGTGAAGCGGCGCATATCCAGCCGGTGACTGTCGTTTACGATGCCCCCAAGGGGGCGGATCCGGCGTTTTACGGCTGGTTCGGAGATATGGATTTCGCACCGCATTTTGCCGCCGTGCTGACGGCCCGCCGAGGGGGTGTCGCCCGGCTGACCTATCATGCGCCGCTGAAAGTGGCCGATTTCGCCAACCGCAAGGCACTGGCGCAGGAGGCCGAGAGGATCGTGCGCACGGGCATGCCGGCAGAGCGGCGCGGATAGGCCTGATCAGCCCATTGCGCGGATGAGCGCGCCAAGCGCGGCGGCGGGATCCTCTGAGCCCCAGATTTCGTCACCGATCCCGACGAAATCGGTCAAGGCCGCCAATTGGCCGATGCGCGTGGCATCGAGCGCCCCTTCGGCAACGACCGGGATCTCGATCATCTCGGACCACCACTGAAACAGATCATCCTCGGCTTGCGCGCCGTCACCGAGAGGGCTGGCGCCCGCCGGGCCAAAGGCGATGTAATCGGCGCCAGCCTCGCCTGCGCTGATCCCCTCGTGCCGGGTCTGGGCACAATAGGCGCCGACGATGGCATCGGTCCCCAGCGCCTTACGCGCCTTGCGCACCGAACGGGCGCCATCCGTCAGGTGGACACCATCAAGGCCAAGCCGCTCGGCCAGCCCGATGTGGCTTTGCAGGACGACGGCGACATCGCGTGCATGCGCAACCTCGCGGCACGCATCGGCGGCGCGCGCGATGCGGTCCTCGTCATGGGTGGCGAGCGCGAGGCGCAGGCAGGCGACCTCATGCGCGTCAAGCACCGCGGCCAGCTGGTCCGGGAACTGGCTCAGCTCGAATTCGGGCGGTGTGATCAGGTAGATCTGCGGCTGCTCTTGGTCGCTCATGGCGCGCTCCTTCGGTCTGTCTTGGCCGCACCCTATAGCGCAGCTGATCGGGCAGCGCCACAGGGCTGGGAAGGCAGGCGCGCTCCGCGCGGGAGTATTTCAACCAAGATGAAGCCGCAGCCCTTTTCAAGCGGGGGGGAGCGCGGTATCAGGCGCCAGTTGAGAGGTTCTTGCCATGCCCACGGACACACCCCAGCCCGCCTTTGTGCTGGTGCGCCCGCAGATGGGCGAGAATATCGGCGCGGCGGCGCGCGCGATGTGGAATTTTGGGCTCGATCGGATGCGCGTCGTCGCGCCGCGCGATGGCTGGCCCAATCCTGCGGCCCGCGCGATGGCAAGCGGGGCGGGGCGCCTGCTGGACGAGGCGCAACTGGTGGAGAATCTGCCGGCCGCGCTTGAGGATTGCCACTATGTCTATGCGACGACCGCCCGGGGGCGCGAGCTGACCAAGCCGGTGCTGAGCCCGGAGGGGGCAATGCAGGATGCCGCGCGCCGCATTGCCTCGGGCCAGAAGGTGGCCGTGATGTTCGGCCCCGAGCGGTCGGGCCTTGAAAACGAGGACGTGGTACGCGCGAATGCGATCATTTCCGTGCCGGTGAACCCAGACTTCCCCAGCCTGAACCTTGCGCAATGCGTCTTGCTGACCGCCTATGAGTGGCGCCGCGCCGCCGCGGCCGTGCCCGAGGCGCGCGTTCACATGCATAACACTGAATGGGCCAGCCAGACCGAAATCGAAGCCTTGGCCGCCCACTATGAGGACCGGATGGAGGAGGCTGGCTTTTTCTATCCCGATCACAAGTCTGGCAGCATGCGGCAGACGCTGCGCAACTTCTGGAGCCGGATGCCCCTCACACAGGCCGACACGCGGCTTTTGCATGGCATCATGCGGCAGATGGTCCGCTGGAAGCATCGCGGGGACGGCGGCGCTTGAAGGGGCAGGGGGCGGGCACTAATCTGCACCGCGAAGAATACTTGAGGAGCGCCGGAAATGGCTGAAAAACGCAGCATTTTTCAGGATGTCGATACGGATGGTGGAACGGGTGCTCGGGCCAGCGGGGAACCAGATTCAAAGCCGCGTGGCGGTATGATCGACGAGGGACGGCGCGGCGCGCGGCGGGGCATCCGCCTTTGGCTGATGGCGCTCTTTGCGCTGGTCGTCGTGATGATCGCTGTCGGCGGCCTGACCCGGCTGACAGATAGTGGCCTTTCGATAACCGAGTGGCGCCCGCTCACGGGCGCGATCCCGCCCCTGAACACTGCTGACTGGCAGGCAGAGTTCGACCTCTACAAGCAGATCCCGGAATTTCAGCTGCAAAACAACTGGATGAGCCTTGAAGACTTCAAGGTGATCTACTGGTGGGAATGGGGACATCGCCAGCTTGGCCGCGTGATTGGTCTTGTCTGGGCTGTCGGGTTCTTCGGCTTCCTGGCGGCGCGGCAGATCCCGGTGGGCTGGACGCGGCGCCTGTTGCTCTTGGGCGCGCTTGGCGGCGCGCAGGGCGCTGTGGGCTGGTGGATGGTGCATTCCGGCCTCGGCGATGGACGGTTGGACGTGGCCTCTTACCGGCTGGCGACGCATCTGGGCCTCGCCTTCGTCATCCTTGGCCTGATCACATGGTATGCGCTGCTGTTATCGCGCCCCGAGCGCGAGATCATGCAGGCCCGGCGCGCGCGTGAGGGCAAGCTCTTTGCCCTTGGCACAGGATGGATGCATTTCACTGTTCTTCAAATACTCATTGGCGCGCTGGTGGCCGGTATCGATGCGGGACGTACCTATACCGAATGGCCACTGATGGGCGGCGGCCTTTGGCCCCAGCAAATGATGCAGTTCGAGCCATGGTGGCGGAATTTCTTTGAAAATCCGGGAACGGTGCAATTCATGCACCGCATGACGGGCTATGCGCTCCTGGCCTTTTCGGTGATGGCGCTCATCCGCGGTCGGCGCAGCGCGCATGTCGCGACGCAGCGTGCCTTCACGCTGGCCTTTGTTGCCGTCGTTGCGCAGATTGCCTTGGGCATCGTGACGGTGGTTCTGGCAGCCCCGTGGGAAGTCGCGATCCTGCACCAGTTCCTGGCGGTCATCCTCTGGGTACTCATCATTCGGGCGCGTTTCCATGCGGGCTATCCGCAGGCACAATCTGTAAGAGGATCTAAACATGGGCGCGTTTGAAGAGCTGATGACGTATCAGCGCCAGACCGAGGCATTGGCGCAGGTGGCCGGACGGCTCAGCTGGGACCGAGAGACGATGATGCCGCGCGGCGCTGCCGCGCAGCGCTCGGAAGAGGCGGGGGCCCTGAGCGAGGTGCTGCATGCGCGGCGCATTGATCCGCGGGTTGGCGACTGGCTCGAGGCGGCAAGTGGCGAGGCGCTGGATCAGGCCGGCGAGGCGCAGCTCCGCCATATCCGCCGCAGCTACGAGCGTACGCAGCGTGTGCCCTCGGAACTGGCATCGGCTTTGGCCCGGCTGACAGCGCTCAGTCAGGGCCGTTGGGCCGAGGCGCGCGCGGCAGACGATTTTGCGGCCTTCGCGCCGGTCCTGGCCGAAGTGGTCGCCTTGCGCCTCGAGGAGGGGGCCGCGCTGGCCGATGGCGGCGATGTCTATGATGCGATGCTGGACGACTACGAGCCGGGGGCAAAGGCCGCCGACCTCGATGCGATGTTCGGCGCGCTGCGCCCCGGCCTGATCGCCCTGCGGGAGTCTGCCTTGGGCGGGGCCGCTGCGCCAAAGGTGTCAGGGGCATTCGATGTTCAGACGCAGATGCGTCTTGCGCGGCAGTTGGCGCGTGTGTGCGGCTATGACATGGCGCGGGGGCGCATCGACAAGGCGGTGCATCCTTTCTCCAGCGGGTCAGGGGATGATGTGCGGATCACGACGCGCACCAGTGACGATGATCCCTTCAACTGCATCTATTCGACCATGCATGAGGCCGGACATGCGATCTACGAGCAGTCCATTGATCCGGCCTATGCGCTGACGCCCCTTGGCGCCGGGGTCTCGATGGGCGTCCATGAAAGTCAGAGCCGCATCGTCGAGAACCAGCTGGGGCGCAGCCGCGCCTTTACCGGCTGGCTCTATGGGCAGATGACGGACGCTTTCGGGGATTTCGGCATTGACGGCGAGGACGCGTTTTACGCGGCGGTCAACAGCCTGCACCGCGGATACATCCGCACCGAGGCCGATGAGGTGCAATACAACCTCCATATCCTGATGCGCTTTGATCTGGAGCGAGCGCTGGTGTCAGGCGATCTGGCGCCCGGCGATCTGGAAGAGGCATGGAACGCGCGCTTCTTGCGGGATTTCGGCTATGAGGTGCCGCGCGCGTCGCAGGGCTGTTTGCAGGATGTGCATTGGTCGGTCGGCCTCTTTGGTTACTTCCCGACCTACAGCCTCGGCAATGTCTATGCGGGCTGTCTGGCCGAAGCATTGCATAAGGCCGTGCCGGATCTCGATAGCCAGTTGGCGCAGGGCGACATGAGCAGCGCGATGGGCTGGCTGCGCGAGAATGTGCAGCAGCACGGCGGGCTTTATACTCCGCGCGAATTGATCACGCGTGCCTGCGGGTTCGAACCGTCCGAGGCGCCGCTGATGCGCTATCTCGAGCAGAAATTCGGCGCGCTTTATCCTGCGGGGTGAAGCGCGTCAGCCGCCCTTGCGATAGGCCGCCTCGGCGCGGGTAGCCTCCTTGCGCGCGGCCTCCACGTCGGGTGCACCGCTGTTGAGTACATGCCCTGCATCTGCGGAGAGGGACGAAAGGGTCGCGCCCGTGGCGCGTGCGCGCGCCATCATGTCATAGACCACGTCGAAATCATCGCCTTGCAGTTCATACATGCTCAGCAGCGATCCAGTCGCGTCGAGATATTCAGCGCGGCGCGGCGATGTGCTATCGGGTGCCTCGCCCGCTTGGGGCACGGTATCGAGGGAGACGTAGCCGCGCTCGGCCAGCGCGCGGGCCGTCTCGCCACAACTCTCCAGCCGGGCCATGGCGTCGTCGGTCGCGCTGGCGGCTGTGATCAGGGCCGAAAATTCAGCGGCACATCTGTCAGAATGATCGCGCGCCGCATCGAGCACCTCCGCAATGGGCGCGATCACGGCGCTGCGTTGCGCCGGGGTGTCGCCGGCTGCGCCGCCCAGATGGCGCCAGACGGCAATGCCCGAAACGGCAAGGATCGCGGCGCTGGTCAGCCCCGCGATCAGGATCGTGCCACGACCGGGCCGGCTCATTCGGCGCCGGGCGCGGCCCCGTCCGCCGCGATGTCCGGCGCTCCGTCTTCATCCTCGGGTTGTTCTGCGATCCAGGCCACGCTGACGACGATCTCATTCTTTCCGGTGTTGAAGACCTTGACCCCGCCTGCGCTGCGCGAGCGGAAGGAAATGCCCTGCACCGGCACTCGGATCGACTGGCCCTTGGAGGTGGCCAGCATGATCTGATCCTCCAGTGTCACCGGAAAGGATGCGACGAGCGCACCGCCGCGCATTGCCTTGTCCATCGCCGCCACGCCCATGCCGCCGCGCCCGCGCACGGGGTAGTCGTGGCTCGAGCTGAGCTTGCCCGCGCCCTGCGCCGTAATGGTCAGAAGCAGTGTTTCGGCCGCCGCCATTTCTGCATAACGCTCCTGGCTGATGTCGGCGTTTGCATCACCCTCGTCATCGGCGGCCTCCAGTTCCTCATCGGTCAGACCAGCCATCGCACGGCGCATCTTGAGATAGGCGGCACGCTCGTCCGAGGAGGCATCGAAATGCGGAATGATGGACATGGAGACGACAGAGTCGTCGCCCGTCAGACGGATGCCCCGCACGCCCAGCGACGCACGGCTGTTGAAGACGCGCACATCAGTGGCCGGAAAGCGTATGGCGCGGCCCGATGAGGTCACCAGCATCACATCGTCATCATTGGAGGCGATGCGCGCGTTGATCAGCGTGATCCCGGCGTTCTCCTCCTCGAAGCGCATGGCAATCTTGCCGTTCGAACGGACGTTGGTGAAATCCGACAGCTTGTTGCGGCGCACGGTGCCTGCTGAGGTGGCAAAGACCACCTGCAAATCGTCCCATTCCGCCTCTTCCCGGTCGACCGGCATGATGGCGGCGATGGAGACGCCGGTGGGGATCGGCAGGATATTGACGATCGCCTTGCCTTTGGATGTGCGGCCCCCTTGCGGCAGACGCCATGTCTTGAGTTTGTAGACCATGCCATCGGTCGTGAAGAAGAGCAGCTGCGTATGGGTATTGGCGACGAAGAGGGTGGTGACCACATCCTCGTCCTTGGTCGCCATGCCGCCCACGCCCTTGCCGCCACGCTTCTGGCTGCGGAAGTCGGCCAACGCGGTGCGCTTGATATAGCCGCCGGAGGTGACGGTGACGACCATGTCCTCACGCTCGATCAGGTCCTCGTCGTCCATGTCACCGGACCAGTCGACGATCTGGGTGCGACGGGGCACGGCAAAAAGGTTACGCACCTCGGTCAGCTCATCGGCGATGATCTGCATGATCCGCTCGCGGCTGGCGAGAATGGCGAGGTATTCCTTGATCTTGCCGGCCAGCTCCTGAAGCTCGTCCGTGACTTCCTTAACGCCAAGCTGGGTCAGGCGCTGAAGGCGCAGTTCCAGAATGGCACGGGCCTGCGCCTCGCTGAGGTTGTAGGTGCCGTCGTCATTGGCCGTATGGGTCGGGTCGTCGATCAGCGCGATATATTCAAGGATATCGCCCGCAGGCCAGCGACGCTCCATCAGCTTGGCGCGCGCATCGGCGGCATCGGCAGAGGCGCGGATGGTGGCCACCACCTCGTCCACATTGCTGACTGCAACGGCCAGACCGCAAAGGATGTGACTGCGCTCGCGCGCCTTGCGCAACTCATAGGCGGTGCGGCGCGCGACGACATCCTCGCGGAAGTCGATGAAGGAGGTCAGGAAGCGGCGCAGCGTCAACTGCTCGGGCCTCCCGCCATTGAGGGCCAGCATGTTGCAGCCGAAATACGTCTGCATGGGCGTAAAGCGGAACAGCTGGTTCAGCACGACTTCGGCGGTCGCGTCACGCTTCAGCTCGACCACCACGCGCACGCCGTTGCGGTCGCTTTCGTCCTGCACATGCGCGATGCCCTCGATCCGCTTTTCGCGGGCGGCCTCGGCGATGCGCTCGATCATGGTGGCCTTGTTCACCTGGTAAGGGATCTCGTCGATGATGATCGCCCAGCGATCCTTGCGGATTTCCTCGGTGCGGGTCTTGGCGCGCACGATGACGCTGCCGCGCCCCTCCAGATACGCCTTCCGCGCGCCCGAGCGGCCCAGCATGATGCCCCCGGTCGGAAAGTCGGGTCCGGGCACATATTCGATCAGGTCCTCGCTGGACAGGTCCGGCTCCTCGATCAGGGCAAGCGTGGCGTCAATCACCTCACCCAGGTTATGCGGGGGGATGTTGGTCGCCATACCGACGGCAATACCGCCCGCACCATTGACCAGCATGTTGGGAAAGCGCGCGGGCAGAACTGTGGGCTCGCGGTCCTTGCCATCGTAATTGTCCTGGAAATTGACGGTATCCTTGTCGATATCGGCGAGGATATAGGCCGCAGGCTTGTCCATGCGCACCTCGGTATAGCGCATTGCGGCCGCGTTATCTCCGTCCATCGAGCCGAAGTTGCCCTGACCATCGAGCAGCGGCAGCGACATCGAGAAGTCCTGCGCCATCCGCACCAGCGCGTCGTAGATCGCGCTATCGCCGTGCGGGTGGTATTTACCCATCACGTCGCCGACCGCGCGCGCCGATTTGCGATAGGGTTTGTCGTGTGTGTTGCCGCCCTCGAACATCGCATAGAGGATCCGGCGATGCACAGGCTTCAGCCCGTCGCGCAAATCGGGGATCGCGCGGCTGACGATAACCGACATGGCATAGTCCAGATAGGACGTCTTCATCTCGTCCGTGATCGAGACGCGCGGGCCATCGTATGGCGGACGCTCGGGACGGTTTTCTTCCATGTCTTCGGGGGGTTGCGGCGTATCGGTCAAGTCGGAGCCCATCCTGTCGCGTCAAACTAAATGCTGTCGCAAAAGGTATATCACCGCGCCGTTACAGGGTGCAATGGCGCATGGTCACGGCATTTGGCAGCCATGCGGCGGGCCTGCTAACAACTTGTTTTTGTTGAAAAGTAATTTTCCTGAGGCATGATGATTCCAGCAAGGCGTTTCGCCGAAGAGCCTGATCGCGGATTTCGGCGGAGCGCAGTGCAAACGACGAACGATGCGCGCGCCAAGCCATTCCTGATGTTTCAAGTCGAAGGCGCGGCGCTCCAGCCAAGCAAGGAGCATGGAAAATGCCGATGACCGAGACGGAAATGATGCTGAAAGGGTATGGGCTTACCACCGCAGAATTCTTTTACGGGTTTCCCGATTATGTCCACGTTTTGAACAGTTACGTCTGGCAGGATTACGATATCGCCCCCGATCATCCGCGTCTGTTTCAGTTCGTCGAATTCTGGCAGCGCGAGATTGACGGCCCGCTGCATTCGGTGCGTTTCACCCACCGCAAGATGATCTCGCCGGGTGAATGGCGCAACGTTACGGGTGAATTCACCCTGCATTGATGCGGTGCGCGCCGGGGGAGGTCTGCGCCCCCGGCGCGCGGCATTCATGGAATGATGCGCGTGTATTTCATGCCTTCCAGCGAGGCGCCCGCCATCAGGCCCGCCTGACCAAAGACCACGGCGATCACCGGCGAGATCGATGTGGTCGTCTCGGCCCGCAGGTTCTCGGCGGTGTCCTTGAAGACGTATTCGATATCCGCGCCTGCGGCCCAGCCCGAAGAGCGCCGGAAGCTGGCAAGCGCCGCGCCGGTCATGAAGAACAGCACATGGGCAAACTGCTGCGCGCCGATCTGTAGGCCGACACTGCCCTTGGTGGCCGAATAGTAATCGACGGTCTGACCGTCGATCTGCAATGCCCCGCGCCCATAGCCACCGCCAAATCCGAGGCTGGCCTCGGTGATGAGCGGCATAACCAGCATGCCGGCCGCTTTTTCGGAGAGCGTCTGCGTGCCGGGGTAGCTGTCGTAGAGATAGCGCACGGTGGTATCAACGCGCGCATCGATTTCCTGAGGCCCGCGGCTGCCGATGCCGTTGCCACAGGCAGCTGTCATAAGCCCGGCGCTGCCGAGCGCGCCCAGGGTGAAGCCGCGTCTGGTGAGAATGCTCATGGATTTATGCCTGTCCGTTGCCTGAATGTCGCCGGCCTTTTGATGGCCGATCTGGCAAAACTATAGGCGGAGCGCCGCGCATTGTCACGCGCGCGCGCGCAAGATGGGCAAATTATCGCGCGGGGCAAGGCGCCGCCTAGCGCAGCAGGCGCGCCATGGTGGGCGCGAAGTATGTCAAGATGCCATCGCAACCGGACCGTTTGAAGGCCATCAGACTCTCGGTCATGGCGCGCTCCCCGTCGATCCAGCCGTTCTGCGCTGCGGCTGCGATCATCGCGTATTCGCCGCTGACCTGATAGGCGTAGGTCGGCGCGCCGAAGGTGTCCTTGGCCCGGCGACAGATATCCAGATAGGGCATGCCCGGCTTGACCATGATGGCATCGGCGCCCTCGGTCAGATCGCGGGCAATCATGCGCATCGCCTCGTCCGCATTGGCAGGATCGATCTGGTAGGTCCGCTTGTCGCCCTTGAGCGCGCCCGACGCGCCCACCGCATCGCGGAACGGCCCGTAAAAGGCGCTGGCGAATTTCGCGGCATAGCTCAGCAGGATCACGTCGCTATGTCCCGCCGCCTCAAGCGCGCTGCGGATCGCGCCGATGCGCCCGTCCATCATGTCCGAGGGGCCGATGATATCGACGCCTGCCTCGGCCTGCGCAAGCGCCTGTTTCACCAGTGCCTCGACCGTCTCGTCGTTGACGATGATTCCGCCGCGCACGAAGCCGTCGTGCCCGCTGTCGGAATAGGGGTCGAGCGCGACATCGGTCATCACGGCGATCTCGGGGACCTCCGCCTTGATGGCGCGTGTGGCGCGGTTGCTCAGATTGTCGGGGTTCCATGCCTCGGCGCAGTCTTCGGTGCGCTTCTCGGGGCCTGTATAGGGAAAAAGGCAGATCGCTGGGATGCCGAGATCCGCAGCCTCGCGCGCGGCCAGCACGACGCGGTCGACGCTGAGACGATTGACCCCGGGCATCGAGGCGACCGGCTCTTCGACGTTCTCGCCATCGCGGACGAAGATCGGCCAGATCAGGTCACCCACCGACAGCGAATTTTCGGCGCTCAGCGCGCGCAGGCCGGGCGTGCGGCGCATACGGCGCGCGCGGGCGGCGGGAAACGGGGCTTGGATGGGCTGCATGGGCATGACCTGGCTCGGAATATGTTGCGTGGTAGGTTGCACGTATGACGCGCCATCTCAAGACCTCAAGACCTCAAGACCTCAAGACCTCAAGACGGCAGGTCGGGGTCGGGCATACCGCCTCAAAGCCGCCGCGCTGCCCCCGTGGGGGCGCTTTGACGCGGTAGAAAACGGGCGCTTCCGGTTTGTGGCCAAACCCATTAAGAGGGGCCGAACTTGGCAAGACGGAGCAGGCGTGGACTGGTATTCAACCGTTTTCGAATTGATCGACATGCGCAGTTTCAGCAACCTTTGGTTCTGGATCGCGCTGGCGGTCTTGTGGTCATCTGCCAGCCATTATCTGCTGGGCGTGCCGTGGGACATGATCACGCGGGCGCGCAAGGGCCATCCGCAGGCGATCGACGACATGAATCATCTGGCCTCGATCAACAGCCGCCGTATCCTCTACATCGTGCGCGAGTCGGGCCTGCTGTCGACGGGGCTGATCTTCTTCCTGCTGACGGGTGCGCTGCTCCTAGGCTGGGTCTATGGACGTGAATTTGCGCAGGCGGTCTTCCTGATGCTGATGCCCATGTCGCTGGTCTGGATCCTTTCAGTGCGCACTGCCACTCAGATCGACGCGCAGGGGCTGACCGGCGATGCGCTGATCTCCAAGTTCAATCGTCACCGGTTGCTGGTTCAGGTGATCGGTATGATCTCGATCTTTTGCACCGCCATCTGGGGCATGTATCAGAACATGACATCGTCGATCCTTGGCTGATGGCATGAGGGGCGCGGCGCGCGAGGCCGGGGCAGGTGCCCCGCACTACAGGCAGCAATGATGATATGACCATTCAAATTCAATCCAAAACGATCACCGTCGCAGGCGCGCCTGAAGGCTTTGATGCGCGTCTCGTGCTGGACGAGGTTCAGCGCGCCTCCGGCCCGGTGATCCACATTGCCCGCGACGACAAGCGGATGGCGGCCATGTCCTCCTCGCTGGCGTTCTTCGCACCCGGTATGCCAGTCGTTCAGTTTCCGGCGTGGGATTGTCTGCCCTTCGATCGCGTGTCGCCCAATCCCGACATCTCGGCCGCGCGCATGGCGACGCTGGCGGGGCTGGCGCACGGGATGCCGTCGCAATTTATCCTGCTCACCACGCTGAGCGCGGCAATGCAGCGCATCCCGGCGCGCAAGGTGCTGGCGGGGTCGGCATTTACTGCAAAGGTCGGCCAGCGCATCGACGAGGCAGCGCTGCGCGCCTTTCTGGTGCGCATGGGATTCAGCCAGACCCCGACCGTGACCGAGCCGGGCGATTACGCCGTGCGGGGCGGCATCATCGACATCTACCCCCCGCGCAGCTCGAACACCGGCAGCACCGAGGATGGCGGCCCCGTGCGCCTCGATCTCTTTGGCGATGTTCTGGATGGCGCGCGTCATTTCGATCCGGTCACCCAGCGCACCACGGAAAAGCTGGAGATGATCGAGCTGGCGCCCGTCTCGGAAGTGATCCTCGACGAGGCGGCGGTCATGCGCTTTCGCCAGAATTACCGGATCGAATTTGGCTCGGCGGGCACGGACGATCCGCTTTACGAGGCGATCAGCGCCGGGCGCAAGGCACAGGGAGCCGAGCATTGGCTGCCCTTCTTTCACGAGACGCTGGAAACGGTGTTCGACTATCTGCCGGACGCGCCTGTCCTCATGGATGATGGCATCACGCCGGCGCGGGCCGCGCGCTGGGACAGCATCGTCGACCAATACGAGGCGCGCCGCCACGCCATGACCGCAAAGGGGCGCGGCGACAGCGTCTACAAGCCGGTGCAGCCGGGCCTTCTATACCTAGACGATGCAGCATGGGATGAGGCGATCGCGCCGCACCGCGCCGTGCAACTGCGGGCGCTGCCGCAGGCCACGGGCGCGGGCGTGACGGATGCAGGCGGGCGCATCGGACGAAATTTTGCTCCCGAACGCCAACAGGAGAAAATAAGCCTTTTCGGTGCCTTGAAGGATCATATTGACGCGAGGATGACCAAAGGCCCCGTCCTGCTGGCCAGCTACTCCGAGGGCGCGCGCGAGCGGATGGAGGGCCTGTTGGAAGATGAGGGGCTGATTGGCCCCGTCACCGTCACTTCGGCCGAGCGGATTGGAAAAACGGGACTTCATCTGGCCGTCTGGGGCCTTGATGCAGGCTTCGAGGGGCCTGTGGGCACATCCCACCTAACGGTCATCGCCGAGCAGGACATTCTTGGCGACCGCCTGATCCGCGCCCCCAAACGCCGCCGCCGCGCCGAGAATTTTCTGAGCGAGGCCAACAGCCTGACCCCCGGCGATCTGATCGTCCATGTCGATTTCGGCATCGGTCGGTATCTGGGCCTCGAGGTCGTCAGCGCGCTTGGCGCGGCGCATGAATGTATCGTGCTGGAATATGCCGAGGCGTCCAAGCTCTACCTGCCGGTCGAGAATGTCGAACTGCTCAGCCGCTATGGCCACGAAGAGGGGCTGCTGGACAAGCTGGGCGGCGGGGCGTGGCAGGCCAAGAAGGCCAAGCTCAAGGAACGCATCCGCGAGATGGCGGACCGCCTGATCCGCATCGCGGCCGAGCGTGCGCTGCGCAAGGCCCCCGTGCTCGAGCCCGAGCACCACGCGTGGGAGGAATTCTCGGCCCGCTTCCCATACGAGGAAACGGACGATCAGCTGCGCGCGATCGAGGACGTTATGGTCGATCTTCAGGCGGGCACCCCGATGGACCGCCTCATCTGCGGCGATGTCGGCTTTGGCAAAACCGAGGTGGCCATGCGTGCCGCCTTTGCCGCCGCGATGTCGGGCATGCAGGTGGCCGTGATCGCGCCGACGACCCTGCTTGCCCGCCAGCACTACCAGAGCTTTGCCGAGCGCTTCCGCGGCTTTCCCATCAACGTGCGCCCCCTGTCGCGATTTGTCAGCGCCAAGGATGCGGCAGCGACGAGGGACGGGCTGGGCAAGGGGCAGGTCGACATCGTCGTCGGCACCCATGCGCTTTTGGCCAAAGGCGTGCGCTTTCAGAATCTGGGCCTGCTCATCATCGACGAAGAGCAGCGCTTCGGCGTCGCGCACAAGGAACGTCTCAAGGCGCTGCGCAGCGACGTGCATGTATTGACCCTCACGGCCACGCCGATCCCGCGCACGCTGCAGCTCAGCCTTTCGGGTGTGCGCGACCTCAGTATCATCGGTACGCCTCCGGTGGATCGGCTGTCGATTCGCACCTACGTCAGCGAGTTTGACACCGTCACCATCCGCGAGGCCCTCTTGCGCGAGCATTATCGCGGTGGTCAAAGCTTCTTCGTCGTGCCGCGTATCTCGGATGTCTCGGAAATCGAGGCATTTCTGGACAATGAGGTGCCAGAGGTCAGCTATGTCGTCGCCCATGGCCAGATGGCGGCGGGCGAGCTCGATACGCGCATGAACGCCTTCTACGACGGAAAGTATGACGTGCTGCTCGCGACGACCATCGTCGAATCGGGCCTCGATATTCCGACGGCCAACACGATGATCATTCACCGGGCCGATATGTTCGGCCTCAGCCAACTCTACCAGATCCGCGGCCGGGTCGGGCGCTCCAAGACGCGGGCCTACGCCTACCTCACGACCAAGCCGCGCCTGAAACTGACCCCCGCTGCAGAAAAGCGTCTGCGCGTTCTGGGCAGTCTCGACACGCTCGGCGCAGGCTTCACACTGGCCTCGCAGGATCTCGATATCCGCGGCGCCGGCAACCTTCTGGGCGAAGAGCAATCGGGCCAGATGCGCGATGTCGGCTATGAACTCTACCAATCCATGCTGGAAGAAGCGGTGGCCAAGATCAAGGCGGGCGATACCGATGGCGTGCTTTCCGATGACGGCCAATGGGCGCCGCAGATCAATCTGGGCGTGCCGGTTCTCATCCCCGAGACGTATGTCCCCGATCTCGACGTGCGTCTTGGTCTCTATCGCCGCCTCAGCAGCCTCGACACCAAGGTCGAGCTGGAAGGTTTCGCCGCCGAGTTGATCGACCGCTTCGGGCCGCTCCCCAAAGAGGTCAACACGCTCATCCTCGTCGTGCGCATCAAGGGCATGTGTCGCAAGGCTGGCATTGCCAAGCTGGACGGCGGCCCCAAGGGGGCGACGATCCAGTTCCACAACGACAAATTCGTCTCACCCGAAGGGCTGGTCGAATTCATCAAGGATCAGAACGGGTTGGCCAAGATCAAGGATAACAAGATCATCGTGCGCCGCGATTGGGCCAAGGACAGCGACAAGATCAAGGGCGCTTTCGCCATCGCCCGCGACCTCGCGCAAAAGGCCGTGAACAAAACCGTGAACAAAACCAAGGCCGCCAAATAGAAAATAGGCCGGATCAGACCGGCCCTGCCTCACTTTCCATCGGCAGTGTTTCTTCTTGCCTCAAGTATCCCCGCCGGAGGCTCCGGCGGTGCAGCTCTCAGAGGCCATCGGCCAACGCAAATCCCGTGCAGAGTGCGCCAATCAAAAAAAACCAGCACGCCGCAGGCGCTCATTCGGATTGCGTCTGACCCTCCTGGGCTGCCTTGAAGGCGCGCAGTCGCTCGGTCAGCATCTTGCGCGCCTTGGCATTGGCGCGGCGCACGCGCACGGCGGTCAGGAAGGCTTCTTCGGCCGTTTGCGAGGTCGCGCCCATCATGGCCGCAAGCTCGTCGACGATGCGGTCGTCGCCGGTGATCTCTTCGGCCTTCAGCGCATCGATGGCCAACTGGTCGGCCAGATCCTCGGCGACGCCCATGGCCTAGCGCGTGCCTTCGGTCAGACGGCGCTTGACGTAGGCGGTGACCGTTTCGATCATCGGATCCATATGCGGATCCTCAAAGAAATGTCCGGCACCCTCGACCTCGTCGTGCTGGACGGTGATGCCCTGCTGGTCGTGCAGCTTGTTCACGAGGGCGACCGTGTCGGCAGGGGGCGCCACGCGGTCTGCCGCGCCGTTGATGATGAGGCCCGAAGAGGGGCAGGGTGCGAGGAAGGAAAAATCATACATGTTCGCCGGGGGCGATACGCTGATGAAGCCGGTGATTTCAGGGCGGCGCATCAGGAGCTGCATCCCGATCCATGCGCCGAATGAGAAGCCCGCGACCCAGCAATGCTTGGAATTGGCGTTCATGCTTTGCAGGTAATCAAGCGCCGAGGCAGCATCGCTCAGCTCGCCCACGCCCTGGTCGTATTCGCCCTGAGAACGCCCGACACCGCGAAAGTTGAAGCGCAGGACGGTAAAGCCCATCCGGTAGAAGGCGTAGTGCAGGTTGTAGACAACCTTGTTGTTCATCGTCCCGCCAAATTGCGGATGCGGATGCAGCACGATGGCGATCGGTGCGTCCTTTTCCTTTTGCGGGTGATAGCGGCCTTCGAGACGGCCTTCGGGGCCGGGAAAGATAACCTCGGGCATTCAGCGTTCCTTGCTGCGCGGATCGCGGGGGCGTGGCAATCTCCGTTGACGGGAGTGCCTGCGCGCCTTAGAACCATTCTAAAGTATCGGCCAGTCGCAGGGATGCGCATCGCCGGACGACCGGACGGGCTTGGCGCGTGATAAGCGCAGGCGCGTTCAAGGTCAATGTCTTCGAAGGCCACCCGGAGGAGGGAGCGTCATGAAACTGAGCACCAAGGGGCGCTACGCGATGGTCGCGCTGTCGGATATCGCGCTTCAGCCGGAGGGCACGCTGGTCACTTTGGGCGAGGTGTCTCGCCGCCAGAGCATATCGCTGCCTTATCTCGAGCAGCTTTTCGTCAAGCTGCGGCGCGCGGATCTGGTGACGTCCGTCCGTGGTCCGGGCGGCGGCTATCGCCTCGCGCGGCCCACCTCAGAGATCCGCGTGTCCGAGATTCTGGCGGCCGTGGATGAGACGGTGGATGCGATGCACAAGGGGGCAGGCGCCTCTGGCGGCGCCTCGGGCAGTCGCGCGCAGTCGATGACCAACCGGCTCTGGGAGGGGCTCAGCGCGCAGGTTTACGTCTATCTGCACCAGACGCGGCTGAGCGATGTGGTCAGCAACACCCTTGCGCCCTGTCCGGCCGTGCCGTCGCTATTTGCCGTCGTGGACGAGGAATGAGGGCGCGCCTCAAAGACGGGGCCGCGGTCTGGTGGCTGCCGTTCGGACGCCTGCGGCGCGAGTATTTTTGGAACAATGAAAGCAGGGCGCAATGAAGCGGCGGGTTTATCTCGATTACAATGCGACCGCACCGCTGCGAGCTGAGGCGCGGGAGGCGATGATTGCCGCGATGGATGTGATGGGCAATCCATCCAGTGTGCATTCCGAAGGTCGCGCGGCCAAGGGGCTTGTCGAGCGCGCGCGGGCACAGGTGGCAGCCGCCATGGGCGCGGATGGGGCCGATGTGATCTTTACGTCCGGCGCAACGGAGGCCGCGGCGCTGGCCTGCGCGGGGCGCGCGCTCAGCGGCGCGGCGGTGGAGCATGAGGCCGTGGCCGCCTGGACGGATGGCGCTTTGGAAGTGTCGCGCGAGGGTATGGTGCATGCGCCCGATCCGGCGCAGAGCGCGGTGCAGTTGGCCAATTCCGAGACCGGCATCGTTCAATCGCTGCCGGATGGGCTGGCCGTCAGTGACATGACCCAGGCCTTTGGAAAGCTGCCGCTTGCCTTCAACTGGAGCGGGGCGCAAATGGCGCTGATCTCGGCGCACAAGCTGGGCGGGCCGAAAGGCATCGGCGCGCTGGTGGTGCGGCGCGGCACGGATGTGCCCGCGCAGATCAAGGGCGGCGGGCAGGAAATGGGGCGCCGCTCGGGCACGGAAAACATCATTGGCATCGCCGGATTCGGCGCGGCAGCCGAGGCGGCGGCACGTGATTTGGCGGACGGCGCGATGGCGCGTGTCGAGAAACTTAGAAACATTCTAGAAAAGACCATTGCAGCCGCTGGGAATAAGACTATTTTTGTCGGGAAAGGCTCTGCGCGCCTGCCCAACACCTCATGCATGCTGACGCCGGGCTGGAAGGGCGAGACGCAAGTGATGGCGATGGACCTTGCGGGGTTTGCCGTATCGGCGGGATCGGCCTGTTCGAGCGGGAAGGTCAGGGCAAGCGCCGTGCTTCGGGCGATGGGTCATGGCGAGGATGAGGCGGCATGCGCCATTCGCGTGTCACTTGGGCCGCAGACGACGGAAGAAGAGGTTGCGCGTTTTGCCGAGGTCTGGCTTGCGCATCTGGACAAACATCGCGCCCGGACGGGTGCGCTTTGAATTTTGAGACGGGGAGACGATGACATGACAGTACTTGATGATGCACCGAAGGCGACCGCGGCCCACAAGGACGTGGCCAAGGAGGGCGTAGATCAGGAGACGGTGGACCGTGTCCGCGAAGTCGGCGGTGCCTACAAGCATGGCTGGTCGACCGATATCGAGATGGAATACGCGCCGAAGGGCCTGACACCCGATATCGTGAAGCTGATCTCGGAGAAGAACGAGGAGCCCAGCTGGATGACCGACTGGCGTCTGGGCGCCTATGAGACATGGCTGACCAAGAAGGAGCCGACCTGGGCGATGGTCGATTATCCCGAGATCGACTTTCAGAACCAGTATTATTACGCGCGTCCCAAGTCGATGATGGTCAAGCCGAAGTCGCTGGACGAAGTCGATCCCAAGTTGCTTGCAACCTACAGCAAGCTGGGTATCCCGCTGAAGGAGCAGGCTGTTCTGGCCGGTGTCGAGGGCGCGGGCGAAATGCCTGCCGAGGCCCGCAAGGTGGCTGTGGACGCGGTGTTTGACAGTGTCTCGGTCGGCACGACATTCCAGAAGGAGCTGCGCGAGGCTGGTGTGATCTTCTGTTCGATCTCCGAGGCCATTCGCGAGCACCCCGAACTGGTCAAGAAATACCTCGGCTCGGTCGTGCCGGTGAATGACAATTTCTATGCAACGCTCAATTCGGCGGTCTTCTCGGACGGCTCGTTCGTCTATGTGCCGCCCGGCGTGCGCTGCCCGATGGAGCTGAGCACTTATTTCCGCATCAATGCCGAGAACACCGGCCAGTTCGAGCGCACGCTGATCATCGCCGACAAGGGCAGTTATGTCAGCTACCTTGAGGGCTGCACCGCGCCCCAGCGCGACGAAAGCCAGCTGCACGCGGCTGTCGTCGAGATCATTGTCGAGGAAGATGCCGAGGTGAAATACTCGACTGTTCAGAACTGGTATCCGGGCGATGAAAACGGCAAGGGCGGCATCTACAACTTTGTTACCAAGCGTGCCGATTGCCGCGGCGACCGTGCCAAGGTGATGTGGACGCAAGTCGAGACCGGCAGCGCCGTGACGTGGAAGTATCCCAGCTGCATCCTGCGCGGCGACGACAGCCAAGGCGAGTTCTATTCGATCGCCATCGCAAACAACATGCAGCAGGCCGACACCGGCACCAAGATGATCCATCTGGGCAAGCGCACCAAGTCGCGCATCGTGTCCAAGGGGATCAGTGCGGGGCGTGCGCAAAACACCTATCGCGGTCTGGTAAGCATGCACCCCAAAGCCAAGGAATCGCGTAATTATACCCAGTGCGATAGCCTGCTGATCGGCGATAAATGCGGCGCCCACACGGTGCCTTACATCGAGGTCAAGAATAATTCCTCGCGCGTCGAGCATGAGGCGACGACATCCAAGGTGGATGACGACCAGATGTTCTATTGCCGCCAGCGCGGCATGGACGAGGAAGAGGCCGTTGCGCTGGTCGTCAACGGCTTTTGCCGCGATGTGCTTCAGGCGTTGCCGATGGAGTTCGCCATGGAAGCGCAGCAGCTGGTTGCGATCTCGCTCGAAGGTTCGGTCGGGTAGACCTTTGCGCTCTGGGCCGGTCATAAAACGCACGGGCGGGGCAGCACGATGACAGATGTCGTGCTGCCCTTGCCCGAGTTGACGGATGCGTCCTACTTCGACGTCGCGGCCGCGCGCGATGCGATGGCGTCCGGCCTGCCGGTCGCCTTCCCGCCCTTCGAAGTGCTGCATGTCGCCAAGATGGGTCTGAGTCTGTGCCTGAACATGGCGCGCGATCCGATTCAGAACGCGTGGCGCAGGGCTGAGTTTTTCGAGAGCGAAGAACTGTCAGCGTTGGCGTATTACGTGAGGAGTGGCGCGCATATCATTGATATCGGGGCTAATGTTGGAAATCATGCGCTGTTCTTTGCGACCCGGATGAAGGCCGAGCGTGTCGTGGTGATCGAGCCCAATCCGCTGGCCATGGCGCCGCTGATGGCAAATGTGCTGGTGAACCGGTTGGAGGGCGTGATCGACATGGGCCTTCTGGGCGTTGGCCTGTCTGATCGCTCGGCCAGTGGCTACGGCATGAAGCGGCACGACCGCAATCTGGGCGCGACCAGAATGTTTGAGGGCAAGGGTGATCTTGAGGTCCATGCCGGCGACGATCTGCTCGAGGGAGAGACGCCGGACCTCATCAAGATCGACGTGGAAGGCATGGAAATGAAAGTTCTTTCCGGGCTGGGACAAACCATTGCACAGCATCGTCCGGTGATACTGATCGAGGTCGATGAAGAGAACGCGAATGCCTTTGAGGCGTGGCGCTTGGCGCAGGGCTACTCCATTGCCCAGACGGTTCGGCACAGCCGCAAGAACTGCAACTACGTGCTGACACCGGACGCGGTGGCGGCGGGAGGGCCGCAATGACCCAGACCCGTGTTCAGCGCCCGGAGTTGACCCTTCCCGAGGCCGAGGGCGCGCGTGTACGTGCGGCGTATGATGCGGCGGATGTGATCTTGGAGTATGGCAGCGGCGGCTCGACCGTGCTGGCGTCCGAAATGCGGGACAAGCGTGTGTTTTCGGTGGAGAGTGACAAGAACTGGGCCGACATGATGCAAATCTGGCTGTCGGAAAACCCGCCGAGCAGTGGCACGAAAGTCGATGTGATCTGGTCCAATGTCGGCAAGACGGGCGAGTGGGGCCGTCCGATCGGCGATGGGGCGTGGCGCCGCTATCCCGACTACCCGCTGGCGATCTGGCAACAGCAGGACTTCGTGCAGCCTGATGTGGTGCTTGTGGATGGCCGGTTTCGTTCGGGCTGCGCCATGGCAACGGCGTTTTGCACCGCAAGGCCTGTCGTGATGCTGGTTGATGACTACCAGCGGCGCACGGGATACCACGCGATCGAAGAGTTTCTGGGCAGCCCTCACATGATCGGCCGCATGGCCGAGTTCGAGGTCGCCCCGATGGCAGTTCCGGCTGATCGCCTGCTGCCGATTATAAAGATGATGATGCGGCCCTGACGGGACCCATCAAGGATAGAGTTGAAAGGACAAAAAATGCTTGAGATCAAAAACCTGCGTGTCGACCTTGAAGAAGAGGAAAAGACAATCCTCAAAGGCGTCGATCTGACCGTCGAGGCGGGCAAGGTTCATGCGATCATGGGGCCGAACGGGTCGGGCAAATCGACGCTCAGCTACGTTCTGTCGGGTCGCGATGGCTATAAGGTGACCGAGGGCACCGCAACGCTGGAAGGTCAGGATATTCTGGCGATGGAGACCGAAGAGCGCGCGGCGGCCGGTCTGTTCCTTGCCTTTCAATACCCGGTCGAAATTCCCGGCGTGGGCAACATGACGTTCATGCGCACCGCCCTCAATTCGCAGCGCAAGGCGCGCGGCGAAGAGGAGATGAGCGCCGCAGAGTTCCTCAAATTGATCCGAGCCAAGGCAAAGGAGCTTCAGATCGACGCTGATATGCTCAAGCGCCCGGTCAATGTCGGCTTTTCCGGCGGTGAGAAAAAGCGCAATGAAATCCTTCAGATGGCTCTACTTGAGCCCAAGATGTGCATCCTTGACGAGACCGACTCGGGTCTTGACGTCGATGCGATGAAACTGGTCGCGCAAGGCGTCAACGCATTGCGCAGCGAAGGGCGCGGCTTTCTTGTAATCACACACTATCAGCGCCTGCTGGATCACATCACGCCGGACGTGGTGCACATCATGTCAGATGGCCGCATCATCAAGACGGGCGGCCCGGAGTTGGCCATGGAAGTCGAGAAGAACGGCTATACGGATATCCTGGCGGAGGTGGCGTAATGGCGCTGTCAAACCCCAAACAGACCGTGACCGATGCGCGGCTTGCCGCGCTGACGCTGCCCGGTGGGGGCGGCTGGATTTCGGCGGCGCGCAAGGATGCGTTGGCCCGCGTGCAGACGATGGGCCTGCCCCAGCGCCGTGACGAGTATTGGAAATTCACCCGTCCCGATACGCTGACCGACGTCGAAGCGCCCCGCGCCGAGGCGTTTCACGCCGATGAGCAAGAGATTTTCGGCGATGTCGACCGGGTCAAGATCGTATTTGTCGATGGTGTTTTTGATCCGCAGGAGAGCAGCGATCTGGCTGCCGAGGGCGTCAAGATCGAGCGTCTGGCAGAGGCATCGAGCGCGGATATCCACTGGGCGCGCGATCTCTACGGCGTGCTTGAAACACGCGGGCAATCGCCGGTCGAGCGTCCTCTGGCGGCGCTGAACAGTGCTGCTGCAACGGACGGCGTGCTGATCCATGTCACTGGAAAGGCGTCCAAGCCCATAAACCTGATTTATCGTCACGAATCAGACACTTCGGATGTGATGCTCCACCATGTTATCAAGCTGGATGCAGGCGCCGAGTTGACACTGCTCGAAAATGGGCCTGCCGCTGCGCGCTTTAACGACGTGCTCGAGGTTGAGGTGTGCGATGGCGCCGCTTTCCATCATGTGCGCACCCAAGGCCGCGACCATCAGCGCCGCGCGGCGACACATATCTTTGCCCGTCTCGGCACCGAGAGCGCGTTCAAGTCGTTCACCATGACCGCCAACGGTGCGTTGACGCGGAATGAATGCATCATCGAGCTTTTGGGCGATGACGCATCCGCGCATGTCGCTGGCGCCTCGATGGGAGATGGCGATTTTCATGACGACGATACCGTTTTCGTGACCCATGACGCGCTGCGCTGCGAAAGCCGCCAAGTCTACAAGAAGGTGCTGCGCAACGGGGCGACGGGCGTCTTTCAGGGCAAGATCCTGGTCAAGGCCGGCGCGCAGAAGACCGATGGCTATCAGATCAGCCAGTCTCTTTTGCTGGACGAGGACAGCCAGTTCCTCGCCAAGCCCGAGCTTGAGATCTATGCCGATGATGTCATCTGCTCGCATGGCTCGACCTCGGGGGCGATCGACGAGGATGCGATGTATTATCTGCGCGCGCGAGGCGTGCCCAAGGGCATCGCAACCGATCTTCTGACGCTCGCCTTCCTCGCCGAGGCGGTGGACGAGATTGCAGACACCGATCTGCAGGACGAGATCAAGGCACTGCTGGAAGGCTGGCTGGAGCGTCGGCGCGGCTGATGGCTGTGACGCGCGACATAGCGGCGACGTATCGCGGCCCGCGTGCCGTGATGCGGCGCTTGCTTGACATGGGCCAGCGCGAGGATCGCGCGCTGGCAATCCTGATGGCGGGCTGCATCGTGATGTTCATCGCGCAGTGGCCGCGCCTTGCCCGCGAGGCCTATCTGACCGAGCAGGAGCTTAATCCGCTTTTGGGCGGGGCGCTCTTGGCTTGGGCGTTTATCGCGCCACTTATCCTTTACGCGATCGCGCTTATCAGCCATTGGATTGCGCGGCTGTTCGGGGGGCGCGGCACCGGATTTGGGGCGCGCATGGCGCTCTTCTGGGCGCTGCTCGCGACAAGCCCGCTGGTCTTGCTTCATGGTCTCGTCGCGGGATTTATCGGTCCGGGGCCGGGTCTGACGGCGGTGGGGTTGATATGGTTTACCGCCTTTGCCGCCTTCTGGGGGCTGGGGCTGAAAGAGGCGGAATGGGGCCGGACATGAATACCGCGTTTGCGATTGATCTATTTCGCCAGACATTGACCGCGCCGCGCGAGGCCGCGAACCGCATTCTGGCGCTCGATCTGCCACGCGACTGGCTGTGGATGGCACTGGCGTTGATGGGGGTGCTGAATGGCATCGTCTATTCGCTGGTGATGCAGGTAGGTGACGGCCCTCAGGAGGGTGCGCCCGAAATGATGATGCCCGCAGCGCTGCAATCGCCACTGCTCTTCACGACATTCCTGTTGGGGGCGCTGATTCTGACTGTTCTGACCCTGACGTGGGTGGGGCGCAAGATGGGCGGCAAGGGCGAGACGCGCCACATACTGGCCCTTGTGGCATGGATGCAGATGTTGCGGCTGATCGTTCAACTGGTGCTGGTCGTGCTGATGGTCGCCCTGCCGCTGGCGGGCCTTATCCTTGTGGTCGTCGCCTCGGTCTGGGGCATGGTGATCCTGGTCATCTTTGTCGACCGGGCGCATGAATTTGGCAATATTTTCAAGGCGGCAGGCGTGATCATTCTTGGATTTCTGGGGATGTTGGTCGCTTTGTCGACCGTCCTCAGCGTGTTTGGCCCGCTGGTCATGGGAGGGGCGTGATGCTCGATATCGAAAAGCTGCGCGAGGATTTTCCGATCCTGTCGCGCGAGGTGAACGGCAAGCCGCTGGTCTATCTTGATAATGGCGCCTCGGCGCAAAAGCCGCGGGCCGTGATTGACGCCGTTAACACGGCCTACAGCCATGAATATGCGAATGTTCACAGGGGCTTGCACTATCTGAGCAATCTGGCAACCGAGAAATATGAGAACGTGCGCGGTATCATCGCCCGCTTTCTGAATGTCGCAGACGAAAGCCAGATCGTGCTGAATTCCGGCACGACCGAGGGGATCAATATGGTCGCCTATGGCTGGGCGATGCCGCGGTTCGAACCGGGCGACGAGGTCGTGCTGAGCGTGATGGAGCATCACGCAAACATTGTTCCGTGGCACTTTCTGCGCGAGCGGCAGGGGGCCGTGCTGAAATGGGTCGATACGGACATGAACGGTGCGCTTGATCCGCAAAAGGTGATCGACGCCATCGGGCCGCGCACCAAGTTGGTGGCAATATCGCATCTTTCCAATGTCCTGGGAACCAAAGTTGATGTAAAGGCGATTTGCACCGCGGCGCGGGCCAAGGGTGTGGCCGTGCTGGTCGATGGCAGTCAGGCGGCTGTGCATATGCCCGTCGATGTGGATGATCTGGGCTGTGATTTCTACGCCATCACGGGGCACAAGCTCTATGGCCCCTCCGGCTCGGGCGCAATTTTTGTGCGGCGCGATCGGATGGACGAGATGCGGCCCTTCATGGGCGGCGGCGACATGATCCGCGAAGTCACCAAGGATAGCGTTACCTACAACGACGCCCCGATGAAGTTCGAGGCGGGCACACCCGGCATCGTGCAGACGATCGGACTTGGCGTGGCGTTGAATTACATGATGGACATCGGGATGGAGAATATTGCCGCCCATGAGGATCGCTTGCGTGACTACACGGCCGAGCGTCTGGGCGGGCTGAACTGGTTGCAGGTTCAGGGCCATGCCCCTGACAAGGCGGCCATTTTCAGCTTTACCATGGACGGTGCGGGCCATGCGCATGACATCTCGACCATTCTGGACAAAAAGGGCGTGGCCGTGCGCGCGGGGCAGCATTGCGCGGCGCCCCTGATGGATCACATGGGCCTTGCGGCGACCTGCCGGGCGTCTTTTGCGGTTTATAACACCGAGGCCGAAGTGGACGCGCTGGTCGATGCTCTGGAGCTTTGCCACGATCTTTTTGCCTGACACCGCGTAGGAAAGGGCGGGATATGTCGGTTGCGGCGGGATTAGGGGTGCCCGCCGACTAAAGTGTCCCATAATCCATCCTCGCTAGCCGCCAATACCCCTGAAACGGGCCCGAAACTTCTTTTCTGGACACTGGTTTTGGGGCGGGTTATGAGCGGGCAGAGCGGTCCCATAGCTCAGCTGGATAGAGTGCTCGCCTCCGAAGCGAGAGGTCGCTGGTTCGAATCCAGCTGGGACCACCAAAATTCATGAATGAAAATTAAAGGTTGGCGTTTGATCGCGCCTTTGGTCGTGGATGTGGCCCAGCGCGATAACAGCTCGCCCGCCGCGTGCCGGACCTCCGCCTGCGCCAGACCTCAACTGCGCCGGTGATCCCCCCTGAACGTTGCGGTTTCACCCACTCCGGCAATCCGTTGGCGGAGCCGGCGTGACCAAGTCCGAGGGCCGGGCAGGGCATTGCCATGATCGCGCCAGTGGAGCGATCCGACCCCGCTCGAATAATACCTGGCCGCCTTCACGGCGCATGGTCAACAGAACCGGCCCCTTAGGGTGCAAAGCCGTTGTTTTACGCGCCGATGCGATTACGCCATGCTGCGGGATGTAGAGAAATTCACAGCGTGTAAGGCCAGAGAATGAAGATCGGATTTATCGGATTAGGCAATGTCGGCGGCAAGCTGGCCGGGAGCCTGCTTCGCAACGGGTTTGACCTTACGGTTCATGATTTGAACAGTGAACTGGTCGCCTCCTTCGTCGAAAAGGGGGCCAAGACCGTCGAGGGACCATTGGCCCTCATGCAAGCCTGCGACGCGGTGATCACATGCCTGCCGTCGCCGGCGGCCTCTGCCGCGGTGGTGGTCGAGATGCTGCCTGCGGTGGATGACACCAAGATCTGGCTGGAGATGTCGACCACGGACGCCGACGAAGTCAAACGCCTTGCCGCGCTTGTCTCGGCCCAGGGTGGGTCTGCCATAGAATGCCCGGTCTCGGGCGGGTGCCACCGGGCGGATACCGGCAACATCTCGATCTTTGCTGGATGCGATCGCGCCACGTTCGACCGCATGTTGCCGGTGCTGACCGCCTTGGGCCGCCGGGTGTTGCACACCGGCGAGATTGGCACCGCTTCGGTTTTGAAGGTTATGACGAACTATCTGGCGACCGCGAACCTCTTGTCGTGCTGCGAGGCGCTGGTAACGATGAAGGCGGCGGGCATGGACCTCAACACCACGTTCGAGGCGATGAAAATCTCATCGGGCACCTCGTTCGTGCATGAAACCGAAAGTCAGCTGATCCTGAATGGCTCGCGGGACGTCTCCTTCACGATGGATCTGGTGAAAAAGGACATTGGCCTCTTCCAGAAGATCGCAGACGCGGCGAATGTGCCGCTCGAGATCAGCCCGCTGTTGGTCAGTATCTTTGAGGACGGCATAGCGCGCTATGGCGAGCGTGAATTGTCGCCCAACATCATCCGTCGACTAGAGGATGCCACAGGGCTGTCGATCGAGGCGCCCGGCTTCCCCTCCGAACTTGTCGATGATGAACCCGAAGAGCCCGGCTATGAGGTGTTTCCCACCGGCCGCCCAAAGCCTGTCGTCGCGGGCTGAACCGATGGAGAGCCTCGCATCCTGCGCTCGCACCGCGCGTGTCCCCGGCAGCGGCGGAATTGCCATTCTGTCCGATTTCGCCGGGGGCGCGCGGCGCGGCCCGCAGGGGGCGATGCTTCCTTGAACCTTTCTTTCTATACCATAAGGATGATGCACCAATGAACGATGTCACATTCGACTTTAAGGAAAATGGCATGGTGGTCGGGCTACCCGACAGTGCCACCTATTTCAATTACTACTGGCTGCGCGACGCCTGCGTGTCCTGTATCGACCCGCAAACGCGCGAGCGGGTATTCGACGCGTCAGAGCTGTCATCAGCGCCGCGTGCCACATCGGCCATGGTGGATGACGACATGGTCGTGATCGGCTGGCAGGATGAGGCGCAGGCCAGCCGCGTGCCGCTTGCCCTGTTGCAGCAAGTCGCGGCGCAGGGCCGTCCCCATGATCCGGCCGAGATCCCCCGCAAATTGTGGCTGAACGATCACCTGCCGAATATCACGCGCGTCAGTCAGGACGCCGTGACAGGCACCAAGGAAGGCTGCGCAAGGCTGACCCGCGCCCTGATCGAAGACGGTATCGCGATTGTCACCGGCATGGAAAACTCAAGCGAGAGCCTGCCGCGTCTGGTGAAGGCCGTTGGCCCCATCACGCCATCGGCGGAAGGGCTGTTCTTTGACGTCCGGGTCGAGATCGAGCCGACGAATCTGGCCTTTACGGCGGGTCCGCTGGAAATGCACACCGATCTGCCGGGCGAGGAAACCGCGCCGGGCGTTCAGTTCCTGCATTGCATGGAGAACACCGTCGAGGGGGGGCTGTCGCTGTTCGTGGATGGTGCCGCCGTTGCCGAGGCCTTGCGCGAAGAGGATCCCGAGGCCTTCGCGCTTTTGGCGGGCCACTACATTCCGTTCTTCTACCGCCACGAAAACTGGGATTACCGCGCGCACCAGAGGGTGATCGAGACCAATCTGGACGGCAACGTGACGGGCGTCACCATATCCCAGCACTTGCAGGACAACATGGACCTGCCGCAGGAGGTGCTGGACAGCTATTACCCAGCGTTTCTCAAGTTCATCCGCATGATGCAGCAGGAACGGTTCCTGATGCGCTTCCGCTCGGAGGCCGGCAATTGCGTGGTTTTTGACAATCACCGCATCGTTCACGGGCGCGAAGGCTATGTGGCCGACAGCGGCAGCCGCCATCTGCGCGGGTGCTATACGGATCGCGGGGCGCTGCGCAGCACCTACCGGGTTTTGGCCAAGCAGGGCTATACCGGCGAGACCGTGGAGGAGGACGCACAGGCGCGCGCCTGAGGGCATAAGCCTTTGATGCGCAAATACCCAAGCCTGCCACAGGGCCAGAAGATAAACAAAAACGGCGCGGAGGGATCCGCGCCGTTTCGTCGTTACGTTGCCAAAAGCGCAGGGTTTCAGGCCGCGAAGGGAGGGCGCACCTTGATTTCCATATAGTCCTCGAGGCCGTAAACCCCGCCTTCGCGACCATTGCCGGAATGCTTGAACCCGCCGAAGGGTGATCCGTAATCCGCATCGCGCCCATTTATATGGAGGGCGCCCGCACGCAGGCGGCGCGCAACCCGGCGGGCACGATCCTCGCTGCCGGTCTGGATATAGGCGGCCAGTCCGTAATCGGTATCATTTGCCAGCGTGATCGCCTCCTCCTCGGTGTCGAAGGGGGTGATGACCAGCACCGGGCCAAAGATCTCCTCGCGCCAGATCACCATCTCGGGGGTGACATCGCAAAATATGGTCGGGCGCACGAACCAGCCCGCCTGCAATGCCTCGGGCAAACCCGCGGGGCGGCCCGGGCCGCCCGAAAGAAGGCGCGCGCCCTCGTCGATGCCTTTGTCGATCATCGCCTGCACCCGGTCATACTGGATCTCGTCAAAGAGGGGCCCGATGTGGTCGCCCTCCTGCTCGGGATCGCCCACGACGGTGGCCTTTGCGGCGGCCTCGGCAAGCTCAAGCACGCGCGAATAAACGCTGCGCTCGACCAGCATGCGGGTGGGCGCATCGCACGACTGGCCGGTATTGAAGAAACACGCGTCCACGCCTTCGGCCACGCGTTTATCAAGGTCGGCATCGGCAAAGATCAGGTTCGGTGACTTGCCGCCCAACTCCAGCGTTACGCGTTTGAAGTCATCGGCGGCATCGCGAGACACCGCACTTCCGCCGCGCGTCGAGCCGGTAAAGGACATCATCGCCACATCGGGGTGACGCGACAGCGCCGCACCCACCGTGGGGCCGTCGCCCTGAACGAGGTTGAAGACCCCTGCCGGGTATCCCGCCTCATGCACGATCTCGGCATAAACCTGCGCTGATAGCGGCGTATGCTCGGATGGTTTCAGCACGCAGGTCGCGCCAGCGGCCAGCGCGGGCACCACCTTGAGCGCGATCTGGTTGATCGGCCAGTTCCAAGGGGTGATCAGCCCGCAAACGCCGATCGGCTCGCGGCTCAGGATGTCACCATTTGGCAGGGTCTCTTCCTCGTCCAGCGCCTCCAGCGCGTCGATGAAGGCCTCCAGATGGCCGATGCCCGCATCGGCCTGCACCTCGCGCGACATGGTGGCAGGCGCGCCCATCTCGGTGGTCATCGCGTGGGCCAGATCGTCCATGCGTGCCCGCGTCACCTCGGCCAGTCGGCGCAGAAGGGCGAGGCGCTCGTCCTTAGAGGTCATCGAAAACGTCTCGAAGGCGCGTTTGGCGGCCTGAACGGCGGCGTCCACATCTGCCTCGTTACCCATGGAAAGCGTGCCGACCCTTTGGTTGGTCGCCGGGGAAAGGATCGGCATGGTCGCGTCCGAGGCAGGGGCGACCCAGCCTCCGTCGATGTAGAACTTGTCCAATGTGATCATGGTGTTTCTCCTTTGGCGGCGCCGGATGTGCCGGCGCCTTCTGTGGATTGACGTGTCAATTCTCGCCCCGCGCGGCAGATGCGCCCGTGGTGCGGGGCTGGCGTTCGTTGTTCGGCAAGCTCAGCTTGCGTCTTGCAGGATCATGCCTGCAGCCCGCATCGCCAGCATCATCGTCGGGGCATTGATGTTGCCCGACGTGATGTTGGGAAAGGCCGAGGCATCGACCACGCGCAGTCCCGGCACACCATGCACCTTCAAGCGGGCGTCGAGCACCGAATCCTGCGGGCCGTGCCCCATGCGGCAGGTGCAAGACGGATGATACACGGTCGAGGCACGGCTGCGAAAGGCTTCGAGGAGCGCGGCGTCATCCATCGTGTCGAACTCCGGGCATTTGGGCGCGGCGGTCACCGCTTGCAGCTCCGGGGTGCGGGCAAGGCTTCGGATGACCTTGCTTGCCTTCACGGCGGCTGTCCTGTCTTCTTCTGTGGCAAGCGAGTTGGGCTGGATGATTGGCGCATCGAGGTGGGACGCCGAGGCGATCCGCACGTGCCCTCGGCTGGTCGGGCGGCAAGGCTGCGCAGACAGAAGGTAGCCGGGCTCTTTGTCCAGAACCACCTTGCCGGCGCTGTTTACCTCGTATGAGGCCGGATTGCAAAAGAGCTGCACATCGGGTGCCGTCTCTTGCGCGGAGGAGCGCACGAATCCCCCCACCTGGTTGACGGGAACAGAAAGCGCGCCCTTGCAGGTCAAGGCATACTGCATCGCGGCGCGCAGCCGCCCAAAGGGTGTGCCCAAAAGCGAATTCAGCGTCGGCACACGCGCCCGGAACTGATAGGCAACCGCCAGATGATCTTGAAGTCCCTGTCCGACATGTGGCAAATCTCGCCGCACTTCGATCCCATGTGACTTCAACAGATCGGCCGGACCAATGCCCGACAACTGAAGCAACTGCGGTGTATTGATGGCCCCGGCACACAAAATCACTTCCCGGCGGGCCCGGACGCGCCGGATTTGTGCACCGCGTCTATAGGAAAGCCCGGTCACCTGCGCGCCGACGAACTCCAGCCCGGTCACATGCGCCCTCGTGACAACATGCAGGTTGTCTCGCCGGGTGGCGGGCCGCAAGAAGGCGTCAGCGGCGGACCACCGCTTCCCTGCGCGCACGGTGCTGTGATAAAAGCCCAGTCCCTCGGCGCCGAGCTGGTTCATGTCGTGCACTTGGGAGAATCCGGCAGAGCGGCCCGCGTCCAGAAAAGTCTGCGAGAACGGGTGCATCTGATCGGACAGGTCCTGCACCCACACCGGCCCGCTGGCAGTTTTCTCCGGCCGAGGGTCGGCGCCCGCGCGTGTCTCCATGCCATCATAGGCCCCTTGCACCTCGGGCCAGCCCCATCCCGTTGCGCCCGCAGCCTCCCAATCGTCGAAATCTCGCGGCAGGCCGCGCACGTAGGCCATGGCGTTGATCGAGCTTGATCCCCCGATGACGCGGCCGCGCGGCCAATAGACCTTGCGGCCAGCAAGACCAGCGTCCTCTTCGGTCACATAGCCCCAATTCACTTTGGGATTGGCAAAGTTCATTGCATAGCCGATAGGGATCTTGATCCACATGCGCGCGTCACCGCCGCCCGCCTCCAGCAAAAGGACGCTATGGCGTCCATCGGCGGACAGGCGATCGGCCATCACGCAGCCGGCGGATCCGGCGCCAACGACAATATAGTCAAATTCATCCATCTGCATTTCCCGCCTGAACATTTCGCGATAAAGGGACAAAAACGGCAGTTTAACAAACAACGACTTTCACCGCCGAGACCTTATAATTTTTGGGTCGTTAGACGTGAGCGCGGCAGGGTGAATGGTCATGTCGAGAGTTGAGAAGGGACGCACGAATGCGAAGACTGCCCCATGCCACCTGGCTGCGTGCATTTGATGCCGCGGCGCGTCACAGCTCATTTACGGCTGCGGCGGACGAGCTTCACCTGACGCCAGCAGCGGTCAGTCAGCAGATACGGCTGCTGGAAAAGCAATTGGGCGCCGAGTTGTTCAAGCGGTTGCCCAAGGGTGTGGCCCTGACCGATGTCGGGCAGGCCTATGCGCAGCCGATCCGGACATCCTTTCGCGAGATGGAAAAGGCAACGGACGGGCTGTTTCGCATGCAGCGCAAGTCGACCATTCGTGTGCGGTCGTCAATCTCCTTTGCCGCTCTGGTCCTGGCGCCGCGCATCAATGCGTTCCGCGCGCTTCATCCCGAGATCGAAATCGAACTCTTTACCACGATCTGGTCCGACCGACAGACAGATGCCGGTATTGATCTGGACATCCGGTATGGCGACGGCGACTGGCCAGAGCGTGATATCGTGCCGCTTCAGGTCGATGATGCGGTGGTCGTGTGCCATGCTGACCACGCTGCATCCTTGGGCAAGGACCTGTCGATTGCAGGTCTGGCAGCCGCCAGTGTGGTGCAGATCGTCGGCTCCGAATCCGATTGGGGGCGTTTGTCGGATTACCATGGGCTTGATCTGCCGGTCCCGATCCATTGGATGAAGGCCGACTCGTCGTTGATCGCGCTTCAGATCCTGACCTCCGGGCATGGCTCGGCTATCGTCAGCCGCAGTTTTGCCAGAAGCTATCTGGACAGCGGCGCGCTGATCGCGCCCGTTCCGTTCGAAATCCCGATGTTGCAGAAGTTCTTTCTGGTTCGATACGACAGCTTGAGAGAAAGCCCCGATATCGGCGTGTTCCAGGATTGGCTGATTGCGCAGCAGCTGTAATTCATGCGCCTGAGTTCAGGCGTTGCGCGCATCCTCGGGCCGGTTAGCATTGTGTGCCCAAGGTTTTTCCAACTTGGACGCGCTGCGGATTTGATCACTGGACACCGATTCGAACTGCCGAGTTTCCCGCGGCGCGTCAAAACCCTCAACTTGAGCCGATTGACCAACTTTTGGCGACAGAGGCTGCGCCTGAAGTTCGACACAATTGATGCCCGCCGTGCGGCAGCAAAAATGTGATTCGGGAAACAATCGGAATGCGAAATTTGGCCACTGCGCCAGCATGATGAGTGCAAAGTCCCTTGTTTTGTGAGGGATAGCAGCATCTGACTGCAACGCGCGGAAAGAAACAATACGAACCGCTCACGCCTGTTTTGCGCCTTGCCTGGGGCAGATGTGACCGGATTCGACCAAGGTCAAACCATATTTTCTTCAAATTCCTCTTTGTTGCCCCTTGCCGGTGGCATACAACGAAGTTGCCCAACTGGGGGGCAATGTCTGTGGTCACGGGGGCGACCACACGAACCGCGCATTCTTGCGAATGTGGAAACGTGTGAACGCCGTATCGCTGCTGCTTGGCGGTATCGCAATTAAACTCACGGTCGCGGGGTCTTCCCGCGGGGCGATGCTGTTCGATCAGTCGCCTTCCTCATTCACATCATGCCGGTCTTGTGCAGGTCGCTGTCCGTGCGCGTCAGCGTCTGGTGGCATTTTGTAACGACCGCGATCCGCGGGCGCGCCGGCAACGGTCGTATATGAGGAGTGAGTTATGGGTATCGATAGAACAGACACCGGTGCAGGCGTCGTTGATGGAACGAGCGGAGACGACACGATCGACAGCACCTATGCGGATGATCCCGAAGGTGATGTGATCGACGGCGGTGACGCCGCCCTTCCAGGTGAGACGGGTGACGATGACATCGTCAATGCCGGGGACGGCGATGATGTCGTCTTTGCGGGCGCAGGCAATGATGAGGTCTTTGGCGGTGCGGGCGACGATTCGCTGGACGGCGGCGCGGGCGACGACCTGCTGGTGGGTGACCGCGACACCAGCGACAATGAAACGTCGCGCGAGGTTCTGCGCTGGAGCGAGGCACCTGACCCTGATGGCGAAGACGGCACACCCGGCATCGACAATCAGGATGCTCTGAACGACTTCACCATGACCACAGGATCCGTCGACGTCAGCTTCTCAAGCACGAACACGATGAACGATCCGACCGTCTTTGCCACTGTTCCGCAACTGGTGGACGGTATCGACACCGACGGTGCGCCTGCCGATCCAACCAGTTCACTGGACAGTTTTCTGGGAGGAGAAGGGAACAGCAGCACGTACTCTCTGGGCTATTCCCGCCCGGTCGAGAACGTGTCGTTCCGCATCAATGACGTGGACGCCGATGCTGTCGTAACGGTCACGGCCATGGGGCCCGATGGCCCGATCACGGTGAACCTGACCGCTGGCGAAAATGTCACGCTTTTGGACAACGATGCGGTCCCCGGTGCAGAAACCGCAGACAGCAATGGTGGCCAAGGGCTTGAAACATCAGCTGAGTATTCCGTTCTGGTGGATATTCCGGGTCCGGTGTCCGAGATCACGATCGAGCACAGCCAGGATGGCCCAAATACCACGGGCGTTTCGTTCACGGATGTCTATTATGACGTATCTCCGGTCGTTACGGCTGGCAATGACACGCTGACCGGTGGCGAAGGGGATGACACCCTGCTGGGCGAGGGCGGCGACGATCTTCTGATCGGCGGCGCCGGTGCGGATAGCATGTCAGGTGGCACAGGACGCGATACGTTCATCATTGACGAGGCGGCGGATGGCAATGGCGACGTCGTCGATGGCGGCTCGGATGGTGACGATTTCGACACGCTGGACCTGACGGGCGTGGGCAATTTTGAGATCGTGGACGAGACCGACGACCCTGATGGCAACTCGACCAGCGGCACGATCAATTTCCGGGACGGTCCCGACGGCGAGATCACCGGCTCGATGACCTTCCGGGAAATCGAGAAGATCATTCCCTGCTTCACGCCCGGCACCGTGATTGCCACGCCCAAGGGCGAGCGTCTGGTGGAGGATTTGCAGGTTGGTGACCGCATCATCACCCGCGACAACGGTCTTCAGGAAATCCGCTGGATCGGACGACGCGATCTGGTGGGGTCCGAGCTGCTTCAGGCACCGCATCTGAAGCCCGTGCTGATCCGCGCCGGTAGTCTTGGCCGCGGTCTGCCCGAGCGTGACCTGCTGGTCAGCCCGAACCACAGGGTGCTGATCAACAACGAGAAAACGGCGCTCTATTTTGAGGACCGCGAAGTGTTGGCCTCGGCCAAGCATCTGACGGACCTTGAAGGGGTCGATGCGGTGGATACGCACGCGGTCAGCTATATCCACTTCATGTTCGATCAGCACGAGGTTGTCTTGTCGAATGGCAGCTGGACCGAAAGCTTCCAGCCCGGCGAGCAGACGCTTGACGGAATGGGCACCGAGCAGCGCGACGAGATTTATGCACTTTTCCCGGAACTGCGTGATCTCGAGGGCATCGAAGCCTATCAGGCCGCGCGCCGTTCGCTCAAAAAGCATGAAGCGCGTTTGCTGACCAAGTAAGCCTTTGCAGCCGGACCGATCCATCCTTTCAAGGGTGGGTCGGCCCTTGGACTCCAGTGGCGGGGGCCATCATGGTTCCAGAAAATCGGACAATCCCGGCTGAAAGGCCGGGATTGTTTCGTTCGTCTTGAAACATTAGCGATCAGTCCTGATGCGCGCGCCAGGCGGCCCAGGCCTCGGGCGTGTCGAGGTCAGTGATGGCGCGGGCGCCTTGCAGCGTAACGGGATGGTAGCCCGCTCTGCGGATCAGCGGCGCAGCTCCCCGATCGCCCGTCACTTGAGCAAGCTGCGCGAAATACCGTGCCGGAAAAACGGTCGGATGGCCCGGCGTGCCATCCTCGGCCACGGCGCGCAGGATGCGGGTGGGGGCCGCCGCGTGGGCGGCCAGCATTGTCTGCATGTCGTTTGAGTCAATGTCGGGCAAGTCGGGCAGCACGATCATTAGCGCGCCCGTCTGCTCGGGCAGCGCGGCAAGCCCCGCGCGCAACGATGCCGCGATCCCTTCGGCGGGGTCATCGACCGCGACCAGATGCGCGCCAGTCCCTTCAAGCGCCGCAATCCGCGCAGGGCGGTCCGCGCGCGTCGTCACCAGCACCTTGGCGCCGGTCGCCAAGGCCCGCAATGTCTGGCGCAGCAAAAGGGGCTGGCCGTCCACATCCTCCACCAGCTTGTCACGCCCGCCCATGCGCGACGAGGTGCCAGCAGCGGGCAGGAGGATGGTGCAGGTCACTCCAGCGTTCGCGCAAGGGCGCAGAACTGCTCCAGCCCGATGGTCTCGGCGCGGTCTGTCGGCTGGATGCCGGAGGCCAGCAAGCGGTCCTCGATATCCGGGGCCAGCCCCTTGAGCGCCGCGCGCAGCATCTTGCGACGTTGGCCAAACGCCATGGCAACGGTGCGCTCCAGCAGCTTGGGCTGCGCCGGAAACCGTGGCTGGGGCAGGGCGGTCAGGTGGACCACCGCGCTCGATACCTTGGGCGCGGGGCTGAATGCCTCGGGCGGCAGGGACATCACGATGCGCGGCTCGGCGCGCCATTGGGCCAGCAGGGCCAGCCGCCCGTAGGCCTTGGAGCCGGGGGCGGCGACGATGCGCTCGGCCACTTCACGCTGAAACATGAGGGTCAGGCTGTCCCAGAAGGGCGGCCATTGGTCAGGCGTGAGCCAGCGCACCAAAAGCTCGGTCCCCACATTATAGGGCAGATTGGCGGCAACGCGGATCGGCGGCGTCAGATGCGCCAGCGGATCGATCCTGAGCGCGTCACCGATCATTACGGTCAGGCGGCCGGGATAGGCCCTTGCGATCTCCTCCAGTGCGGGCAGGCAGCGCGGGTCTTTTTCGATCGCCAGAACCTTGCGCGCGCCTTCGGCCAGAAGGCCTCGGGTCAGACCGCCGGGGCCGGGGCCGATTTCCAGCACATCCGAGCCGCTCATGTCGCCCGCAAGCCGCGCGATCTTGGCGGTCAGGTTCAGGTCGAGCAGAAAGTTCTGGCCCAGCGATTTGCGCGCGCTGAGGTCATGCGCGGCAATGACCTCGCGCAGCGGGGGCAGCGCGTCGATGCTCATGACTGGCGCGCGGCGCCCATGCGCGCCGCCATCTTCAGCGCCTCGATGAGCGAGGTGGGATTGGCCATGCCGCGCCCCGCGATATCCAGCGCGGTGCCGTGGTCGGGCGAGGTGCGCACGATCGGAAGGCCGAGCGTGACGTTTACGCCCCGGTCGAAATCAAGCGTCTTGATCGGGATCAGCGCCTGATCGTGATACATCGCGATTGCCGCGTCATAGCGGCTGCGGGCGGCGGCGTGAAACATCGTATCGGCGGACATCGGTCCGATGATATTCATGCCCTCGGCCTGCAATTCGGCGACAAGCGGCGCGATCAGGTCCAGCTCTTCTCGCCCCATCTTGCCACCTTCGCCTGCGTGGGGGTTCAGACCCGACATGGCCAGGCGCGGTGCACTGATGCCGAAATCGCGTCTGAGGCCCGCGTGGGTGATGCGGATCGTGTCCATAAGCAACTCGCGCGTCAGCTTGCCGGGCACCTCGGACAGCGGAATATGGATCGTCGCGGGCACGACGCGCAGCTGATCGCTCGCCAGCATCATCACGACGCGCGGCGTCCCGGTCAGCGCGGCGAGATACTCGGTATGGCCGGGATGGCCAAACCCCGCGCCGTCCTGAAGCGCCTTCTTGTGGATGGGCGCGGTGCACAGCGCCAGCGCCGCACCATCCCGCACCAGATCGACACCGCGCGCGATGGCCTCAATGACGCCTTGCGCGTGGTCCCGATTGGGTATGCCGGGCGTCAGTGATCCTGGCATGGGCTGGGGCAAAACCGGCAGCCCCTGGGCGGGGTCGGCCTGACCCGGCCGGTCGATCACCTGCACGGGGCAGCCCTGTGGTAGGTGTGACGGATCGCCGATCCAGAAAAAGGGCAGGGATGCCCCGAGCGTTTTCCACGCCTTTTGTGCCAGTTCAGGGCCGACGCCCGCAGGCTCGCCGCAGGTGAGGGCGATAGGCAAGGGGACGCTCGCAGGCATCAGTATTCGATGATCCGCGCCTCGGCGCGCAGCTGCTCCAGATATCCGTTGGCAAAGGATTCAAGGCGCCGCGCGGCAATCTGTTGCGACAGCTGTTCGGTATTGTCACCTGCAGCCTCACCGCCCTCACCGCCTTCAACGTCGATGGTGCCGTCATCGATGCTGTCGTCATCGGGGAGCGCGGCAGTCTCGCCCGCTTCTTCGATCGTCTCGCTGCGGCCGCACATCATCAACAGGACCAGCGTCTGGCCGCCTGCGCGCGTGACATCGTAGGACACTTCGCCCGGATCAAGGCGCGAAAGCGAGATGGCGATATCGTTCGGGATTTCACTGGGTGCCTTTGTGCCGCGCTCCAGCACGTTTTCGGGTTGGCCTTGCGCGATGCCATAAAGATCGTCGCAGGTGTCGGTCTGCTCGCCGATCTGCACCGCGCGGCCCAGCGCCTCGGGCGAGCGGCCGCCGGGGATGTAATAGGCGGCATATTCGATTGCGCTATAGGACGGCTCGGGCACGTCCGTTTCCTGAATGTCGCGCAGCTGAAAGAGGGCGACTGCCCCGTCGAGCGGCAGCGGATCGGTCACCTCGCCGGGCGCAAGGCCAAGAACGAGCGGGCGCAGCACCGGGGGCAACTGCGTGATGGGCTGCCATGGCAGCAGGCCGCCCTCGTCGCGGGTGGCGGTGGCCGAGAATTGACGCGCCTGCGCGCTGAAGGCGCCGGTCGAGGTGATGTCGGCGATCTCGCGCGCCTTGGCCATGGCCTGCTCTTCGCCGGGCCCCTCAAACGGGATGATGATCTCGGACAGAAGGACGCGCACGCCGGTGCCATCGGACATCGCGGCGCGGGCGCGGTCCAGATCGTCTTCGGTGACCGAGACGCGCGCGCCGAAGCGCGCTTGCGTCACCTCGCGCCAGATCAGGCCCGCGCGGATGAAATCCGAGAAAGTCTGCTCACTGACGCCGCCGCGCTCCAGCAGGGCCATCATCTGATCGGCGTTCAGGCCGCCTTGGGTTGCAAAATTCTCCATCCCGGCGCGAATCTGATCATCCGTGACCGTGATGCCTTGGGCTGCGGCGGCCTGGGCCTTGAGACGGTCCTCGATCAGCTGCTGGCGTGCCAGGCGGGTCGGATCGGCCGGTGCGCGCAGAAGTTTAAGAAGCTCGGCACGCTGGTTCAGCTCATAGCGCGTGACGGCAGCGCCGTTGACCTTGACCACAGGTTCAAAGAGGCCTTGAGCCGTGGCGGCACCCGGCAGCGTCGCCGAAGCGCCGAGCGACAGGGCGAAGGCGAGGCCAATGGCACGCATGGCATGGGGGAGGGTCGTGATCAGTGAGGTCATTTCTTGCATTCCCGAACGTAGCTTTTGTCCTCGGCGCGGGCGCTGAAGCCGCGAAGGCCGACAGTCAGCGATATGTCCGTCGACGGCTCGAGGATAGTGGAAGAGGTGAAGCGGCGCGAGGCCGAAAGCGTAACATCGACGCATTCATTCGTATAGGTGATGCCGACGCCCGCATTGACACTTTGGTCGCTGGCCACGTCATAGCGCCATTCGGCGCTGCCTGTCCAATGCCGCGACAGGCGGTAGGAGCCATCAAAGGCCCATTCCGAGATCGTGCCGGGCCGCTCCTCCTGCGGATCGGAGCGAAGCCAGATGTAGGTGGCGCCAAGGTCCAGCGCGTCGTTGCGCCAGCCAGCGCGCGCCTCGGCCTTGGTCGTCTCGAACGCGCCATCAAAAAGGCTGCGCGCGGTCAGGGTCAGGCCGTTCTGCGTCGCGATCTGGCCCGCGATCAGCATATCCGAAGTAGAGCCTTGCAGGCCCGACGAGACCGAGAAGCTCTGCGTGCCGGTCGTCTCCAGCTGGGCCTTCTCGCGCACGATCTGCCCCAGGCTGAGCGTGCTGCGCAGCCCTCCCGGCGCAAATCGGGTCCAACTGACGCCGAGTGCGGCACTGGCGCCGCGCTCGCGCCGATCCGTGGCGGCAAAGCGCGACAGGGACAGAAGATTGCCCTCGTCGAACTCGTTTCGCGTGCTTTCGTCATTGGCGATATTCGGTGTGCCGCCGCCGACCCACGCCAGTTGCACCACAGGCTCGATCATGTGAACCGTGCCGCGCGGCGTTGTCTTGGCCAGCGGATAGCGCAGCGTCAGAGCGGCGCTTGGCACGGCGTCTGTAAAATTGCTGCGCGAGGTGGCTGCGGCCCCGCGCACGTTGATATGATCGACCGCAACGCCCGTCTGGAAGGCCGCGCGCAGTCCGCCCGCCAGCGTCCAGCTGCGCAGCCAATCGGCGCTGGCCGTCAGCCGCGCGACATCGCGCCCGTCGGCAAAGCGGTCGATATCGGGCCCATCGGTGCGCAGCGAGGACGAGCGGTAATGACCATGTGCCTGCGCGGCAAAGTGCAGCTCGCCGCCAAGGCGCGCAGGAAAAATGCGTTTCTCATAATCGAGGTTGCCGACGCTGGTCGGCAGGGTCGCGTTGATCTCACCGGGCCGCAGGGTGTGGAAATAGGTCAGCGCCGCGCGGCGCCACTCGTCGCGGCGCACCCGCTCGACCGACAGCTCGCTATCGAGGCGGTCTTTGCTGGAATAGCCGTAATCCACCAGATATGCGTCATCCTTGACCGCCTCGATGTCGAATTGCAGAACGTAATCCTGTGGCAGCTCAAAGACACCGCGGCCAAAGATATAGGCCCGCCGGTCGCGCCGCGCGAGATCATCGTCGCTGATCGCGCCCTCGAATTCGATCCCGCCAGAGCGGAACTCCTGGCGATAGCGAAACTCCAGTGTGCGGGTCTGGGTCGCGTAGTAGGGCGTCAGCGTCAGATCCTTGTCATCCCCGATGCGGATGAAATAGGGCACCTTGACACCAAACCCGAGCAGAGAGGAGTTGTAGAGCGACGGCGTCAGAAAACCTGTCAGACGCTCGACCGTCGGATCGGGCAGGCGCAGGCGCGGGAAATAGGCGATCGGCACGCGGCCGACGCGAAACTGCGCGCCTTCAAGGAAAATCTGCCGCGTTTCAGTGTCATGGATCACCCGGCGCGCACGGATCTGCCAAAGCGGCGCGTCACCCTCCGTGCACACCCGGCAGGAGGTCACAGCCGCCTTGTAGAGCTGCGAATAGCGTCCATCGGTGCGGCTGATCTGATTGGCGGCCAGTTGAAGCTGGTCATCCATCACCAGCCGCGCACCCGTCAGGATACCGTTTTGCAGGTCGCGATCCAGCTGGCCTGCATCAGCCAGCACGGTAGTATATTGGCCATCATCCAGCGTCAGTGGCCCGGTGATCTGCAATTGATCGGTGGTGCGGTCGTAGGTGATGCTGCGCGCCTTGAGACGCTGGCCGTCGAACATCGCCTCGACGTTGCCCGTGGCGGTCAACGTGCGGTCCCCGTCGATCGTCACGTCATCTGCGACGAGGAGTGCGGGCTCTGGCTGCTCCGTGCCGGTGCGCGCCTCGAACCCCGGACGCGCCTCGGGACGCCGCTCTTGCGCGCCCGGCTGGCCGGCCGTTAGCGCGAGTGCGGCAATCCCTGCAATGAGGCCAGTGGTGAGGGCGCGCGCGCGGATCATCCGTCCTCCATATGCAAAACGATGCCAAGCGCCAGCATAAGCGATGCGACCGGCGGCGCCCATGCCGCCAAGACAACGGGGATCTGGCCATTTTCACCCAATACCTGCGCGAAATTGCGGATGTAATGCAATGAAAAGCCCAGCAGGATCGCGACCAGGACCGAAACGCCGGTATTTGTCGTGCGCACGTGGCGCATGGTGAAGGCGGCGGCAATCAGCACCAAAGACATCAGGAAAATGGGGCGTGACAGCTCCATCTGATACCAGACGGCATAGCGGCGTGCGGAAAACCCGGCCGCCTCCAGCTGTGCGATGAAAGCCGGCAGATCCCAAATCGGTATGTATTCGGGCTTGCCAAAGCTGTCGACGATGCCCTCGCGCGTCAGCTCGGAGGGCACGGACAACGTATCCATCCGCTGCGCGCTGGCTTCGGGATTCAACTCGGTTGTCAGGGTCCAGACCTTGACGTCTTCCAACTCCCACGCACCGACCCCCAGCGCCGCGCGGCGCGCGGTGATGCGGCGGACGGGCTGGCCGCCCGGTGCAAAGGATATGAAGGTGGCATCATTCAGCACCGATACATCCGCGCTGGCGGAGACGGCGTGAATCACGGTCTGTCCCTCTGCGCTGCCCTGGCGCAGCCACAGTCCCTCGGACGAAAGCGCGAGGATGTTTGATCCAAAGCCGCTATAGGTGGAAACAAGCTCATGGTAGCGCTTGCTCGAGGCCGCCACCAGCGGGTTGAACACCGTGATCGAGACAAGCCCGATCAGCGCGGCCATCAGCACGGGCGCGCTCATCCCGCGCAATCCCGACAGGCCCGACGCGCGCACAACCACCATCTCGGACGAGCGGGCAAGGCGCACGAAAAGCGCGACGGAGGCCAGAATGATGACCAGTGGCAGGATCTCGTAATTGGCATGGGGCAGGTTCAGCGCCACGATCTCGGCCACGTCCCAGACGCTCAGCTCAGGAAAATCCTGAAGCTCGTCCACCATGTCGATCAGGCCCAGGATGACCACGAAGACGGCGGTGATGCCCAGATACATCCACAGGAACTTGCGCGCGAAATACCAATGCAGCGTCATGGTGCGATCCCTGTGGCAGGGCGGCGACGGATGCCGCGCAGGCGCCGCAAAAGACTGGGTCGTGCCGCAGAGTAAAGCAGGATCCACCCGGTAACAAAGCCGATCAGTGATGGCAAATACAGCAGGGGCCACATCATCGGTGCCGCCAGAACAGGGCCCGCCACGACACTTTCGATCAGCTTGATCCCGATCAGAAGGATGAACGCGGTCAGAATCTGCCGCCAGACGCCAAACCGGCTGAACCCGCCCTGCAAGAGCGTGGCAAACCCGATCAGTGCCGCCACGATGCACAGGATCGCCTGGGCAAATCGCGCATGCAATGTGGTCACGGCAACACCAAGCGTTACGCCCGTGCGCTCGGCCACGGCACCGGGGTTGCGGATCAGCTCGGGCGTCGTCGCAAAGGTAATACGGTCGAGGTTGAGCGCGCTGGTCGAGACAAGGCGGCTGATATCGTAAGAGAAATCGTCGAAATGCGTCGTAAAGAGGCGCTGCCCATCCGCCGCGATATTCTGTGCCAGCCCGTTCAGCATCACCAGCTTGGTTCCACCGCCTTCCTGCACCAGATAGGCTTTGGACGAGGTGTAGGTCGTCGGCGCCTCGGCCCGGCGCCGGTCCGAAAGGAAGACATCGCGCAACTCGCCCTGCGGCGTGATCTGGCGGATGTAGAAGGTGACGCCTGCCGCAGGGTGTAGAAACTCGCCCTCGGTCAGCAACTTGGCGGTGATGTTTCCCGACACTTCGGCGCGGCGCGTCTCGAGTTGCTGAAGGCTGAGCGGGATCAGCACATGCGACAGCAGCGACATCATCAGCGCCACGATGACACCGAAGTAGAGCACGGGGCGCGCCATGCGCCAAGGCGAATAGCCGGTGGCCTGCATCACGGTCAATTCGCTCTCGGTGGATAACCGGTTGGTGACGTAGATGGCGCCCGCAAAGGCGGCGATCGGCAAGACAACGCCGATCACGCCCGGCAGCGTGAGCGCGGTGAATTCGACAAAGACCCAGGACGACTGACCGTCGCTGACGAGGCGGTCGAACATGCGCACCGCCTTGTTGATCCAGAAGATCGACACCAGCACCAATGCGAAAAAGCCGAAGAGCACCATGAATTGCGACAGCATGTATCTGTCGAATCTGGCCACGTCGCATCCCCTTCACACAATATCTGGTGCACGCTACCTGAAACGGCGGTCCGGTAAAACTGCTAAAGAGGATGCGCCGGGGGCAATGCGCGGCATTGCACTCACCCTCAAAATGCGCAGAGTCCGGGTCAGATACATATCTGCGCGCGCCGCTCGCTTGGGCGCGCCGCCACACATCTTTCAGGAGCCGCATCATGACTGCACCCGCATCCACCCGGATCATCCAGACCGACCTCGACACCTTGGCCTCCGCCACTGGCCGGATCGCTGTCGTCATCGGCAAGGACGGCAAGCTGGGCGAGGCGGCGCGCCGCATCAACAAGCTGACGCGCGGCGCGCTGGCGCGGATGATCGAGGGCGGTGCGGTCGAGGCGATGAAATCGGGCGAGGTCAAGACCTTGGCTTGGCCCGCGGGCCTCAAGGCCGAGGCGGTCGACGTGCTCTGCCTCGAGCGCGGCGCGAAAGAGATCGAGGCGCGCAAGGCGGGCGCGGCGCTTGGCAAGCTGCTTGGCGAGGACGGCATGACCGTTCTGGCCGCGCAGCAGCGCCGCCCCGTCGATCTGATGCTGGGCATCGTGCTGCGCGCCTACAGCTTTACCGCGCGCAAGACGGGCGATCAAAAGAGCCTTGGCGAGGTGACGCTGATGGTCTCGAAACCAGATGAAGTGAAAGCCGAGGCCGAGGCTGCCCGCGCGGTAGCGGAGGGCGTATTTTTCACGCGTGATCTGGTCAGCGAGCCTGCCAACCACCTCACCACCACCGAATTCGCCAAGCGCATCAAGGATATGGAAAGCCTTGGCCTGAAGGTCTCCGTGCTGGAAGAGGACGCGCTTGAAAAGCTCGGCATGGGCTGCCTTCTGAGCGTCGGGCATGGAAGTGCCAGCCCCTCGAAGGTCGCTGTGATGGAGTGGAATGGCGGCAAGAAGGGCGACGCGCCCCTCGCGCTGGTTGGCAAGGGCGTCGTCTTTGACACGGGCGGCATCAGCCTCAAGCCCGCCGCCGGGATGGAAGACATGACGATGGACATGGGCGGCGCGGGCGTCGTCTCGGGCGTGATGCGTACGCTGGCGCTGCGCGGGGCACGCGCCAATGTGGTCGGCCTCGTCGGTCTGGTCGAGAACATGCCCTCGGACCGCGCGACGCGTCCCGGCGATGTCGTGACGTCGATGAAGGGTGATACGGTCGAGGTCATCAACACCGACGCCGAGGGCCGCCTCGTTCTGGCAGATGTGATGTGGTATGCGCAGGAAACCTACAAGCCGCGCGCGATGATCGATCTGGCGACCCTGACCGGCGCGATCATCATCGGCCTCGGGCACGACAATGCAGGCGTTTTCAGCAATGACGACGCACTCTGCGCGGATTTCCTCAAGGCCGCTGGCGCCGAGGGTGAGGGCGCCTGGCGCATGCCGATGGGCCAGTCCTATGACGACCAGATCAAGAGCCAGATCGCCGATATGAAGAACGTAGGCGGGCGCCCCGCAGGCTCCATCACGGCGGCGCAGTTCTTGCAGCGCTTCGTTCAGGAGGGCACGCCTTGGATCCACCTCGACATCGCAGGGGTCGCCTCGGTGAAGTCCGACACCGATTATGCCCCCAAGGGCGCGACGGGTTGGGGCGTGATGGCGCTCAATCGGCTGGTTGCGGATATGTCCGAGGAGGGCTGATGGGAGCCGCCTATTTCTATCACCTGACGCGCGCGCCGCTCGAGACGACGCTGCCAATGCTGCTCGACAAGGCGCGGGGTGCGGGGTGGCGCGTTGCGGTCCGGGGGCGTGATGGGGCGCAGATGGACCGCCTCGACGAGGCACTATGGGCCGCGGGCGGGGACGACGCGTTCCTGCCCCATGGACGCGCGGGGCAGCCGCATGCGGCGGATCAGCCGATCCTGTTGACCACCGCCGCCGACATGCCCAACGGGGCCACCTGCCTCATGACGGTGGATGGCGCCGACGTGGCCCCGGACGAGGTGCAGAGCCTTGACCGGGTCTGCGTGCTATTTGATGGCAATGATGAGGCCTCGGTTGCCCATGCACGCACCCAATGGAAGGCGCTGACCGATGCGGGATGCGCCGCGCAATACTGGTCAGAGGAATCGGGCCGGTGGGAAAAGAAGGCCGAGAAAGAGCCCGCCGCATCACGGTGACGCAGGCGGGCGGGTCCGAGGGGCGGTCTTGCGGGCCTACTCGCTACGCAGCGGGATCTTGTCCTTGTTCAACTTGTAGCTCCACGGCAGCTCGCTGTTTTTCCAGCCGTCCTTGAGGCGCACTGGCCCGCGCGGGTCGTCCTTGAGCGATCCCCCCTCGAACCCGTCGACCACGACATAGACCGCTTCGAGGTCCAGCGCGGCCAGCGCCTCTGCCGAGGGTGCGCCGCGCGCGCCGCCCGAGCGGCACATCAGGATCACGGGCGTGTCCTTGTCCATGCCGCGCGCCTCCATCTCTGTTGCGATACCTGCGGCAAAATCCGGGTTCTTGCGCATCTGAAACACCGGCTTGTCAGGATTCCACGCGGTCGGATCGACCTGCAAGAAAGGCACGTTCACATCCACAACATCCGTCCAGCCGGTGAACATGATCTCGATCGGCTCACGCACATCGACAAAGAGCACCTCGTCGCCCTGCGCCTGCTTCATGTCATAGGCTTCGCTGGCCGTCAGGTAGAGGCCCCATCGGGTCTGATTGGCGGGGTCTTCGGGTGTCTCCGCCGCATGGCCGACCCCTCCGAGGGTTGCGGCGACAAGGGCCGCTCCAAACCATTTCATCATCATATCCATATCCTCCGCAGGGGTCAGAAGGTCAGGACGCGAGCGTTCGGCATCATCATCCGCTCGGCCATTTCCGGGGGCGAGGCCACGGTGATGCCGTCCAGCAGCACATCGGTTTCGGCGCCCTTGCCCGGCAGGTAGATCGCGCAGACCTCGACGGTCGCGCCCGCCTCGCGGATCTTCTGCATCAGGCCCTGCGGGCTCATGTCCATGGGCGGCTGGCCTGCGGTCGCGCTCTCGGGCGCATCCTTGAGTGCGATGTCACCGCCCGGACCGCAGAGCAGCATATGCCCAGTGGCGCCGGCCTTGATGGATTGCATGGTAAGGACCATCCCCATCAGCTGCGTTTGCGCATCCGCGCTGGTGATGACGGTTACAACACTGGTCGGCGCGTCGGCAGCAGCGGCAGGCAGGGCCGCGAGGCCAAATCCGGCAGCGCAGAGGGCCGATATGAAGGGAAAGCGCATGGAAAATCTCCTTGAGGTGCAATTTCTCAAGGGACACGCTACGCACAAACGGTGCGGCGCGTTTGATTTGGGTCAATCAGGCCTGCGGTGCGGTGACGCAGGGGCGGCCTCAGCGCTCCAGCACCAGCGTGCCGCCCGTGATCTGCATGTTCGTGAACCGCTCGAGATAGCCCATGCCCAGAAGCGACTCGCGCAGCTCGCCCGAGTTGACGACCGCGCGCACGTCCCGGTCCATGATCCCCTCGACCGAGAGGGTGGCAAGGCGTACAGGCGCGGTGCGAACGATGCCGTTGGCCGTGCTGGCCTGCCCGGTGAAATTCAGGTCTTCGGGGTTCAGACCTGCCGCGACGGCATCATCGCGGCTCAGGACGATGTCGCTGGCGCCGGTATCGACGACAAAGCGGATGGGCGCACCATTCACCTCTGCGGACAGATAGTAATGCCCGTTGGCCGCGCGCGGCAGCTCGATCCGGCCTGCCTCGGTGCTGACCGATTGGCGCGGGGCAACGGTGCTGCGCACATCGTCCCAAAGGCCGATGGCGGCGATCACACCGATAAAGATAGCGCCCCAGACGGCCGCCTGCTGCAATGTCTTGCCCAGCGAGTCGCGATTGGCGGCGAAAAACCACATCATGACCGCGCAGCCCAGCACGATCAGATAGACAAGATGCGCGGTATCAAAATTCGTGTTCATGACGTCAAGATAAGGTGCATCGCCCGGTTTCGCCAGATCACGCGGGATCTATAACGCCATGCCAAATCCGCGCAGCCCGTCGAGCACGAATTGCACCGCCAAGGCCGCCAGCAGCATACCAAGCACGCGGGTGACAACATTGATTCCCGTCTTGCCCAGCACCCGCTCGAGCAGGCCCGCGCCGAGGAAGGAAATGAACACCATGGTCAGCACGACAAGCATCGTGCCCAGCACCCAGGCAAGGCCCGAGAGGCCCTGATGCTCGCCCGTCAGAAGGATGATCGTCGCGATGGCGCCGGGCCCCGCGATCAGCGGAATGGCCAGCGGAAAGATCGAAGGGTCGTCGTGATCGTCCTGCTCGGCGGTATCCTCGCGCCGGGCGGTGCGCCGCTCGAATAGCATGTCGAGCGCGGTGAGAAACAATAGGATGCCACCCGCGATGCGGAAGGCGGGCATGGAGATGCCGATGAAGTTGAGGACCGCCTCACCAAATGCGCCGAAAACGCACAAGAGCGCCCCGCTAACCACGCAGGCGCGGATTGCGATCACTCGCCGCGTCCGCGCGCTCATGCCCCGCGTCAGCGCAAGAAAGAGGGGGGCCAAGGCGATCGGATCGAGCACGATGAAGAGCGTGACGAAGGTCGTGATCAGCGCAGCGCTTTCCATGCCAAGTCCCTTTGATTGATCCGCTAGCGGCGGTTTAGGCCTGCGCGCGCTCCAGCTTTTCCAGCGCGCGCATCCAGAGCGCCTCGGCGCGTTCTTGCGCGTCCATCACCTCGGAATACTTCTTTTGCCAGACGGTCGCCTCGTCCTTGTTGTCCTCGTCATACATCGCGGGGTCGGCCAGTTTCTTTGCCAACTTCTCGGCCATTGTACCCAGCTTTTCGACGCGTTCTTCGCATTTCCTCACGTCCTGCTTGAGGGCCGTGATCGCGTCTTTCGACGGGCGCTTCGGCTTTGCTTCCTTGGGCTTTTCCTTGGCGGCGGGCTTGTCACCGGCCAGAAGCATGTTGCGATAGCTCTCAAGGTCGCCGTCATAGGCGGCGACGGCGCCGTCCTTGACCAGCCACAGACGGTCGGCCACGAGGCTGAGCAGGTGCATGTCGTGGCTGACGAGGATCACGGCGCCGGTATAGGCGGTCAGCGCCTCGACCAGCGCCTCGCGCGATTCGATGTCGAGGTGGTTGGTCGGCTCGTCGAGGATCAGCATATGGGGCGCGTCGATCGTGGCCAGCATCAGCGACAGCCGGGCCTTCTGCCCGCCCGAGAGCTTGCCCACAAGCGTCTCGGCCTGCTCGGCCCCGATGCCAAAGCCGCCCAACCGCGCGCGCAGGCGCGATGGCGTCTCGCCGGGGCGCAGACGGCGAATGTGATCGATGGGTGTTTCATCGACATGCAGCTCTTCAACTTGGTGCTGCGCGAAAAAACCGACACGCAGCTTGGACGAGGTGGTCATCTTGCCACCCATCATCTCAAGTTTGCCGGCCAACATCTTGGAAAGGGTGGATTTCCCTTCGCCGTTCTTGCCCAAGAGGGCGATGCGGTCATCCTGATCGATGCGCAGGTTGAGCCGTTGCAGGATCGCCTTTCCGTCGTAACCCACCGACCCGCCTTCGATATGGATGATGGGGGGCGACAGCTCTTCGGGCAAGGGGAAGGTAAACCGCTTGAGGGCGGCCTCCTGCGGGGTTGTGATCGGCTTCATCTTGGCGATCATCTTGAGGCGCGACTGCGCCTGCACGGCCTTGGACGCCTTGGCACGGAAACGGTCGACAAAGCTCTGCAGATGCGCACGGCGCGCTTCCTGCTTCTTGGCCTCGGATTCGGCGGCCGCCAGCCGCGCGGCGCGCGTTTCGGCAAAGGTGTCGTAGGCGCCTTGGTAGAGCGTCAGTTTCTTGTCCTCAAGATGCAGGATCGAGCCGACGGCACGGTTCAGGAGGCCCCGGTCGTGGCTGACGATCAGCACGGTATGGGGATAGCGCGCCAGATAGGTTTCAAGCCAAAGCGCGCCTTCGAGATCGAGATAGTTCGTCGGCTCGTCCAGCAGCAGAAGGTCGGGCGTCGAGAAAAGGACAGCGGCCAGCGCAACGCGCATCCGCCAACCGCCCGAAAATGCCGAACAGGGCTGTCGCTGCGCGTCATCGTCAAAGCCAAGGCCCTTGAGGATCGAGGCGGCGCGCGCCTCGGCGCCCCACGCGTCGATATCGGTGAGGCGTGTCTGCACTTCGGAAATCCGCGCCGGATCGCTCGCGGTTTCGGCCTCTGCCAGCAGATCGGCGCGCTCGGTATCAGCGGCCAGCACGGTGTCGATCAGCGACACCTCGTTGCCGGGCACCTCCTGGCTGACGCCGCCGATGCGGGCGCGCTGGGGCAGGGTGATGGCCCCGCCTTCCAGTGCAAGCTCGCCCCGGATAATGCGAAACAGCGTCGTCTTGCCCGTGCCGTTGCGGCCCACGATACCCACCTTGTGCCCGTCAGGGATGGTGGCCGAGGCGTTTTCGATCAGCGGGCGACCCGCGATGGAATAGGATATGTCATCAATGCGCAGCATGCGGCATGCCATGCCTTGTCCGCGCGCCCGCGTCAATCGCGCCTTTTCATGCCCGCGGCCCCATGCTATCGGGGCGGCGATCTAACTGGGGCAGGGCATTGGGCCTAGCCTGCATGACAAATAAAGAGGCTGACATGGCAACCGAACGCACGCTGAGCATCATCAAACCCGACGCGACCAAGCGCAATCTGACTGGCAAGATCAATGCCAAGTTCGAGGATGCAGGTCTGCGCATCATCGCGCAAAAGCGTATCCACCTGACACCGGCGCAAGCGGGCGAGTTCTACAAGGTCCACGCCGAGCGCCCGTTCTTTGGCGAGCTGCGTGATTTCATGGCCTCCGGCCCCGTCGTCGTGCAGGTTCTCGAAGGTGAGGGCGCCATCGCCAAGAACCGCGAAGTCATGGGCGCGACCAACCCCGCCGATGCCGCTGCTGGCACGATCCGCGCCGAATTCGCCGAGAGCGTCGGCGAAAATTCGGTCCACGGCTCGGATGCGCCGGAGACCGCAAAAGAGGAAATCGCGTATTTCTTCTCTGGTCTCGAACTGGTCGGCTAAAGACATTGGCTCCGTGTGGCCCTCGGGCTGCCGGACCACCTCGATCTGATAAAGGGTCGCATCCATCAGGATGCGACCTTTTTCGTTGTCGTGGAGGTGTTTGCGCGGCGTTCTTACAGTGCGACCCACGTGGGAGGGATCGCCGTGGCCGATGGCCGCGCGGGTCTCAAGTAACTAGGCGGTGTCAGGCGCGGCGCCCATATGCGCCGGGCCTGATCTTATACACGCGAAAGAAACAGATACTGACAGCAGTTGCCGGGATCAGATGCTGGCGAAATCGCTGAACACCTGCCGCGAGATAACCTGCGGTTTGGATCCTGACTTGCGCGGGCTTGTGCGTTTGATCTGAGATTGGGCGTCAGGGTCGGCTTTGGCCGATTGCGGCTTGGGCGCGGGGGTCGAATCTGGCATCGGGGTGCTCCTGTATAAAGGTTCACGCGCCGGATTTATATCCAGCTGGCAGCTGGCGATAAACTTCATGCTCGCCTCGAACCGGGGCGTGAATATGGAGCAATTGCGGCAAAATCAAGACAAAGACAATATCCTTTGAAAGTCGTAGGCGGGACTGTTCCGAAGCCCCGCCGTTCTCCCTTCAAGCCCTTGTCAGGCCAGCATTTTTTCCACAGTTTCGCCAAAGGCCGAGGGGGTGGGCACGATTGTCACACCCGCGCCCGATAGAATCTCGACCTTCTCTTGTGCCGACTCGCCGAAGGCTGACACGATTGCCCCTGCGTGACCCATGCGCCGGCCCTTGGGCGCCGATAGGCCGGCGATATAGGCCGCGACGGGCTTGGTCATGTGATCGCGGATGTATTCGGCCGCTTCCGCCTCCTGCGGGCCGCCGATCTCGCCCACCATGACGACCGCGTCGGTGCCTGGATCTTTCTCGAAAAGCTCGAGAATGTCGCGGAAGGACGAGCCGTTGATCGGATCGCCGCCAATGCCGATCGACGATGACACGCCGATGCCGCGCGCCTTCATCTGGCTGGCCGCCTCATAGCCCAGCGTGCCCGAGCGGCCGATGATGCCGACGCGGCCGGGCAGGTAGATGGCTGGTGGCATGAGTCCGGCAAATGCCTCGCCGGGGGTGATGATCCCGGCGCAGTTCGGCCCGATCAGGCGCATGCGGCGCGCCTCCTTGTAGCGGCGCATATAGCGTTTGACCCGGATCATGTCCTGCGTCGGGATGCCATCCGCGATGCACACGCAGGTCTCGATGCCCGCATCTGCCGCCTCCATGATGGAATCGGCCGCGAAAGGCGGCGGAACAAAGCAAATCGCCAGCGTCGCGCCCGTCTCGGCCACGGCGCCCTTGACCGTGTTGAAGACCGGCAGGCCATTGTGCAGCGCGCCGCCCTTGCCGGGCGTCACGCCGCCGACGACGTTGGTGCCGTAGTCACGCATCTCCTGCGCATGAAAACTGCCGATTCGGCCCGTGAGCCCGGTGACCAGCACCTTGGATGTCTTGTCGATGAGAATCGCCATTATACTGCCCCCGCCTTGTCTGATGAGGCCGATTTCCAGGCTGCGACCACCTTGTCGGCGGCTTCGGCGAGGGTGTCGGCGGTGGTGATGTCGAGGCCGCTTTTCGCAATGACTTCGCGGCCCTCGTCGACATTGGTGCCCGACAGGCGCACGACGAGGGGAATGGTTAGTTTCAGTTCCTTGACCGCGCGCACGACGCCCTCGGCGATCCAGTCGCAGCGGTTGATGCCCGCAAAGATGTTGACCAGAATCGCCTCGACATTGGGGTCATTCAGCACCGCCTTGAACGACATGAGCACGCGTTCCGGGCTGGCACCGCCGCCAACATCCAGGAAATTGGCCGGCTCGCCGCCTGACATCTTGATCATGTCGAGCGTCGCCATCGCGAGGCCCGCGCCGTTGACGATACAGCCGATGCGCCCTTCGAGGCCGATATAGCTGAGGCCCCGGTCGCTGGCATAGGTCTCGCGCGCGTCCTCCTGGCTCTTGTCGCGCAGCTCGGAAATCTCGGGGTGGCGAAAAAGCGCGTTCTCGTCAAAGCTCAGCTTGGCATCCAGTGCGACGATCTCGCCCGATTTGGTGACGACAAGGGGGTTGATCTCGAGCATGGCGGCGTCGAGCTGGTCCATGGCGTGATAGGCCCCGGTGATCTGCTTGACCGCCTGCGGGATAAGCGCCGCGTCAAGGCCCAGCTGAAAGGCGATCTCGCGGGCCTGAAACGCCTGCATGCCCACAGCAGGATCGACGACCGAACGGATGATGCTGTCAGGCTCGTCGGCCGATATATCCTCGATCTCCATCCCGCCCTGCGCGCTGGCCACGATCACGACGCGCTCTTCGGTGCGGTCCATGACAAAGCCGAGGTAGAGTTCTTGCGCGATGTCCGTCGCTTCCTCGATGTAAAGGCGCCCCACCAGCTTGCCCTGCGGGCCGGTCTGATGCGTGACCAGCTTGCGGCCCAGCATCCATGTCGCGGCGGCGGCGATTTCGTCGTCGGTGCTGCAGATCTTGACCCCGCCGACCTTGCCGCGCGCGCCCGAATGGATCTGCGCCTTGACGACGACACGTTCGCCCGACAGCTCCTGCGCGCGGTAGACGGCCTGTTCGGGGCTGTAGGCGATGCCGCCACGCGGGACGTTGACGCCGAATTTCTTCAGCAAATCCTTGGCTTGATACTCATGGATATCCATTGGGCTACCTCATCCCTTGGCCGCGATGGCATCGGCCACCTGCAACACGTTGTTGGCCATCCGCTCGCTGGCGGCGTCGATCATCTTGCCATCGAGGCTGGCCGCGCCCTTGCCCTCTGCTTCGGCCTTGCGGAGCTCTTCGATGATGCGGCGCGCGCGGGTAACCTCGGCCTCGGGGGGCGAGAATGTATCGTTGGCCAATGCAATCTGGCTGGGGTGAATGGCCCATTTGCCCTCGATTCCCAGCGCGGCGGCGCGCTTGGCCGACAGGGTGTAGCCGTCGGGATCGCTGAAATCGCCGAACGGGCCGTCAATGGCGCGCAGGCCGTAAGCGCGGCAGGCGACGGTCATGCGGCTGAGCGCGTAATGCCACTGATCGCCGGGGTAATCGGGGTTCAGCCCGCCAATGACGACCGTGCGCGCGCGATTGGACGCGGCATAATCGGCCACGCCGAAGTGCATCGCCTCAAGGCGTCCGGGGGCGGCGGCAATCGCTTCGACATTGGCCATGCCAAGGGCCGTTTCGATCAGCGCCTCGAGGCCGATCTTGTGCGTGAGACCCATCGCCTCCTCGATCTGGCTGACCATCGTCTCGACGGTGTAGAGATCACCGGGCAAGCCGACCTTGGGCACGAGGATGGTATCCACATGCTGCCCGGCCTGCTCGAGGATGTCGACCACGTCGCGATACATGTAATGCGTGTCGAGGCCGTTGATGCGGATCGACATGGTCTTGCCCTTGGCCCGCCAGTCAATGTCGTTGAGCGCCGCGATGATGTTCTTGCGTGCCTGAACCTTGTCGGGGGGCGCGACCGCATCCTCCAGATCCAGAAAGATGTAATCGACATCGCTGTCGGCGGCCTTTTCGATCATCGACGGATTCGAGCCGGGCACAGCCAGCTCGGATCGTTGCAGGCGCTGCTTTTTCAGCGGGTGCAAGGTATAGCTCATGTCGGTGTCCTCCCTCAGATCACGGCATGAGGCTCAGCCTGCCCGATCGCGCGCCGGGCGCATACTTTCGCACGGGTAGCTTCGGGCAGGACGGGGAGGGGACCGCACGCCGAACGGGTAGGGGGCCGCTACCCGCGAGGGGCGCAACGGCATACGCCGGGATGCGGAATGTGCGTGCGTTCCGAGGGCGGAAAACATGGGTTTTCCGACGGGAACCACTGCGCGCACATATTCACTATTACAAGGGGCGATCGCTTGATCAGGGTCGGCGCAGTGCGCTCCAAAGACGCTCTACATCCATTGATCTGGCTTTAGCGAGATCGGAGGTTTCACGGTCATGCCCCGACAATTGCCGGGGCATGCCTGGTTCAAGGTCGAGCGGGCTCAGGCCGTCTTGCGGTAATGCTCCTGCGCGGCAGCGACGCCCGCGCCGGGCGTGATGCGCGCGCCTGCATCCATCAGCGCCATCTCGGTGGCCGAAAGCGCCCCGCAGAGCATTACGGGGTTGAGCGAGCCCAGATGCCCGATGCGGAACGCCTTGCCCGCCAGCTTGTTCAGCCCGCTGCCCAGCGATGTGCGGTATTTGGAGTAGGCGCCCGAAATCACGTCCTTGGCGTCGACGCCTTCGGGGGTGTAGATCGCTGAAACGGTGTCCGATTGCCACTCCGGCGCGGCGGCGACCAATGCGCAGCCCTCCCACTGGGCGACTGCCTGGCGCACGCCCTCGGCAAGATAGGCGTGGCGCGCCCAGATCGCTTCCATCCCCTCGCCCAGCATCAGGTCAAGCGAGACGCGCAGACCGCGCAAAAGCTGCGTGGGCGGCGTGTAGGGAAAATAACCGGTGTCGTTCAGCTTGATCATATCGTCGAAGGCGAAATAGCTGCGGGGCATCTTTTCGCTGTTTGACGCGTTGATCGCCAGCGCCTTGTCCGACACGCCGAGGAAACCCAGACCTGCGGGCAGCATGAAGCCCTTTTGCGAGCCGGCCACAGCCAGATCAACGCCCCACGCCTCCTGCTCGAACGGGATCGAGCCGATGGCGCTGACGCCGTCGACAAAGAGAAGCGCGGGGTGGCCCGCCGCATCCAGCGCGCCGCGCACGGCCTCGACGTCCGATGTGACGCCGGTTGCCGTCTCGTTGTGGGTGACGAAAACGGCCTTGATGGCATGGTCCGTGTCTGCCTTCAGCTTGGTGGCATAGTCCTCGACCGGCACGCCCTTGCCCCATTCGACTTCGATCAGATCCACGTCAAGGCCCAGGCGCTCGGCCATATCGGCCCAAAGAAGTGAGAACTGGCCAAATCGCGACATCAGCACCTTGTCGCCCTTGGCCAACGTGTTGGAAATCGCCGATTCCCACGCGCCGGTGCCCGAGGACGGGTAGATGAAGACGCGCCCGTTCTTCAGGCGAAACGCCTTCTTGATATCCTCGAGGAGAGGCGAGACGAAGTCGCAGAAGTCGGGCGCGCGCATATCCTCCATCGGGATGTTCATGGCGCGGCGCACTTCTTCGGGGACGTTGGTGGGGCCGGGGATGAATAGATGGGAAAAGCCGTGCATGATAAACTCCTGTTGCTGGCCTCCTGTATCGGTTGCGGCGGCCCATGGTGCAATGCCCGTCTGCATGGCGCAGGCCGCGATTTTGCGCAGCCCTGCCACCAAACGGGTAGCGTGCGCCTACCCGCGTTTGGCGCGGTCCTGCTTGGCATACCATGGCACACCAGAAAATCTCTCAAAATCAGGGGCTTCACCTGATCGTGCACGCAAGAAAAGCCGTGACAACTTGCCCGCGTCATGTAGCAATCAGGGTGTGGAGGATACATCGATCATGGACGCACGGGTGATCGTGGCGGACCGCCAGCAGATCGTGTGCCATGGCATCGGCTCGCTTGTCGGGCAGATACCGGGCACACAGCTGGGCGGTTTCGCCACCGATCTGCCATCGCTGCGCGCGGGACTGGCCGCCGAAAGGGGACGCGTGATCGTCATCCTCGGGGTGCGGCTGGCCGATTGCGATCTGGCGACCGCGATGGAGATGGTGCGCCGCGACTATCCCGCCGCTCTGGTCGTGGTGGTCGCGGATGAAACTGAATTTGCCTTTATCCGCGCGGCGCTCAAGTCCGGGGCCAATTCGGTCTGCATGATGGCCCAGATCCTGACCAGCCTGCCCAAGATCCTTGGCAAGCTGGTAGACGGCCATTCGATCGTGCCGACCGAGATCCTGCGCCGCCTTGCCAATGACACTGCCGACACGCTATCGCGGCGCGAGCATGAGATCCTTGGCCTACTGGCCGGGGGGCTGACCAATTTCCAGATCTCGGCGCGCCTCGGCCTGTCAGAGAACACGGTCAAATACTATCTCAAGGCGATCTATCAAAAACTGGACGTGAATTCGCGCGGCGGGGCCATCGCGAAATATGTCGCCGGGAACTACTGAACCCGGGGCCTCAAGCGTTTCGCCAGACCCGCGAGATTACAGCATGGGGCGCGCGCGTCGATGTTGGCTGATACCTCAGGTCAAACGCAGGAAACTTAGCTGCGCCGTCTGCGCCTGCGCCCCTCGTCGCCACCGCCCGACCCTGCGTTGAAATTCGGACTGGGCAGGGACGTGACCAGCGCCAGTTCGGGGAAGGCATCGGTCTTGTGCGGGATCGCGTTGGCGGCAACGAAATGCTCCTGAAACTTGGGCTCGATCGCCGTTTCGACCTTGTGGATCTGGCGCACCGTGCGCTCGATCTCGGCCCGCGCGGTGACGTTGCAAAGCGCGATACGCGCGCCCGTTCCCGCCGCGTTGCCAGCCGATGTGACCTTGCTGAGGTGCGCGTCGGGGATCATGCCCAGCACCATCGCGTGCAGGTTCGAGATATGGGCGCCAAACGCCCCGGCCAGCACGATGCGGTCCACCTTGTCGACGCCGCGTTCGTCCATCAAGAGGCGCGCGCCCGCGTAGAGCGCGGATTTTGCCAGCTGGATGGCGCGGATATCGCCTTGGGTCACGGTGATGCGCGGTCCGCCCTCATCGGTCGAATCGTGGATCAGATAGCTGTGCGTGCGCCCCTCTGGCACCATGCGCTCCGTGCCTGTCGCGGCGGCGCTGCCCATCAGGCCGTTCTCGTCCACGAGACCGGCCATGCGCAATTCGGCGACCGCCTCGATGATGCCTGAGCCGCAGATCCCGGTGATGCCCGAGGCGCCGATGGCCACGTCAAAACCATCCTCGTCCGACCAAAGGTCACTGCCGATCACGCGAAAGCGCGGCTCTTTGGTGGCGGGGTCAATGCGGATCGCGTCGATCGCGCCCGGCGCGGCGCGCTGGCCCGACGAAATCTGCGCCCCCTCAAATGCGGGGCCGGTGGGTGACGAGCAGGCAAGGACGCCATGCGTGTCGCCCAACAGGATCTCGGCGTTCGTGCCCACGTCGATGATGAGGACCAGATCGTCCGATTTGCCCGGCTGCTCGGCCAGTGCGACGGCGGCGGCATCGGCACCAACATGGCCCGCGATGCAGGGCAGGATGTAGACGCGCGCGCGCGGGTTGACGATTGTCAGGTCCAGCTCGCTTGCGTTCATCGTGATGCTCTCGGAGGTGGCGAGCGCAAAGGGTGCCTGACCCAGCTCCACCGGGTCGATGCCCAACAGCAGGTGGTGCATGACCGGATTGCAGACAAAAACCGTCTCGACGATCAGCGACGGCGAAATCCCGGCCTCCTTGGCGATCTCCTCGGCGAGGGTGTTGATCGCCTCGCGCACGGCGCGGGTCATCTCGGCGTCGCCGCCGGGGTTCATCATAGCATAGCTGACGCGGCTCATCAGATCCTCGCCAAAGCGGATCTGCGGGTTCATGATCCCCGAGGAGGCGATGACGCTGCCCGTGTCGAGGTCCGTCAGATGCGCGGCCACGGTGGTCGAGCCAAGGTCGATGGCGAGGCCATAGAGCCCGTCCTCATGCAGGCCCGGCCAGATTTCGATGACGCGGTGGTGCGCGTCGTCATGGCCCTTGTTCAGCGCGACGGTGACCTGCCATTTGCCCTTGCGCAGGACGGGCTGCAGCTTGGAAAGCAGGGTCAGATCGGCAGTGATTTGCGGGATGTCCCATTGCTCGCGCAAGGCACGGGCCAGACGCTCCCTGTCGCCGGTGGGTGTGTGCATGTCGGGCTCGTCCACCTCGACCATATAAAGTCGCGTCGCCGGGTCCATCTCGATCAGGCGGGTCGATGCGGCCTTGCGCACGACCTGCCGGTGCACCTGGCTTTCGGCGGGGACGTCGATCACCACGTCGCGCTGCACCGTGGCCTGACACCCAAGGCGCCGCCCGGCCTTGAGGCCGCGCTTGTCGTCATAGCGTTGCTCGACCGAATTCCATTCGGACAGGGCGTCGCTGGCAACGCTGACGCCATGTTTGGAGAATTCGCCATAGCCCGGCGTGATCTGGCATTTCGAGCAGATGCCACGCCCGCCACAGACCGAATCCAGATCGACGCCCAGTTGCCGCGCCGCTGTCAGAACGGGGGTGCCCACGGGAAAGCGGCCACGCTTGCCGGAGGGGGTGAAGACGACGAGGGGATCGGAGCTCATGTGCGGGGTCCATCTGTTGCGTGCGCGGCGTTGCCGGGGACATTAGGGATTTATCGGCAAAGGGAAAGGGCCGCGAGCGTCCAAAACCGTCACAAGCGCGGCATGTTCGTGTGCTGTGGTGCCGTGCCCCGGCGAGGCTGCAGATTTCCCGGCAATGCGCCGGGAGGCTGCGGGATCAACGCCGCAAAGGTTCACCGTCAGGCAAGGTGATGCTGGCAACCTGTTCCGAGATCGGATCATTCGACAGCGGATGGGCCTTGGCAGAATAATTCTCGGGGTCGCCCATGACTTCCCAACGCCCGCCCACATGCAGCTCGAGGCCCGAAAATCCGGCCTTGTAGCCCATCTTGGGACTGCCCGGCACCCAATAGCCCAAGTAGACATGGGGCAACTTGGCCTCGCGCGCGATCTCGATATGGTCGAGGATGATATAGGTTCCCAGCGATGCGCGCTCGCGGTCCGGATCGAAGAAGGAATAGACCATGCTGACCCCGTCTTCGAGCACATCGGTCAGGCAGACCGCGACGAGCGCGCCCGTCTCTTCGTCGATGTATTCGACCACTCGGGTGCGTATGGGCGTCTCCTCGACCATCGAGGCGAATTCGAAGGCGTCCATGTCGGCCATGCCGCCAGCGGCGTGGCGCGATTCCAGATAGCGGCGGAAAAGGGCGTATTGCTCTTCGGTCGCCCAAGGGGAGGTGGCGCGCCGCTCAAGGCCCGCGTTGCGGCGGATCGTGCGTTTCTGGCTCTTGGAGGGGGTGAAGTCGGCAACGCTGATGCGGGCCGACATGCAGGCCGCGCAATCGGCGCAAGAGGGCCGGTAAAGCACGTTTTGCGAGCGGCGAAAGCCCTGCTGGCTAAGGCTGTCATTGAGGCGCTGCGCGCCGTCGCCCTGAAGCGCGGTAAAGAGCTTACGCTCCATTCGGCCCTCAAGATAAGGGCACGGCTGGGGCGCAGTGACGTAGAACTGCGGCGCTATCGTATTGGTATGTCGCATCGGAACCCGATTTCATCAGCGTTTCGCGGAGCCTAGCAACGAAGCAGATCGGGGCCAAGCCCGTCTCTTCGCCGCAGTGCGGCACCACGCCTCAGGGGTCTGCGCGTCGGTTGATCATGGCCGTGCCCAGCACCAGATCGCTCAGGCCCTGACCGCGGTTCCCGGCAAGCATCATCAGGACCGATACGACCTGCGGAACAACGAAGGCCATGGAGGCGCTGTAGCCCAATGTATGCAAGCCCGCAGTGAGCGGATCAAGACGTGTGCCATCATGTCGGCGCAGCTCGATCGCCATCAATGCCATGCCCCATGTCGCCGAGCCGTGTGCGAGGGTGGCGGTGCGGTAAATCAGCCCGATGACCAGCACGAGCGCGGGCAGAAAAAAGAAGCCGATACCGAGTGTCAGGATCACCCCGAGGACGCAAAACGCGATAATGAGAAGCGAATCGACCAGCCACGCGAGGAATCTCTTGGTCGGCACACCCGCATAGAATTCGGGCTGCGCGATCGGGTCTGGCAGATGGTCATATGCGGGGTTGGAGCTGTGCATCATTCCGTCTCTATCGTGGGCATCAGGATCGTAGGCATCCGGTCAGGGCGCGGTGGGGCAGAAGCGGCGCTATTCTTTGGTTGCGCGGCGGTCGGGTGGTGGCCGCGCCAACCGCTTCAAGGCTATAAAGGCATCCTGAAGAGGGGTATCAAGACCCCGCGCCGGAACGCGGGGCCTCTGCACGGGGGGAGTGCCGCAGACTATCAGCTCTCTTTCGTGCCCTTTGCGCCGTCGCCAGCGTCGCCATCTGACTCCGCATCAGGGCGGTTATCGGGGCCACGCGGGGCGCGGGCGCGCTCGTTCATGAACTGGTCGAACTCGGCCTTGTCCTTGGCTTCGCGCAAGCGGCCCAGGAATTGCTCGAAGCTGGCCTGCTCGTCCTGCAAGCGGCGCAGCGTCTCTTCGCGATAGGCGTCGAAGGCGGTGTTGCCACTGCTGCGTGACATGGTCATGGCGGATCCGCACATCTGGCGAGGGCTGCGTTTGGAAAACATGCGTTTGCTCCATATCATGTAGGCAAGGACGGCAAGGCCGATGGGCCAGGCAACGGCGAAGGTGATGACCAGCGCCGCGATCCAGGCCAGCTTGCCGCGCTGGTCCAGCCAGGCGGCGGCGCCGTCCAGCCAGCGCAGGGGTCCGCCGCCGATGGGCGAGGAATGGGCATAAGTGTTCATCGAGGATGTGTCCTTTTTCGAGGGTGGATGTAAATTCGGTTTACATCTGGTAGATTGGAATGCGCCACGGAATTCGCAAGGGACTATGTAAAAGAAATTTACATAGCGGGCCAAGACTTGCCCACATGCGGCATTGACCACCCCCGTCGCTTGGCTATCACTAGGGCATGGACTTTGCCCAACGCATCCGCCGGATCCCGCGCGCCCATCACCCAGAACATGGCGAGGAGGCGCGCGCGCTCTTTCCCACGGTGCAGGGCGATGTTGCCGCACTGATCGATGGTGCGGCGGGGTGCAGCCCCTATTTGCGGCAGTTGTTCCAAACCGAGGCGGACTGGCTGCCCGGCGCGCTGGAGGCGCCTGAGGCAGCGCTTGAAGCGGTGATGGATGCGCTGCGCAAGCAGGAGGGCGATCCGTCAGGTCCGCTGCGCCAGGCCAAGCGGCGCGCGGCGCTGCTGATCGGGCTTGCGGACCTTGCGGGCGTCTGGCCGCTGGAGACGGTGACGCAGGCGCTCAGCGATCTGGCGGATCTGGCCTGCGACGTGGCCCTGAAATTCGCGCTCCTGCACGAGCTGCGCCGGGGCAAGCTGCCGGGCATGACCGAGGATGATCTGCCGAACTGCGCCGGAATGGTCGTGCTGGCCATGGGCAAGATGGGGGCGGGCGAGCTGAACTACAGTTCGGACATCGACCTCATTTGCCTCTATGACGACACGCGCTTTGACGGCGATCAGCAGCACGAGGCGCGCGCCGCATTCGTGCGCGCGACCCGCCGCATGGCCCAGATCCTCAGCGAGAATACCGCCGAGGGCTATGTCTTTCGCACCGATCTGCGCCTGCGGCCTGATCCGGGCGTCACGCCCGTCTGCATGTCGATGGCCGCTGCCGAGGCCTATTACGAAAGCTTGGGCCGCACATGGGAGCGCGCGGCCTACATCAAGGCGCGCCCTGCTGCGGGCGATCTGGAGGCGGGCGAGCGATTTCTGAAAACCCTCGCCCCATTCGTCTGGCGGCGGCATCTGGATTTTGCGGCCATCGAGGACGCGCACAACATGCGGCTGCGCATCCGGGCCCACAAGAACCTCGGTGCGGATCTTGGCGGACCGCTGGACCTCATGGGCCACAACATGAAGCTGGGGCGCGGCGGCATCCGCGAGATCGAGTTCTTCACCCAGACACGCCAGATCATCGCGGGCGGGCGGGATCCGGGCCTCAGGATGCGCGGCACTCTGGCGGGGCTTGCCGCGCTGGCCGAAAAAGACTGGATCCCGGCGAGCGTCGCAGTGGATCTGGCCGGGCACTACCGCTTTTTCCGCGAGGTCGAGCATCGCTTGCAGATGCTGCGCGATCAGCAAACCCATGATTTGCCAAGCTCAGAGGACGAATTTGCGCGCCTTGCTGCCTTCATGGATCGCGGCACGGATGATCTGCAAGCCGAACTGCTGACGCGCCTGACGGCGGTGGACGAGGTGATCGAGTGTTTCTTCAAACCCGATGGCGATGAGGTGGGCGCGCGGGCAGAGGGGGCCGAGGAAGGCGCGTGGCTCAACTCCGAAGTGATTGCGCGCTGGCCCGGCTATCCGGCTCTGCGCTCGGACCGGGCCGAGCAGATATTCCGCCGCCTGCGCCCCGATATCCTCGCCCGCCTGTCGCGCACCTCGCATCCCGAAGAGGCGCTCCTGGCCTTTGACGGCTTTCTTGCAGGCTTGCCCGCCGGGGTGCAGGTCTTTTCGCTTTTCGAAAGCAATCCGCAGTTGATCGACCTTTTGGTCGATATCGTCGGCACCTCGCCCGCATTGGGGGCATATCTGTCGCGCAATGCCGCCGTATTCGATGCGGTGATTGCGGGGGATTTTTTTGCGCCATGGCCCTCGCTGGGGGCGCTGCGGGCCGATCTGGCCGCGCGGCTGGCGCGCGAGGGCGATTACGAGGCACGGCTTATCTGCCTGCGCCGATGGCGGCGCGAATGGCATTTCCGGATCGGTGTGCATCACTTGCGCGGGCTGGTCGATGCCGCCACTTCGGCGCGCCACTATGCCGATCTGGCCGAGGCGGTTCTGGACGCGCTCTGGTCCGAGGTGCTGACGGAATTCTCGGCCAAGCACGGGCCGCCGCCGGGGCGCGGCGCCTGCGTGATGGGGATGGGATCGCTGGGCGCGCGCGCGCTGAATTCCTCATCCGATCTGGACTTGATCGTGATCTACGACGCGGATGGGGCCGATGCCTCGGAAGGGCGCCGACCACTGGCGGTGCAGCCCTATTATGCGCGCCTGACGCAGGCGGTGATCTCGGGGCTGACGGTGCAGATGACGGGGGGGCGGCTGTATGAGGTAGATATGCGCCTGCGCCCCTCGGGCAAGCAGGGGCCCGTTGCCACCTCGCTGACGGCCTTCAAGGACTACCAGCGCGGCCAAGCCTGGGGGTGGGAGCATCTGGCCCTGACGCGCGCGCGCCCTGTCGCGGGCGATGCGGATCTGGGCGCCGAGGTGGACGCCTTTCGCGCCGATCTGATTGCAGAGGTCGCGGGCCGGCCGGGGTTGGTCCTGCGCCTTGCGGGCGAGGTGGCCGACATGCGCGCGCGCATCGCCGCGGCCAAATCACCAGAAGGCACGCTCGACCCCAAGCTGGGGCCGGGGCGCCTGCAGGATGTCCAGCTGATCGCGCAGGCCGCGGTACTGGCCTCGGGCGGCGTTGCCGTCAAGCGGGCTGCAACCACGAAAGGCGGGCTGCGCGCGGGCACGGCGCTGGGATGGTGGGACGAGGAGGGGGGCCGGGCCCTCTCGCGCGCCCAGTCGCTCTGCCGCGATGTGCAGATGGTCGCACGCCTCTTGGGGGACGGGCCGCTGGACGCCGCCACGCTGGGATCGGGAGCACGCGCCTTTTTGTTGCGCGAGACGGGATGCACAGATATTCCGTCGCTTGTCGATGAAATGGACGCGCGCGCGCAAGCGGCGGCGGATGTGATCGACGCGGCGCTGACGCGGGCGCTTGCTGAGGCGGATGAGGGCGGTGACGCGGCGCGCCAAGGGGCAGAATGATGAAATACAGTGATCCTTTGGACAAGAAGGGCCTGATCCTTGAGGCCTACCGCATCGAAGGTATCAAGCCCGAGGAATGCCGTTCGATCTTCCTTGATTGGGCCCTGTCGTTGCCCGAGGGGCAGGATACCCAAGAGGCCATCGCGCATTACCTCGCGCGCTATAGCCCCGATCATCCTGACCACCCGATGACCGAGGTTCTGCTGCAAGGCCAGGCGGCAGCCGCGCGCCCGCGTCGCAGGGGCGGCTGGAAATCGCGCCCACGAGACTGAACAAGGCCGGATGGGGGGTCAGTATCAGCAAGCCAGCCGATATCGGCCAAGTCTTCACATTGCCCCGCATTGATCACCTTAATGCACGCTATTTGACGCGAATTGGTCGCAATCGGACTGCATGTTCTGCTGCAAGACAGGGCGAATGCCCCAGCTTGAACGAGGCCCCTCGGGCCGCAGGAGGACAGACATGTTTGCAATTCGCACATCGCTCCGGACACCGATCCGCGCCATCGTGGCGCTTGCGCTGGCCTTGGGCGCGTCGGCCTGCGCCGGCATTCCAGATCAGACCGTCACGCGCGCCAGCATCGTCGATGCGCCGCCGCGCGCGGCGACCTTGGCGCTGGATATCAAGGAGATAAGTGTGACCGTGCCCAAAACGCTGCAAGTCTCCGAGGCCAACAGCTATTATCCCAGCGGCGACATCGTCTGGCGCGGCGATCCTGCGGGCGACCGCCATGCGCAGGTCGCGGCCATCTTCGAGGAGGCCATGACACGCGGGACCGAGCAGATGAAAAACGGGATTCCCGCTAGTCTGGATGTCGAGGTCACACGCTTTCACGCACAGACGGAAAAGGTGCACTACTCCGTGGGGGGCGTGCACGACATGACCTTCACCATCACCTTGCGCAATCCTGCCACCGGCGAGGCCATCACGCCCACGCGCCGCATCAACGCCCACCTCAAGGGATATGGCGGCAGTCAGGCGGTCGCCGCCGACAGTCGCGGCGAAACCGCAAAGGTGCGCATCACCGAGCATCTGGCCGGTGCCATTCGTCAGGAGTTGACCCAGCCGGGCAGCTATCAGCCCGACAGCCTTGGCCTGATGGCGATGTTTGCCTCGAAATAGCCTTTCCGCAAGACGCGAAACCCTCTAAGGGGACGGCATGACACCGTCCCCTTTTCCCGTGATCCGCCTCAAACCCAAGACATCGCCCAAGGCCGTGCGCTTTGGCGCGCCTTGGGTCTATGACAACGAACTGGTCACCGACCGGCGCACCAAGGCGATCGCGCCGGGCACCATCGCCCTTCTGGAGGATGCGGACCGCGCGCCTCTGGGCCTTGTCGCGGTCAATCCGGCCTCGCGCATCATGGCGCGCGTGATGGACCTCGACACATCCGCCACCATCGACCGCGCATGGCTGACCGCGCGTCTCAAGCGCGCGCTCGAGCTGCGCGAGAGGCTTTATGATGCGCCATACTATCGCCTGATCCACGCCGAGGCCGACGGGCTGCCCGGCGTCGTCATCGACCGCTTCGGCGATACATGCGTCATTCAGCCCAATGCCGCATGGGCCGATGTGATGCTGGACGATCTGGCCGCCGCCCTTTCATCGGTCACGGGCGCGCAAAACATTCTCAAGAATGCCAGTGGCCGCGCGCGCGGCCTCGAGGGGCTGGATGACGTCTCGGCAGTTATGTTGGGTGCGGCCCCGGATGCGCCCGTGCCGGTGCCGATGAATGGCGCGACATATCTGGCGGACCTCACAGGCGGCCAGAAGACCGGCCTCTTTTTCGATCAACGCCCAAACCACGCCTTTGCCGCGCGCCTTTGCAAGGACGCGCATGTGCTCGATGTCTTCAGCCATGTTGGCGGCTTTTCTCTGGCCGCGATTGCGGCGGGCGCGGCCTCGGCGCTGGCGGTCGACGGCTCCGAGCCGGCGCTTGGCCTTGCACAGGGCGGCGCGGAGGCGATGGGCCTTGGGGATGCCTTCCAGACACGGCGGGGCGACGCGTTCGAGGTGCTGACGGCACTGGGGCAGGAGGGCGCGCAATTCGACGTGATCATCTGCGACCCGCCGGCCTTTGCGCCGTCAAAAAAAGCGCTCGAGGCGGGTCTGCGCGCGTATGAGCGCACGGCACGTCTCGCCGCGCCGCTGGTGCGGCCGGGTGGCTACCTCGGCCTTTGTTCGTGCAGCCATGCCGCCGATATGGACGCGTTTCGCCGCGCCTCGCTGCGCGGGATCGGCCGGGGCCTTCACGACACGGGCCGTAGCGCACAGCTGATCCATACGGGCGGCGCGGGGCCAGATCACCCCATGCACCCGCAGCTGGCCGAAAGCGGCTATCTCAAGGCGCTCTTTTTCCGGCTGTGAAGGCGCTGCTGGATACATGCGTGATCTACCCCACGGTGATGCGCCAGATGTTGCTGGGCGCGGCGGGGGCCGGGGCCTTCACGCCCCTGTGGTCCGCGCGCATCATCGAGGAGTGGCAGCGCGCCGCCATTAAGCTGGGGCCGGACGGCATGGCACAGGCGGCCAGCGAGGCCGCACTTCTGGCGATGCACTGGCCCAAGGCAGAGGTGCGCTGGCCCGCCGGGCTCGAGGCGCGGCTGTGGCTGCCCGATCCTGCCGACATCCACGTGCTGGCGGCGGCCATCGCCGGATCGGCTGACGTGATCGTGACGCTCAACTCCAAGGATTTTCCCCGCCAGATATTGGCCGAAGAAGGTGTGTCGCGCAGTGATCCCGACGCGTTTCTTTATGGCATATGGCAGGCGCATCCCGAGAGGATGCAAGAGGTCGCAAAGGGTGTTCTGGCCGAGGCGCGCCGCCTCGGCGGCGGCGACTGGACCATGCGCCCGCTTCTGAAAAAGGCGCGTCTTCCGCGCCTTGCCAAGGCCCTCACGCAGAGCTGAGCGGCCCAAGGAGCCACCGGATCAGCTGCCCCAGCGCCCCTCCAGCTTTTCAATCGCCGCGATACGCTCGTCCGTCTTGGGGTGGCTCATCAGCCACGCGGGCGCCGCGCCCGAGTTGGATTTGGTCAGCGCCTCCAGCTTGCGAAAAAGCGATTTTTGCGGGTCGGTCCCGATTCCGGCCTTGACCAGAAGCGCGGCTGCATATTCATCCGCCTCGTATTCGTCCCGGCGCGACAGCCGTGCCGTCAGCAATGAGGTCAGCGCGCCCGCGATCATCACACCAATGCCGGGCAGAAACCGCGACAGAACCATCGCCAGCGCCGTGCGCAATGCGTTCTGGCCGGAGAAATCTATCATGCGGCGCCGCGAGTGGCCCAAGGCAACATGGCCCAGTTCATGCGCGATCACCGATGCCATTTCTTCGCCGCTGACATCGCCGGATTGAAACTTGGCGTAAAAGCCGCGCGTAATGAAGATGCGCCCATCCGGCGCCGCCAACCCGTTTACCGGATCAATCTCGTAAATATGCACGCGAATGCGCTCGAGGTCCAGCGCGGCGGCCAGCCGGTCGGTCAGTGCCTTCAGCTTGGGGTCCGCCAGCTCGGTCGATTTTTCGTTCAACTCGCGCGACGTGCGCCAGACCGAAAACCGGAACATGACGTAACCGTAGATGAGCGCCAGCAGGATGGGGATGAATTTCAACATGGTCTACATATGGCGCTGCGCCCCCATCAGGGCAAGCATGCCGTAGCCTCTTAGGGGTGTGCCTTTTGCAAGGCCCGCAGCGCCAGTGGACTCAGCATGCCTTGGACGGCGCTCTGCGGTGGGTCAGCCCGAGCAGCTGGCCCCGCCCAAGACGCAGAACTTGGCGCAATGGGGGTGATTCAACGCGACATCGCGCTCAGCCTCGGCCAGGGTCTCGCCCAGTTCGAACTCGGGCGCATAGGGCAGCAGCGTGCAGGCCAGCACGGCGGGGCGCGCGGCCCCCTTGCGCTTGACCACCATGCGCGACGAGGCGCACATCACATCCTTGGGCGACTTGCCCAGAATGTCCCAGCATGCCGTGGTGATTTCGGGCACATCGACATCTTCGTCCATCTCGGGGAAAAGCACGGTGGCACCCGGATCGTGCGCGTCGATCGCATAGCTGCGCGCGGCATAAAGCTTCGCATAACCTTCGCGGCCCTCGGCCTCGCTCTCGCCCCAGACGGTGCGGCCCGCGACCGCCATGGGCACGCCTGCGTCCCTCAACCAGTCCATGCCCTCGATCGTGCGGGCAAAGGCGCCCTTGCCGCGTTCCCTGTCGTGCAACTCCTCGGACCAGTGATCGACGGAAATTCGAAATGTCATCTTGCCCGGATAGGCGGCGTTCAGCGCCTCGATCCCGGCGCGTATTTTCTTGCGCATCATGGGCTGCATCGCGTTGGTCAGGATCAGCACGTCATACCCGCGCTCCAGCGCCGCGCGCGTCATGCCGATCATCTCAGGGTTCATGAAGGGCTCGCCGCCGGTAAAGGCGATTTCGCGCACCGGCCAATCGCGCGCCTCGATCTGTTCCAGATATCCCGCCACCTCGGCCTCGGTGATATAGACCAGCGCGTCATTGGTGGGCGAGCTGAAGATATAGCAGTTCTCGCATTCGATGTTGCACAGCGTCCCGGTGTTGAACCAAAGCGTCTCGGCCTGCGTCAGGGCAACATGCGCGCGGGCCTCGCCCTTGGCAGTCAGAACCGGGTCGCAGAACTTGCCCTCGTTCGGGAGTTGCGCGTTGTCTTTCATGGTATTTTCTCCGAATGCCTTGCGCGATGACGCCTACCTTGCCATTGGCAGCGAGGAAAGCTGCGCGTCCCGGTCTGACGCAGTTGTGAACGTAGCCCAGAGTGCTAAGGTGCGACGCGAAGAGGAGGCATGTCCATGGCATCGCGCGTCATTCCCGTCCAGCCGTTCGATCTGGTGATTTTCGGCGGCACCGGTGATCTTGCGCGGCGCAAGATTCTGCCCGCTCTTTTCCGCCGCTATTGCGCGGGGCAGATGGGCGCCGAGGCGCGTGTGATCGGCGCTGCCCGTGCGGATATGGATGATGCGGGCTACCGTGATTTTGCGCGCGCTGCGATCACTGAATTCAGCGCTGATTCTGCCTACGCGCACACACATCTGGACGATTTTCTGGCGCGGCTCGGCTATGTCACGCTCGATGCGGGCGGCGACGAGGGCTGGGGAGCACTCAAGAAAACGCTTGGCGAAGGCGAGCGGATCCGGGCCTTTTACTTCTCGGTCGGGCCGAGCCTTTTTGGCGATCTTGCCGCGCGGATCGAGACGCATGGTCTGGCCGGTGCAGACGCCCGCGTGGTGGTCGAAAAACCGTTTGGCCGTGATCTGGCCTCGGCACGGGCGCTGAACAGCGCGCTGGCGCGGCATTTTGACGAGACGCAGATCTACCGGATCGATCATTACCTCGGCAAGGAGACCGTGCAGAACCTGATGGCAATACGGTTTGGAAACATGCTGTTCGAGCCGCTCTGGAACAGCCAGTATGTCGATCATATCCAGATCACGGTCGCCGAATCCGGCGGGGTGGGCGCGCGCGGTGAGTATTACGATAAATCGGGTGCCATGCGGGACATGGTGCAAAACCACATCATGCAGCTTTTGTGCCTGACAGCGATGGAGCCGCCCGCGAAATACGACCCCCACGCCGTGCGCGACGAGAAGCTCAAGGTGATCCGTGCCCTCGGGCCGATCGAGCCTGCCGACGTGGTGCGCGGTCAATACGAGGGCAGCGAAAGCCTGCCCAGCTATCAAAGCGAGGTGGGCAGCGATGAGACGGACACGGAAAGCTTTGTCGCGCTCAAGGCGCGGATCGGCAATTGGCGGTGGGCCGGCACGCCGTTCTACTTGCGCACGGGCAAGCGGCTGCGCGCGCGGGCCAGTGAGATCGCGGTCGTGTTCAAGGATGCACCCCATTCGATCTTTGGCGCCGATGCGGGCCGTCACCGCAACATCCTGACCATCCGGTTGCAACCGAACGAGGGGATAGAGATGGGCGTCACCATCAAGGAGCCGGGGCCGGGCGGGATGCGACTGGTCGATGTGCCTCTCGACATGACCTTTTCCGAGGCGCTCGGGCCGGATGCAGCGGATGTGCCCGATGCCTACGAGCGGCTGATCATGGATGTGATCCGCGGCGATCAGACCCTTTTCATGCGCGGCGACGAGGTGGAGGCCGCATGGGAATGGACAGACCCCATCATCGAGGCATGGGAGGCGTCGGGCACCGCGCCGTGCACCTATGCCCCCGGCAGCGCCGGGCCAGACGATGCACTGGCGCTGATGCATAGGGACGGGCGCCGCTGGCGGGAGATACGCACATGAAAATCGAAGAATACCCCGATGATGAATTCATGGCCATGGGGCTGGCCGACGTGATCGCGGCGCAGCTGAATGCAGCGCTGCGCCAGCGCGACCGTGCGCTGTTGGTGGTGCCGGGCGGCACTACGCCCGGCCCGGTCTTCGAGACGCTGTGCGGTGCGCGCGTCGAGTGGGAGAGGGTCGACATCCTGCCCAGCGACGAACGCTGGCGCCCGCAAGCGCATCTGCGCTCGAACGCGGGGATGATCGCGCGGCACCTGATGTGCGAACGCGCTGTGGCCGCCACGCTTTTGCCGCTCTATGTCGAGGGTACATCGCCCGAAGAGGCGGCGCCGGGGCTGTCGACGGACCTTGCGCCCCTTCTGCCCATCGATGTGGCGCTGGTGGGCATGGGAACTGATATGCACACGGCCTCGATCTTTCCACGCGCGCCGGGCGTCGAAGCGGCGCTGGCCCATGATGCGCCCTTGCTGGTTCCTGTCCGGCTGGAAGGGGAGCCGGAGCCGCGCATCACGCTGGCCGCCCATGTGCTGCGCAGTGCGATGCAACTGCATGTGGTCATCACCGGAGACGAAAAGCGCGCCGCGCTCGAGCATGCGCGCAGTCTCGACGCAGCCGATGCGCCGATCGCTGCGCTTCTCGACGATGCCACTGTGCACTGGGCGCCATAATCATGTGGCGTGACATCAAGATGATGGCAGAGCGCGCGCGCGGGCGCGGCATCCGGCAGCTCTTTGGCGATGGGCGTGCCAAGGCGTTCTCGGCCCATTTCGACGGGATGCTGTTCGATTATTCCAAGACGTCGATGGACGAGGAGGCGCGCGCCGCGCTTCTGGCCCTTGCCGAGGCGCGCGGGCTGCCCGAGCGGCGCGAGGCGATGTTTACCGGCGCGCCCATCAACGAGACCGAGGGGCGCGCGGTGCTGCACACCGCGCTGCGCAACCTCTCCGGCGCGCCGATCATGGTGGACGGCGCAGACGTCATGCCCGGCGTGCGTGACACGCTGACCCGGATGAAGAGCTTTGCCGGAGCCGTGCGCAGTGGCGTTTTCAAGGGGGCAGGCGGTGCCATCACCGATGTGGTCAATATCGGTATCGGCGGCTCGCATCTCGGACCTGAAATGGCGGTGCGCGCGCTTGCGCCCTATCATGACGGGCCGCGCTGCCATTTCGTCTCGAACGTCGATGGCGCGGATATCATGGACGTGCTGGCGGGGCTCGATCCGGCGACAACGCTAGTATTGGTCGCGTCCAAGACGTTTACCACCACCGAGACGATGACCAATGCCAGCACGGCGCGCAGATGGATGGCCGAGCGCGTCACCGATCCGGGCGCGCAATTCGCCGCGCTGTCCTCGGCCGAAGATAAGGCGGCCGCATGGGGCATCCCGCAAAGCCGCGTCTTTGGCTTCGAGGATTGGGTCGGGGGCCGCTATTCGATCTGGGGGCCGATTGGCCTGTCGCTGATGATCGCCATCGGGGCCGATGACTTTACGGCGTTTCTACGCGGCGCCGAGGCGATGGATGACCACTTCCGCAGCGCGCCGCCCGAGGGCAACATGCCCCTCATGCTGGCGCTGACGGGCCTATGGCACCATCAGGCTTGCGGGTATCCGACGCGCGCGGTGCTGCCCTATGACCAGCGCCTTGGGCGCCTGCCGGCCTATCTGCAACAGCTTGAAATGGAATCGAACGGCAAGGGCGTTGCCATCGACGGGCGCCTTCTGGTTCACGGCGGCGGCCCCATCGTCTGGGGCGAGCCGGGCACGAACGGCCAGCACGCGTTCTACCAGCTGATCCATCAGGGCACCCAGACAGTGCCGTGCGAGTTCCTCTTGGCCGCCGAGGGCCACGAGCCTGAGCTGGCCCATCAGCACCGCCTGCTGGTCGCCAATTGCCTTGCCCAGTCCGAGGCGCTGATGCTGGGCCGCAGCCTTGATGCTGCGCGTGCCCAGATGAAGGCACGCGGCTTTACCGGGGCCGAGCTGGACCGGCAGGCACGGCACCGTGTCTTTACCGGCGATCGCCCGTCGACGACGCTGCTCTATGATCGGCTCAGCCCGCGACGTCTGGGCCAGATCATCGCCCTCTACGAGCATCGCGTCTTTGCCGAGGGGGTGATCCTTGGGCTCAATTCCTTTGATCAATGGGGGGTCGAACTGGGAAAGGAGCTTGCCAGCGCATTGGCGCAGGTTCTTGAAGGCCCCGAAGGGGGCGAAGATGAATTTGGCGTGGGCAAGGACGGATCAACCCGGCAACTGATAAAGTACATTCACTCGAAAAAGGGTTGATCCGCCCTCTGGCCGCACGCCGCCCTTCAGATGAGGGGCGGCGTGCGACGTCCTTTCGACGCCGCGACAGGTTCGGCGTGATCCGGAAGCGGCGTGGCGCTTGCATCTGGGGAGAAGGCTCGCCAAGCCACCGGACATGTCGATACACGCAATGCTTTGACAAAAGGTTTCGGGAAAGTGGCATCTTTTTGCTGATCGCTGTTAATCATCGTGCACCGATGGAACCTTCGGGGCAGTCTGGGTGTTGTCCAACCAGCGCCGGGCACTGCCGGAAGGCAAGGCATCTGGCGAGGAACACGAAAGATACAAATAGGAGAGTTTCATGAAAACCTGGATTTCCGCGATTGCCGGCACGGCGATGCTGACCTTGGGCGCCTGCGAAAACCTGACGGAAAATCAGCGCACGGTCGCTGGTGTCGCAGGCGGCGCGGCCGCTGGTCTGCTGACCGCCGAAGCCCTTGGAGCCGATGACGACTGGCGCCTGATCTCGGCGCTTGGCGGCGCGGCGGCCGGTACGGTTGTGGCGCAGAACCAGAACAATCGGGTTTGCGCCTATGCGCGCGGCGATGGCACCTATTATGAGGCGCCTTGCCCGTAAATGTGATATTACAAAAAGCTGAAAGGCGCGGCATTTCTGCCGCGCCTTTTTTCGTGTTCGGATGGTCGCTGCTGCCTCAGCCACGCAGGATGCTGCGTCCGGCGTATTCGGCCGTCTCACCCAGCAGCTCCTCGATGCGGATCAGCTGGTTATACTTGGCAAGCCGGTCGGATCGCGCGAGTGAGCCGGTCTTGATCTGTCCGCAATTGGTGGCAACGGCGAGGTCCGCGATGGTCGCATCCTCGGTCTCGCCCGAGCGGTGGGACATCACATTGGTGTAGCGCGCGCGATGGGCCATATCGACAGCGCGCAGCGTCTCGGTCAGCGTGCCGATCTGATTGACCTTGACCAGCATCGAATTGGCGCAGCCGCGCGCGATGCCATCCGCCAGCCGCTCAGGATTGGTCACGAAGAGGTCGTCCCCCACCAGTTGCACCTTGTCGCCCAAGGTTTCGGTCAGGGCCTTCCAGCCGTCCCAGTCATCCTCCGCCATGCCGTCTTCGATGGAGATGATGGGATAGTCCGCGACCAATGCGGCCAGATAGTCGGCATTTTCTGCCGAGCTGAGCGATTTGCCCTCGCCCGACATCTCGTATTTGCCGTCCTTGTAGTATTCCGTCGCGGCGCAATCGAGCGCGAGAAAAATATCCTCACCGGGCTTGTAGCCCGCTTTCTCGATGCTCTTGAGGATGAAATCGAGCGCCTCGCGCGCGCTGGCGATATTGGGGGCAAAGCCGCCCTCGTCGCCGATACCGGTCGACAGGCCCGCCGCAGACAGCTCTTTCTTGAGGGTGTGAAACACCTCTGCACCCATGCGCACGGCCTCGCGGATATTCTCTGCGGCCACCGGCATGATCATGAATTCCTGAATGTCGATGGGATTGTCCGCATGCTCGCCGCCGTTGATGATGTTCATCATCGGCACGGGCAGGACACGCGCCGAGGTGCCCCCGACATAGCGATAGAGCGGCTGGCCAGTGTAATCGGCTGCAGCCTTGGCCACGGCCAGCGAGACGCCAAGGATCGCATTGGCGCCGAGGCGCGATTTGTTGTCGGTGCCGTCCATCTCGATCATCGCCATGTCGACGGCCACCTGCTCGGTCGCGTCGAACCCGTCGAGCGCATCGGCGATCTCGCCATTCACCGCATCGACAGCATCCAGCACGCCCTTGCCGAGGTAGCGCCCCTTATCGCCGTCGCGCCGTTCGACCGCCTCATGTGCGCCGGTGGACGCGCCCGAAGGGACGGCGGCGCGGCCCATCGTGCCGTCCTCCAGGGTGACGTCGACCTCGATCGTGGGGTTGCCCCGGCTGTCGAGGATTTCGCGGGCGTGAATGTCGATAATGCTGCTCATTGGGCTGTCCTGATCTCATGAAAATGATCTTGCGACAGCCCTTAGCAAAGGCGCGTGGCAAAGGGAATTGTGGTAGCGCTAGAGGGGCCCCTTTGGCTTGGCCTGGCGGTAGGTGCGGCGCGCGATACGCTGCTCACGGATGAGGGTGTAAAGGCCCGAGGCGATGATGATCGCGGCCCCTATGAGCGTCCAGAGGTCGGGCCGCTCGCCCAGCAGGGTCATGCCAAGGATCAGCGCAAAGAGCAGGCGTGCATAGCGAAAGGGCGTCACGGCGGCAATTTCGCCAACGCGCATCGCACCAACGATGAAGTAATAGCCCATGACGCCAAAGACCATCGCGCCGAAGAGATAAGCCCATGCAATCGGCTCGGGCATCGCGGCCTGGCCATGGAACATCAGCAGGACCGCGCCGGTGGGCACCATCGTGCCGAACGCATAGCACGACAGCTGCATCGACGAGACCGATGTCGGTATGGCGCGGGTCGCCAGATCGCGGATCGCAAGGCCGCCAACGGCCACCACCGCAAAGATCGAGGACATGTCGAAGGCCTCAAAGCCGGGCCGCACGATCATCAGAACGCCCAAGAGACCCACCAGAATGGCCGACCAGCGCCGCCAGCCCACCTGCGCCCCCATGAAGAGCGCAGCGCCCAGCGTGACAGCCAGCGGCGTCGCCTGCAAGATCGCCGATACTGTCGACAGGTCCGCGAGGGCCAGTGCTGTGACATAGCTGACCGCCGCGATGATCTCGCCCAGATTGCGCAGCATGACCGAGCGCGTCAGCAGGACGGGGCTGATCAAGCGTGTGCCTTGCGCGCGGGTCGCCACGGCAAAGACCGCGCAGCCCGCAGCCCCCAGCATCATCAGGATCTGGCCGACGGGCAGATCCTGCGACAGAAGTTTGACAAAGAGATCTTCGGCGGCAAAGCCGGCCATCGCCAGCACCATCAGGAGACTGCCGCGCAGATTATCCATTGTCGTGTCCTTTCAAAGGGCGTGTCAGGCGCGCAGGCGCACCCAGACGGGAACGTGATCCGACGGCTTTTCGCGCGCGCGGATTTCGCGGTCGATCTGGCAGTCCTCAAGCAGGTCGGCGCAGGCGGGGCTCAGCAGGAAGTGGTCGATGCGAATCCCGTCATCGCGGTTCCAAGCCCCTGCCTGATAATCCCAAAAGCTGTAATGACCGGGGCCGGACGTGCGCGCGCGAAAAGCTTCGGTAAAGCCAAGGTTCATCAGGCGGCGAAAAGCGGCGCGTGTCTCAGGGAGGGCCAGTGCATCCTTTTGCCATGCTTCCGGGCGCTTGGCATCCTCGTCCTGGGGGATGACGTTATAATCTCCGGCCATCAGAAATGGCTCTTCCAGTGCCAGCAGCTCCTGGGCGCGGGCCTGCATCCGTTCCATCCAGGCGAGTTTGTAGTCGTATTTCAGCCCCGGCGCGGGGTTGCCGTTGGGCAGGTAGAGACCGCAGACCCGGATGGCGGTTTCACCGATCACGGTGGCCTCGATCCAGCGTGCCTGTTCGTCGCCGTCGTCGCCGGGCAGGCCGCATATCACGTCCTCCAGCGGCAGTTTTGACAAGATGGCCACCCCGTTGAAGCCCTTTTGACCATGTGTTTCGACGCTATAGCCACGATCCTCGAAAATCGCGCGCGGGAATGCCTCGTCGACCGACTTGATCTCTTGCAGCAGGACGACGTCGGCCTCCGCCTCGTCCAGCCAGTCGGGCAGGGCGTTGATGCGGGCCTTGATGCCGTTGATGTTGAATGTGGCGATCTTCATGGGGCGGTCCTTCGCGGAGGGCGGGCAGGGTGCAGGCCCCACCTATCGCGCAGCCGCGCGCCGGGGGCAAGGGACGGGGGTGCCAAGGCCGGTGCGGCAGCGTAGGGCGGCAGGGTCGCAAGGCGGGTGCGCAAGCGCTGCCCGCAGCGGATGCAGTGACGTCCAAGGGCGCCGGCGCGATGGCGAATCACTAGCGTGCCGATGGGGTGGATGGCCCCAAGTTTGCCGCCAATCCGAGGCGCCACACCCATAGGTTGCGCGCGAAAGTGATCAAAACAGGCGCTGGAAAGACCTCAAAACACCCCAAAAAATTCCCTGTGGATAAGTTTTTTGCACCTCTGGATTCTTTCAAGATTCCGCGCGTCTTAGTCGATGTTCTTGATTTCGCTGGGCAGTGATCAACTCGCCTTTAGGTTGAATTTTTGCTTGGCAGGATCGGATCAAGCTGCAAGCCTTTGGGGGTCTGCAACAACAATCTGGGGATTACGAAAATGACTGCACAACGCAAAGTTGAAACCGCCTTCGCCGCTCTGACCACTCGCACACACAGCCTGCATGATGGCGCGGCCACCGAGATGTTCACCTCGTCCATGTCCCCCGCAGCCCGCAGTGACGCCGCCGCTGGCGATGCGACCGAGATGTTCACGTCCTCCATGGCGCCCAGCGTGACCGCAGATGCGACCGCCGGCGACAATGTGCAGATGTTCACCTCATCCATGGCACCCGTCGCGGCAGGCGAAGCCACCGGCGCCTTCACCTCGTCAATGGCACCCGTGCGCGCCGCACGCGAGGGTGATGCAGTCGAGATGTTCACCTCGAGCATGTAAGCCACCACCCGAACGGGGCGATCGGCCCGGACTTTTGCGAAATGGAGATCACGATATGACCACCATCGTCCAACTCGACGTCCCGTTCCGGCAGCATAGCAAGGCTGCCCGCCAGGCGGCCTTGCTCAAGACCTTTGCGCAGACCCGCCGCACCCAAGAGGATGTCTTCTGGCTCAAGGAAAACGCCGAGATGTTGAACATTCTCGAATGCACCGGGGCCGAGATCGCACCGGGCGCGCTGGCGCCTTTCCAAGACTTTTATGATGGCATAGAAGAGCGGATGGAGTTTTTTCCGCAGTATTATCGCTTCTTGCTGTCGCTCTGCCTCGATCTGGAGGATCTGGGCATGGAAGGTGACAAGGGCGCAGCCCTGTCACGCTGGGTCGCCCACCAGGGACTCGCCGATGCCGAACTGTCCGATTTGCAGCGCGCCGAGGCACGGCGTCTTTGCGCACGGCGCGGCGTCGATCCGCTGCCCCGCGATGCCGAATTGCACCACCGGCTGCGCGGTTTTGCCGCCCGCTCGCAGACATTCGCCATGCCCAACAAGAAGGCAGCGTATGAGCTGACGCACATCGTCTTTTACCTTTCGGAATATGGTCGCGTCGATCCACATCTGGACGAGGGCGCGCGCCGCAGCCTGATGTTTGCGGGCACGCTGGCGTTTCTCGATTTCAACGCCGATCTGCTGGCCGAAATCTGCCTTGCCCTGCGCTTTGCGGGAATGGATGCGCCCGAAGTGTGGGAAATCTGGCTGACGCAGCAGATCCGCACTTTTGCGCTCGAATGCGGCGAGGGGTTGCAGGACGACTATCACGAATACCTGATGCTCAACTGGTTCATGACCCGCGCAGGGCAGGGCGGCTTTGGCGATCATGTGCCCGAAGGGCGGGTGACCTTTGCACGTCAACGGCCCGGCTCGGCGCCGCTGCGCGAGCTGTCGCAGTGCATTTACATGATGGGGCGCGGCCGGTCGTCCGATTGGGAGGTCATGCGCGGCGAAGTCGCGGCGCAGGTCTCGCATGAGGCGCAGGCGGCGCTGATCGCGGCAGAGGCGTCGACCGATCAGTTCGGCGCGTTCTTCGAGGGGTTTGCGCGTGTCGGTCTGCGCGGTGGCCCCGCGCTGGGGGCCGTGCTGTGAGCGCCGCGCGCACCGCTGGCGCGGTCATTGCTGCAGGGGTCGGTCTGACAGTGCTCTACACCGCCCTGATCTCAAGCGCGGATGCCATTACCAAGATGTTCGCCGCCAATTATGCCGCGCCGCAGCTCTTTGTGCTGTCGGGCGGCATCGTCGCGCTCTTGGCCGTCGTGGTGAACCGCGCGGGCCCCGCCCGGCGCGGTGTCGGCACGGCATGTCCGCGCGCGATGGCGGTGCGATCTGCCGCGACAGTTCTGGGGGCGGGTGCGTTTTTCTATGCGTTTCGCCTCTTGCCCTTTGCCGAGGTATTTCTCTTCATCGCGATGATCCCGCTCTTTACCGCACTGCTGTCGGGTCCAATTCTGGGCGAGGCGGTTCGCCCTCAGGCCTGGGGCGCGGTGGTGCTGGGCATGATCGGGCTCCTTTGCCTTGCGCCGAACGGGTTTCATGGCTTTGGCGCGGGTCATGCTGTGGCGCTGGCCGCCGTCCTTCTGGGGACGGTTTCGATGATGGCCTCGCGCTATATCGGGTTGCGTGATGGCAACCTCTTGGCGCAGGTTTTCTGGCCAAATCTCGCGCTCGCGCTCGTCAGCGCCTGCGCGCTTCCCTTCGTTTGGGCGCCGATGGCGCTGGTGGATCTGGGCTGGGCTGCAATCTATGCGGGGTTGCTCTTCGGCGCGCGCTGGGTGCTCGTCGCCGCGTTCAGGATGCTGCCCTGCTATGTGATCACACCCCTCATGAACCTTCAGTTCCTCTGGATGGTCGTGATCGGTGCGGCAGTCTTTGGTGAGGTGCCGGGCGCGGCGCTCTACCTCGGCGCGGCGCTTGTGATCACAGCGGGCGCGTGGCTGATCTACGATCAAGCCTATCCGGGCGGGGTAGCGCGCAAGGTTGTCCCGGCAGAGTGATGCCGAGACAGCTGATGTGACGCATAAGCCGCGCCGCCTAATGCACTGTTTTTACATTGCAAAAGAGGTTCCGCATCCGCAACTGCTGCTGGCGTTCGGGTTGTCGATGACAAAACGCGCGCCAATCAGCTCTTCGCTGAAGTCGATGACCGCGCCCGTCAGGAATGGCAATGAGACCGCATCGACGACCACTTTCTGGCCCTGTCCTTCCAGCACCAGATCATCGTCGGTGGGCGTGTCCAGCTTGATCTCATACTGAAAGCCCGAGCATCCGCCGCCCTCGACAGCGATGCGCAGGGCCTGGCCCTGATTGCCCGCGCCGATTTCATTCAGGCGCTCGAATGCGCGCGGGGTCACTTTGGGGGGCAGATTCATGGGGCCTCCAATATCTTATGGGGTGCGGCGGATTTTGAGCAGTTTTACTGCCCTCTTGTTTGCAATATATGGGGTCCGGCACGACCCGGCAAGGAGGCCGTCCATATGACAGCGCGCATCGCCGCCCATCCGGGCCAATCCCGCGGGCGTCTCGCCCCCGAGGAGGAAAGCGCACATCGCTCCTGCTTTCAGCGTGATCGTGACAGGATCATCCATTCCAGCGCCTTTCGCAGACTCAAGCACAAGACCCAGGTCTTTGTCGCGCATGAGGGGGATTATTTTCGCACCCGGCTGTCCCATTCCATCGAGGTCGCGCAGGTGGCCCGCACCATCGCCGGCGCGCTTGGCCTCAACGGCGAACTGACCGAGGCGGTGGCATTGGCGCATGATCTGGGCCACACGCCCTTCGGGCACACCGGCGAGGACGCGCTCCATAGGCTGATGGCGCCCTATGGCGGATTTGACCACAACGCGCAGGCGATCCGCATCGTCACGCGGATGGAGCGACATTATGCCGAATTCGACGGGCTGAACCTGACGTGGGAGACGCTGGAGGGGCTGGCCAAACATAACGGGCCAGTGCGCACAGCAGCAAGCGGCGACGATCTGCCCTATGCGCTGGCCGAGTACGATGCCTGCCATGATCTTGAGCTGCATACCCACGCCAGCGCCGAGGCGCAGGTGGCGGCGCTTGCTGACGATATCGCCTATAACAATCACGATCTGCACGACGGCCTGCGCGCGGGCCTTTTCACCGAAGAAGAAGTGGCCGAGCTGCCGATTCTGAGCGAATGCTACGGCGAGGTCGACCGGCTTTATCCGGGTCTCGACCCTTACAGACGCCGCCACGAGGCGCTGCGCCGGGTCTTTGGCGTGATGGTAGGCGATGTTATTGATACTTCGCGCACCATCATCGCCGAAGCAGGCCTAGGAAGCAGCGCCGACGTGCGCCACTTGGGCCGCCCCGTGATCCAGTTCTCGCAGACGCTGTGGCGTGATCTGCAAGGGGTGCGCAAGTTCCTATTCACGCGCATGTACCGCGCCCCGATGGTGATGGTTCAAAGAGCGCAGGCAACCAATGTCGTGGACGGATTGTTCCCATTCTACATGTCTGCCCCGGAACATTTGCCGCGCCGTTGGCAGGCCGATGTCGAGGCGGCCGATACGACCACCGCGCTGGCCCGGTTGGTCAGTGATTACATAGCGGGGATGACAGACCGATACGCGCTGGCACAACACGCCAAGCACCTCGGCGGTCCTGGTGGCGCGGGCTCCTGGCCCAGTCATGCGCCGGATCCACAGTCAGGAGAGAAGACGCATGGCAGTTGAAAGTGCGGGCGCGATGAGCCCGGTCATGGCCTTTGCATTGGTGGGGGCCATCGGCGTCGGGTCGCAGTGGCTCGCGTGGAAGCTGCGCCTTCCGGCCATTGTCCTCATGCTGGTGGCCGGTCTTGCCATCGGGCCGGGCCTCGGCCTCTTTAACCCCGAACGCGATATTGGCCCGCTGATGGGGCCAATGATCTCGATTGCGGTTGCCATCATCCTCTTCGAGGGAGGCATGACGCTCAACATGCACTCACTGCGCGAGGCGGCGGTAGGTGTGCGGCGCCTGATCTTGATCGGTGCGCCGGTAGGTTGGGCAGGATCGGCGCTCGCACTGCATTACGTTGCAGGGCTCAGCTGGGCCAGTGCAGCCGTTTTCGGCGGCATCATGATTGTCACCGGCCCCACCGTGATCGCGCCTTTGCTGCGCACGGCCCGGCTCAGCAAGCGGCCTGCGCAACTCCTTCAGTGGGAGGCGATTGTCAACGACCCCATCGGCGCTCTGGCGGCGGTTTTTGCCTTCGAGGTCGTGCTGGTCGTCTATGCCACCGAGACCTTCGGTGCCGCGATGTGGGACATGGGCATCGGCATCGCGGTGGCGACGGTGCTGGGCATCGCCGCGGGCTGGTTCCTGTCCGAGGCGTTTCGCCGAGGCCGGGTGCCGGAATTCATGAAGGTGCCAGTCCTTTTTGCCTCGCTTCTGCTGGTCTTTGCCCTGTCGGACGGCCTGTTGCATGAAAGCGGACTTCTGGCGGTCACGATCATGGGCTTTTACATCGCCAATGCGGGCCTTCCCAGCTATGCCGAGCTGCGCCGTTTCAAGGAACATGCGACTGTCCTTCTGGTTTCGGGTGTTTTCGTTCTTCTTGCTGCGTCGATGAACATCGAGCGGCTCAGCCTCTTGGGGTGGCCTGCGGTCGTCTTTGTGCTGGTCGTGATCCTTGTCGTGCGGCCTGTGACTGTCATGGCCTCGCTTGCCTTCAGCAATGTGCCGATGCGCGAGCGCGTGCTTGTCGCCCTCACAGGGCCGCGCGGCGTGGTGCTGGTTGCCGTGGCGGGCCTCTTTTCCGAGCGGTTGGTCAGCGCAGGTATCGAGGATGCCGAAATTCTGACGCCTCTTGCCTTTGCGCTGGTCGCAGCGACGGTGGTTCTGCATGGCTTCACGATGCAACCGCTGGGGCGCATTCTGGGGCTGGCCAGTGCGCATGTGCCGGGCGTGATCTTCGTGGGCGGGTCGCAGTTTTCCACGGCCTTCGCCGCCGCGCTTCAAAAAGAAGAGATCCCGGTGCTGATCGCCGACGCCAACCGTGCCCGCCTGCGCAGCGCACGCGAGGCCGGGTTGCCTATCTACATGGGCGACATCCTTTCGGACGGGGCCGAGCACCGTGTCGAGTTCATCAGCTTTGGCCGTGTGATCACCACATCGGACAACGACGCCTACAACACGCTGGTCGCGACCGACCTTGCGCCTGAATTCGGCCGCGAAAACGTGTTTCAACTCAAACGTGCCAAGCAGGAATATACGCGCCACGCCCTTCCGGCGACGCTGGGCGGGCGCGGCATAGCCGATGGGCTGCGTTATCTCGAACTGGCCAGGTGCATGCAGGAGGGATGGGAAGTCCGCGCCACCAATCTCACCAAGGAATACGGGCTGGAGGCTTGGCGCGAGGATAATCCCACGTCCATTCCGCTGGCCGAGGTGACGCCGGGCCGCGCGCTGCGCATCGTGGACGTGGATGCCGAGATGAAGGCCGGACCGGGCATGCGTCTGATGGCCCTGTCGCCACCCCGCGAGCGCGCCGAGGAGGGCGATGTGGATGAGGCTGAAGCCAAGTCGGCAGCCAAAGGCGAGAGTAGGGACAGCGGCGAAGGCAAGAGCACAGGCAAAGGCCCGGGTGCGTCCGGCGATTGACGCGCGCCTCATCGGTGCTAAGACGGTGCGGAATTCAAGGAATGATGCAATGAACCTCTTCACCGATATCCGCGCCGCCGTTCTGGACGCGCTTGGCGCGCTCGAAACCGCTGGCACGCTGCCGGCCGACCTTGATCTGTCGAACGTCACTGTCGAGCCACCGCGCGACCCGCTGCATGGCGATATGGCCACCAATGCCGCGATGGTGCTGGCGAAACCTGCCGGGCTGAAGCCGCGCGACATCGCCGATGTGCTGGCCACAGAGCTGGCCCGCGACGCGCGGATCGAAAGCGCCGAGGTTGCGGGGCCGGGCTTCATCAACCTGCGCCTTGCGCCCGACTGCTGGCGCGGTGTGCTGCGCGCCGTATTGAAGACAGGTGACGATTTCGGGCGCTCGGTCATGGGGCAGGGCGTGCGGGTGAACGTCGAATATGTCAGCGCCAATCCCACGGGCCCCTTGCACGTCGGCCACACGCGCGGCGCGGTTTTCGGCGACGCACTGGCGAGCCTTCTTGATTTCAACGGCTATGAGGTCACGCGCGAGTACTACATCAACGATGGCGGCGGTCAGGTCGATACGCTGGCGCGGTCCGTCTACCTGCGCTATCTGGAGGCGCATGGGCGCGCCGTCGATTTCCCCGATGGCACCTATCCCGGCGACTACCTGATCGAGACGGGCGAGGCGCTCAAAGCGAAGGTTGGTGATGCCTGGGTCGATCAACCCGAAGAAGTCTGGCTGACCGATCTGCGCTCGTTTGCGACGGATGCCATGCTGGAGCTGATCCGCGCCGATTTGAAGTCGCTCGGCGTCGAGATGGACAAGTTCTCCTCCGAAAAATCCTTCTACGGCACGGGGCTGATTGAAAAGGCGATTGCGTCGCTGGACGACAAGGGCCTCATCTACGAGGGTGTGCTCGAGCCGCCCAAGGGCAAGATGCCCGAGGATTGGGAGCCGCGCGAGCAGACGCTTTTCCGCTCGACCGCGCATGGCGACGACGTGGACCGCCCTGTCAGGAAGTCGGACGGCGCCTGGACGTATTTTGCCCCCGACATCGCCTATCACTATGACAAGGTCACACGCGGCTTCGACATGCTGATCGACGTCTTTGGCGCCGACCATGGCGGCTACGTCAAACGGATGAAGGCGGCGGTTTCGGCTCTTTCGGATGGCAAGGTGCCTCTGGACATCAAGCTGACGCAGCTGGTCAAGCTTTACAAGAACGGCGAGCCCTTCAAGATGTCAAAGCGGGCCGGCACCTTTGTCACCCTGCGCGATGTGGTCGATCTGGTGGGCGCGGATGTGACCCGCTTTGTCATGCTGACGCGCAAGAACGATGCGCCGCTCGATTTCGACTTCGACAAGGTGCTGGAGCAATCCAAGGACAATCCGGTCTTTTACGTGCAATACGCCCACGCGCGCGTCCGATCGGTCCTGCGCAAGGCGGATGCAGCCGGGATCGACGTGTCGGACGCCGCATTGAACGGTGCGGATCTGGACCTGATCGCGCATGAGGCCGAACTGGCGTTGGCGCGCAAGATCGCCGAATGGCCGCGCCTCATTGAGATCGCGGGCCGCACCGGCGAGCCGCACCGCGTCGCCTTTTATCTCTACGATCTGGCCTCCGAATTGCACGCCTTGTGGAATCGCGGCCATGACGTGCCCGAGTTGCGATTCATCCAGGAGGGCGATCCGGACACGTCCCGCGCTAAAATTGCACTCGCAAAGGCCGCAAGCGTTGTTATTTCTGCGGGTTTGGGTATCTTGGGGGTCACTCCGGCTGAAGAGATGCGGTAACAACCGCGCGTCGCCGGGGGCAATGAGGCAGATTTCACACCCCCGGCAGGCCATGGCCCGCCGGAGTGCAAGAGGCGAGACATGGCAGATCATCATGCACCAGAGGCCCCTCGGGGCCACGCGAGCGAGCAGGCCAGCAGCGCCTACTCGGATGCGCAGACCGCCCCCCGATGGGAGGAGACGCGCCCGGCCAGCCCGCTGAGCCGCGTCACCTATGCGCTGGGGTCGCTTGTGTCGGTGGGGCTGGTCATCGGTTTGGGCGTCTGGGGCTATCAACTTCTTGTGCGCGATGTCAGCGGCGTGCCGGTCGTGCGCGCCGCGACGGGCCCCATGCGGGTCCAACCCGAGGATCCGGGCGGGCGACAGGCGCAGAACCAGGGCCTTTCGGTCAACGCGATTGCCGCCGTCGGCAGCGCAGGCGCCGCCCCGGACGAGCTGATCCTTGCGCCTGCGGCGCTGGACCTCAGCGAGGATGATGCCCCTACGCAGCAGGCTCAGAAGGCGCCGCCGAAGCCCGCCCCCGAGACCACTGCGCCGGAGGATGCGCCCGAGAATACCGATGATGACGCCCCTGAAACCGCCGGGGCGACCGCCCCAGAGACCACGCAGACTGCCGAGGCACCTGCGCCGGAGAGCAACGGCAACGATACGATGCTCGCCCTTGCCGAGGCCATCAGCGCTGGAATCAAACCCTTGGAGCCGCTGGACGATGACACTGCGCCCGCCGAGGGAACGACCGCTCAGGAGAGCGTCCAAGAGGCGTCAAGCACTGCCAACGCCTCGCTGCGCCCCAAGGCGCGTCCGGCAGGGCTGAGCAACATCCGCCAGACGGCGGCGACCGCACCCGACGCGGGCGCGCGCGATGTCGACCCCGACAGCATTGCCGTCGGCACGCGCCTTGCGCAACTGGGCGCGTTTTCCAGCGAAGAGATCGCCCGCGAGGAGTGGAGCAAGCTTGGCGCCCGCTTTGAGGAGTATCTGGCCGGCAAGGATCGCGTCATCCAGCGCGCGACCAGTGGCGGGCGCACCTTTTACCGCCTGCGGGCGCTGGGGTTTGAGGATCTGGCGGATGCGCGGCGCTTCTGTTCGGCGCTTGTAGCCGAAAAAGCGGAATGTATTCCCGTCGTTACGCGGTAATCCTCATCTAGCGGAGCAGGGTATGACCCATTTTGGTGCGACCATCCTCGATGCCACCGGCACGCGGCTGAGCCGGGACGAAAAACGACTGTTTGCCGAGGCGAACCCGTTTGGCTTCATCCTGTTCAAGCGCAATATCGACACGCCCGATCAGATCCGCGCGCTTTGCGATGATATGCGCGACGCCGTGGGCCGCAATGCCCCGATCACCATAGATCAGGAGGGCGGGCGCGTGCAGCGTCTGCGCGCGCCCCTCTGGCGCGACTGGCCCGCGCCGCTCCCTCATGTCGAGGCCGCAGGCGCGCAGGCGGGCGAGGCCATGTATCTGCGCTACCGCCTCATCGCGCATGAGCTTCACGCGCTTGGCATCGACAGCAATTGCGCGCCCCTCGTTGACGTTGCGGGGCCTCAGACGCACGAATTCCTGCGCGATCGCTGCTATGGCACGGACCCCGCCCAAGTGGCCGATCTGGGCCGCGCCGTGGCCGAGGGGCTGCTGGATGGCGGCGTTCTGCCGGTGCTAAAGCATATCCCCGGCCACGGGCGCGCGCAGGCTGACAGCCATCTTGACTCGCCGGTGGTGCAAGAGGACCTGCGGACGCTCACCCAGTCCGATTTTGCGCCGTTCAAGGCGCTCAACGATTTGCCGATGGGGATGACGGCACATCTGGTCTATGCGGCCATCGACGATCTGCCTGCGACGATCTCGCCGCGGATGATGCAGATCATTCGAGAGGATATCGGCTTTGGCGGCCTCATCATGACCGACGACATTTCGATGAAGGCGCTCAGCGGCAGCCTGACGGACATCACGCGGGCGTCGCTTGAGGCAGGCTGCGATATCGCGCTGCTCTGCAATGCCTCATTGGAGGATCGCCGGGCCGTGGCCGAGGTGGCCGGACAGCTGGACGCGGCGGGTCAGGCCCGCGCCGAGGCGGCCTTGGCCGCGCGCCGGACGCCCACGGAGGTTGACATTTCCGCGCTGGAGGCAAAGCTATCCGCCATGAGCGGCGGCATTGCATATGGCGGATGATGATTGGGACGATCGGCGCGCGGATGCGGCCGAGCGGCAGGCCGCCGAGGCGCTGATCGTCGATGTCGACGGCTTTGAAGGGCCGCTTGACCTGCTCTTGACGCTCAGCCGCACGCAAAAGGTCGATCTGCGGCGTATCTCCGTGCTTCAGCTTGCCCGGCAATACCTTGAGTTCGTTGAAAAGGCGCGGCAACTTCGGCTTGAGTTGGCGGCTGATTACCTTGTCATGGCAGCCTGGCTCGCCTTTCTGAAATCGCGCCTCCTTCTGCCGCCCGACCCCGAAGAAGAGGGCCCCTCGGGCGAGGATCTGGCCGCGCATCTGGCGTTTCAGCTTGAGCGGCTTCAGGCCATGCGCGATGTGGCCGCCCGCCTTATGGCGCGTGGCCAGTTGGGGCGTGATTTCTTTGCGCGCGGCGCGCCCGAGACCGTCACGCGAAAGCGGCGCGTTACCTATACCGCAACGCTGCTGGATCTGATGCAGGGCTATGCGCGCACGCGCACGCGCGACGAATTTCGCCCCTATGCAATGGACCGCGAGGCGATCTTCTCGCTTGAACAAGCGCTTGACCGGATGCGCGGGCTGATCGGCTTTGGTGGGGATTGGACGGATATTTCGACCTATCTGCCGGAGGGGTTCGGCACCGATCCGGCGCGCCGCCGCTCGGCCATGGCGTCTACATTTGCCGCCTCTCTCGAGTTGGCCAAGGAGGGGCGGCTCGAGCTGCGACAGGGCGAGATATTCGGGCCGATAGAGCTGCGCAAGAGGGGTGAAGACCGTGGCTGAAGATATTGAAAATACATCCGAAAGCCTTTTTTCCGCGCCGCCCATGGCCGAGCAGGAGCGCATGGTCGAGGCGGTCCTCTTTGCCGCGACCGACCCCATCGGGGTGCGCGATCTGGAGGCGCGTCTGCCGCATGGGTGCGACCCCGCCGAGGCATTGGTCCACCTGCGCAAGCGCTATGAGGGGCGCGGTGTCGAGCTGTGCCGCGTTGGTGATGGCTATGTCATGCGCACCGCAGGCGATCTTGGATTCTTGATGCAGCGCGAGACGGTCGAAACCCGCAAGCTGAGCCGGGCCGCGATCGAAACGCTTGCGATCATCGCCTATCATCAGCCCGTCACCCGGGCCGAAATTGAGGAAATTCGCGGTGTTGCCGTCAGCCGGGGCACGGTGGATCAATTGCTGGAGCTGGAGTGGATCCGCTTTGGCCGCCGCCGCATGACACCGGGCAGGCCCGTGACATTCGTTGTGACGGACGTGTTTCTGGGCCATTTCGGGCTGGAAAGCGCCCGCGATTTGCCGGGTTTGAAAGAGTTGCGTGCGGCAGGGTTGCTCGACAGCCGCCTGCCGCCTACGTCGATGCCGGGCGCATCATCGGAGGACGATGAGGACGAATTGCCGCTTGAGAATGGCGACCAAAGCGAACTTTTCGAGGAGTAGGCATAATTTGCCCTGAAATCTCCATGTTTTCCTGTTACACAGACATTGAGCAGGCCAGCAGGAGGGCGCAATGAACGCCAATCATCTGATTAACATGGCGATGCGCATGATCATGCGCCGCCTCATGCGCTCTGGCATGAATGCCGGCATGGGTGCCGTGGGCAAACATATGTCCAAGGGCAAGGAGCCGGGGACCGCGCCTGACACCAAGCAGACACAAAAGCGCGCGCGCAGCACTATGAAGATCGCGCGCCGCATGGGGCGGATGTAACCCACTCCACGCGTTAGCTTTGGCTTATACTGCCTTGAAGTGCTTGGATAACTTGAGGCCCTGACCCTGATAGTTCGAGCTGAGCCCGGCGCCATAGAGCGTGGTGGGTTCTTCGCTCATGCGCTCGTAGATCAGCCGTCCAACGATCTGACCATGTTCCAGCACGAATGGCGCCTCGTGGCAGCGCACTTCGAGCACACCGCGAGAGCCGGTGCCACCCGCCGCGCCGTGGCCAAAACCGGGGTCGAAAAAACCTGCGTAATGCACCCTGAATTCGCCTACCATGGCAAGATAGGGGGCCATTTCAGCGGCGTAGCCGGGCGGGATGTGCACCGCTTCGCGGCTGACGAGGATATAGAACGCGCCGGGATCAAGGATGATCTGGCCGCGATCGGTATGCACCTCTTCCCAGAACTCCGCCGGGGCGTAATGGCCGATGTTATCAAGGTCGATCACGCCTGTATGCGGCTTGGCCCGGTAGCCAACCAGCGTGCCGCTGGCTGGACGCAGATCCACCGAAAATCCGAGGCCATCGTCGATCACGGGGGCGCAGTCCACCAGCGTGTCAGAGGCGTGGAGCGCGGCCAACTCCGCATCGCAAAGCGCCGCGCCGCCGCCACTGAACCTGATCTGGTTCAGCCGCATACCGGGCCGCACCAATACGGAAAAGGAGCGGGGGCAGATCTCGGCATAGAGCGGCCCGTGATAGCCCGGCGGAACGCGGTCAAATTCGGCGCCGCCATCGGTGATCGCGCGGGTCAGCAGATCGAGGCGCCCGGTTGAGGATTTGGCGTTTGCAGTGGCTTGAACACCCTCTGGAAGGGCAAGCGATTCCATGAGGGGCACGACATAGACGCACCCCTTTTCCAGCACGGCGCCGTCGCTCAGGTCAATGCGGTGCATTTCGAATTCGGCCAGCCGGTCCACGACGCGGCGCCCCTGACCTGCGAGGAACGAGGCGCGCACCCGGTAGGCCACATGGTCGAGGCGAAGATCGAGACTGGCGGGCTGGATCTGCTCGGCGCGCACGGGCGGATCGGCCGCGATGGCGCCCTCTGCGATCAGACCTTCGAGTTGCTGGCTGGAGAGAACCCCGGTCATTGCTGCGCCCCTATCAAACTTGCACTGGTTTACCCGCCTTGGTGGCCGGGTTCAACTGTTTGGAAAAGAGGATCTGGCAGGCTGTCCAAAGGATGCTGGGAGGGGTGGTAATGGTCGGGCTAGCAGGACTCGAACCTGCGACCTTCCGTCCCCCAGACGGACGCGCTACCAGGCTGCGCCATAGCCCGACTATGCGGCTTTCATACTTGTTTTGACGGCGGCGACAAGGGGTAATTCCGACTTTTCGCACCTGAGGTCAGGATGATTTGCGCGGCTCGCCCATACGCTGCCGCAGATCGGCAAGGCGCGCGGCGATTTCGGCATATTTTGCCGCGTCCTGCGGGCTGGGCTGGTCAATCCGGGCCAGGGCCTTCAGGACAGAGGGTGGCGCTGGCGCCGTGTCCGGCGGATCGTCCGGCGTATCGATCACGATGGGTTTGCCGGCTTCGGTCCCGCCCGTCTCGGCACTTTCCAAGCGCTCAAGGGAGGGCGCTGGGGCTGCCGGATCCGAGCGCGGCGCCTCGTCTTCGGGCGTCACGTCTTCAGGTGCAACCTCCTCGGCCTTGACGTCCTTTGGTGCGGCGTCTTTTGCGGCGATTTCCCGCGGTGCGCCATCCTCCGGGGCCGCATCCTCGGGCGACGCGTCTTGGGCTTTTGCCTCATCATCGGCAGGCGCCTGCACGATTGGGGACTCTGTGTCCGATTTCTTCGCCTCTGCCGGGGCCTGGTTGCCGCCCGGCTCGGATTGCACGGCCTCGACAGGTGCCGCCTCGACCGGCGGGGGGCCCTCCGCGCCGTCCTTGGCCACTTTCGGGATGTTCGGCGTTTGCTCGGTCGTCTCGGCCTCGCGCGCGACGCTGTCGGATGCGGGGGCAGGCGGCGTGGCAGGGTCTGGTGCGGCAGTCTCTGAGGCGGCGGTGTCTTCGTCCTTGCCTGAGCGTTCAGGCGCAGCGCTCCGGTCAAAGCTGACCACCTGACCGCGCGGCTCTTCCTCGGCCTCGGGCACATTCAGCGCAATATCTGCGACAGCAGCCTCCAGATCGGCGTCGAGGGGAGGCGACATGGCGGCGACATGGCGCACACCCTGTTCGCGCATCACTTTTTGCACGCCCTTGATCGTCATGCCCTCATCATGCAGCAGTTTGCGGATCCCACCCAAGAGTTGCATGTCGGCAGGGCGGTAATAGCGCCGCCCGCCCGCGCGCTTGACCGGCTTTACCTGGGTGAACTTGCTCTCCCAGAAGCGCAGGACGTGGGCAGGGATGCCCAGCCAGTCTGCGACTTCGCTGATGGTGCGAAAGGCGTCCGCGGATTTGGGCATGGTCAGCGCTTGTTACCGGCCGCAACACGATCCTTCATCAGATGCGAGGGACGAAAGCTGAGGACGCGGCGGGGATTGATGGGCACCTCTTCGCCGGTCTTGGGGTTGCGGCCCACTCGCGCCGATTTCTCGCGCACCGAAAATGTGCCGAACGAGGAGATCTTGACCTGCTCGCCGCGGACCAATGCATCAGACATATGCTCGAGCACAGCTTCGACCAATTGGGATGAATCATTGCGTGACAGACCCACTTCGCGAAAAATCGCTTCGCTTAAATCCATACGCGTCAAAGTCTTGTCACTCATTGCCATCCCCCGATTGCTTTGGGATGACAATAGTGGCTTCGGAATTTGCGAGTCAATTACAATGGCTTGGCACGGGCTGTTTAAGCGGAATTTGGGCACGCCAAGGCGCGTTACCAGCGCAGAACCACGGCACCCCAAGCCAAACCACCGCCAATCGCCTCGCTGAGAATCAGATCGCCCTGCTTGATCCGGCCATCCGCGGCGCCCACCGAAAGCGCGAGGGGAATCGAGGCGGCCGATGTATTGCCATGATCCTGAACGGTCTGAATCACGCGCTCCATCGGGACACCCATTTTTTTCGCGGTGCCCTGAATGATGCGGATGTTCGCCTGATGAGGCACGATCCAGTCCACATCGCCCGGCGCGATGCCCGTCTTGCTCAGCGCCGCCTCGGCTGTCGAGGTCAGCTTGTCCACCGCCTGTCGAAAGAGCGGATTTCCTTGCATCCGCAGCTTGCCCGCGGTGCCCGTGGTCGAGACGCCGCCATCGACATAGAGCATGTCACGATAACGCCCGTCGGAATTGAGGTCGGTCGACAGGATGCCCCGATCTTGCGACGTGCCTGCGCCATCACCCGCCTCGAGAATCATCGCGCCTGCGCCGTCGCCGAAGAGGACACATGTGCTGCGGTCGGTCCAGTCCATGATGCGGCTGAACGTTTCGGCACCGATGATCATCAGGCGCTCGGCATGGCCCGAGACGATCATCGCATTGGCATTGCACAGCGCATAGATGAAGCCCGCGCAGACCGCTTGGACATCAAAGGCAAACCCGCGTGTCATGCCAAGCTCGGCCTGCACCATCGTGCCGACCGAAGGAAACGTGAGGTCGGGCGTCGAGGTGGCAACGATGATGCCGTCCAGGTCGTCGACCGAGATCCCGGCATTTTCAAGCGCGGCGCGCGCGGCGCGCACGGCCAAGTCGGATGTGGTCTGGCCGTCGGCGGCAAAGTGGCGCCGCTCGATCCCCGACCGGGTGCGGATCCATTCGTCCGTCGTGTCGACCAAAGCCTCGAAATGGCTGTTTGGAACGATGCGATCAGGCAAGTAATGCCCGATACCAACTGGGATGGCGCGGCGGATCATTTGTTTGGCTCGCTGGTGTCGGTCGTGCTGTCGGGGCCGTCATCCTGCGCGGGCAGGGTGGCCGATGCAACGCGCACAGCCAATTTTTCGGAAAACCCGGTCTGCGCCAACTCAAAGGCCAGCTTGACCGCAGCGGATACGCCCGTGGCATCAGCTGCGCCATGAGATTTCACCACGGTGCCATTCAGCCCGAGGAACACGCCTCCATTGACGCGTCGCGGATCGACCCGCTTTTTCAGCCGTCGCAAAGACGGATAGGCCAGAACCGAGGCGATACGCGAGAAGATCGAATATTTGAACGCCTCGCGCAACTCGTCAGCGATCAACGTTGCCGTCCCTTCGCCAGTTTTCAACGCGACGTTGCCGGTGAAGCCATCGGTCACGATCACGTCGCAGGTATTTCCGGGCAGGTCGCGACCCTCGACAAAGCCGACGAAATCGAAATCTGCGCCGCGCGCATGGGCCGTGATTAGATCATGGGCCTCGCGTAGCTCCGCACGGCCCTTGTGCTCTTCGGTGCCGACGTTCAGCAGGCCGATGCGCGGGCGTGCCACGCCAAGGCCGCTGTGCGCATAAGAAGCGCCCATGAGCGCATATTGCATCAGATCCTTGGCATCGGCGCTGATATCCGCGCCGCCATCCATCAAGAGGTTGAAGCCCTGCGGATTGCGCGAGGGCCACATCACGGCGATGGCAGGGCGATAGATGCCGGGCAGGCGGCGCAGGCGCAGGACCGACATCAGCATCAGCGCGCCGGTGTTGCCGCAGCTGACGCAAACGGTTGCCTCGCCCGCGCGCACCGATTCCAGCGCCGACCACATCGAGGTGTCCTTGCCGTGGCGCGCAACGTGACCGGGCTTGTCATTCATCGTGACCACCGCCTGTGCGTCACGCAGCGCGCAGCACTCCGCCAGCCCCGCGTGCTTTGCTAGCAGCGGTTCAAGCTCGGCGGCGGGGCCGTGCAGGATGAAGGCTATGTCGGAGTTCTTGCGCGCGCTGGCGGCAATGCCAGCAACGACTGTCGCAGGGCCCAGATCGCCGCCCATGGCGTCGACCGAGATGACGATTTTATCTTTGAAGCTGCCCGGCAAGCTGGCCACGCGGCGCTTCGGATGATCGCCCGGCTCAACCTGGCTATCGCCCGTCGCGACTTGCGATGGATCTTGTGACGGGCCAGCCGTGCCGGCCTGCGCCGGTGATGTGTCTGGACGCACGGTCATGCGGGCGGTCCGTCCTCAATAATTGGCATTCGCGGCAGGCAGGGCGTCGACGTGCAACCTGGCGCCGCGCGGCTCTGGCCCCAAGTAGAATGGGCCCAATTCACTTGGGCCCAGATCCCGGAGCCAAAGCGTTTCAGGCCGCGTCTTCGTCCAGATCGATTTCGTCCGCCATGGCGACGATCTCGCGATCTGCATAGTGGCCGCACGCCGAGCAGACGTGATGCGGGCGCTTCAGCTCGCCGCAGTTGGGGCATTCATTGGGGTTTGCACCGCTGAGGGCGTCGTGCGCGCGACGATTGTTGCGGCGCGATTTCGATACTTTGTTCTGCTGGACGGCCATGTCGCGATCCCGATTCCTATGGGCCGCATTGGCCCTGTTTCCATGAGGTTGTGCGGCACATAGTCCGCCTTGGGGCGCCGGTTCAACCCCCAAATCCTGTGAGATCGCGAAAATACAGCGAATTGCAGCGCCCGCAAGCGATTTCTCGCGTCATCGCGGGCGATGCGGGTCTATTCGTCGTCCTTCATCTGGTCGCGCAAGGCGGCAAGGCCCGCAAAGGGCTTGATCGCGTCGTCGTCCAGCGGCGCTTGGCCGGGCGGTGCGGCGATGGCCCCCGCAGGCCCGCTGCCATCCTTTCGCGGGTAATCGGGCAGCGCCAGTGCCAGCGCCTCGATCAGGATGCGGGCAAGGTCGATCACTTCGCCAAGAGGCTCCTTGGTATCGTCCTCGGGCATCTCGACGCCGTCTTCCGGGGTAGGCTCCAATTCGGCGGCGCGGGGCATGTCGGCGAGAAACCGGCGCTGAACCGCGTTGTCGATTCGGGTCGTCACCGGCTCCAGAGTGACGACGCACTCCTGACTGGCGGTCGCCCCCAGTTGCGCGCTCAGCTGCCAGTCACGGCGCCCTGACGGCGCCAGCGTGCCGCGAAAGGCCACCTTGCGCAGCCCCAGAACGCCAAGTTCCTCAGCCATCTGACCACGCATTTGCGCATCGGGCACGATATCGAAATTCAGCGTCGTGCCCTTGGGCAGTTCGGCCACGCGCAGCGCGGCGGGGTCTGTCAGCAGCTTTGCCATGACGCGAAACGCTTCCTTTCTTGAATCTTCGGTATGTAGTGTTGTAAGCGGGATAAAAGGCCCGGCGGGCCGGGATGCAAGAGGGCAGTCATGTTCGGGACCCATTTTTCGCTGAAAGCCGGCATACGGGTATTGGGGCTGGCCTCATTCATGGCCGTGGCGGGATGCAGCGCAACTTACCAAAATCACGGCTATGTGCCACCCGATGAGGATCTGATGCAAGTCGCACCGGGTGTCGACACCCGTTCGACCGTCGATGATGTGATCGGTGCGCCCTCCGCGTCGGGCGTTCTGTCGGGGGGCGATTACTATTACGTACGCAGCCGGGTGAAGCATTATGGCATGTTCCGCCCCGAAGTGATCGAGCGTCAGGTTCTCGCAATCAGCTTTGACCAGCAAGATGTCGTCGCGAACATCGAGCGCTTCGATCTGAGCGATGGCAACGTCGTGCCGCTCTCGCGCCGGGTCACGGATTCGACCGTTCAGGGACAAGGTTTCTTGCAACAGATGCTGGGCAATATCGGCAATATCAACCCGGCCGATTTCTTTTAGGGATACGCGCATGACACCAAATCCGCAGCATCGGCGCTTCGTGGCGCGCGAAGCTGCGGGGCAGGTGGACATTGCGGCGGCGCAGGCCTTGCGCGCTGCTGCCTTCGGGCTGACGCAGCCGGACGTCGACAGCTTCGATGCCATCTGCACTCATATCGTGATCGAGGACCGCCGCGAGAGGCGGCTGGCCGGATGCTTTCGCCTGATGCCGCTGGCAGACGGGGAGAGCATCGGCACCAGCTATTCGGCGCAGGTCTATGACCTTGGCGCGCTCAGCACATATCCCGGCCCCGTGACCGAGCTGGGGCGGTTCTGCATCCACCCTTCGTCCCGCGACCCTGATATTCTGCGCGCCGCGTGGGGCGCGATCGCCGCGCATGTAGACGCCTGCGACGTGCAACTCCTCTTTGGCTGCGCATCCTTTCGCGGCGCGGATCCCGCGCCTTATGCGCCCGCCTTCGCGGCGCTTGCCGAGCGGCATCTGGCGCCGCCCGAATGGGCACCGCGCCAGCGCGGGCCGGACGCTGTTATGCTTGCCGATGCGCCCAAGGCGGATGCGTGCCCTGCGCTATTGCCGCCGCTGCTGCGCAGTTATCTGGGGATGGGCGGCTGGGTCAGTGACCACGCAGTGATCGACCCTGCGATGAACACGATCCACGTTTTTACCGCGCTCGAGATCGCCAAAATTCCCGAGGCCCGCAAGGCGCGTCTGCGCGCCGCGCAAGCGGGCGCTTGACGGCAGCCGCGCGGCACGGTAGCGGGCGCCATGGCAGCACGTCCCCCCCTTTTGCAACTCAGCGACATCTCTCTCACTTTCGGGGGGGATCCGGTCTTTGACGATCTGTCCCTCGTGGTGCAACCGGGCGACCGGGTCGCGCTGGTCGGGCGCAACGGGTCCGGCAAATCCACGCTGATGAAGGTGATGGCGGGCCTTGTCGAGGCCGATGCAGGCACGCGCGTTATCGCGCCCGCAGCCTCGGTCGGCTACATGGAGCAGGATCCCGACATGGCCGGATTCGCCACCTTGGGCGATTTTGCGGCCAGTCAGCTTGACCCGGCCGAAACCTACCGTGTCGAGATGGCGGGCGAGGGCCTCAAGTTCGATCCCGCCCGTCCCGTCGAGACCGCCTCGGGCGGCGAGCGGCGACGCGCCGCGCTGGCCAAGCTGATGGCCGAGGCGCCCGAGCTGATGCTGCTGGACGAGCCGACCAACCACCTCGACATCGAGGCGATTGCCTGGCTGGAAAATACTTTGAAAGAGACGCGAACCGGTTTCGTGCTGATCAGCCACGACCGCGCATTCCTGCGGGAGCTTACCCGCGCAACCCTCTGGATTGACCGGGGAATGGTGCGGCGGCAGGAAAAGGGCTTTACCCATTTCGAGGAATGGCGCGACAAGGTCTGGGAGGACGAAGACCAGTCCCGTCACAAGCTGAATCGCAAGATCAAGGCCGAGGCCCGCTGGGCCGTCGAGGGCATCAGCGCGCGGCGCAAGCGCAATCAGGGCCGCGTGCGCGCCCTTCAGGATCTGCGCGCCGAGCGGTCAAGCCAGATCAAGCGTCAGGGCGCTGCGGCAATGGCGCTGGAGGCTGGTCCGAAATCGGGCAAGAAGGTGATCGAGGCCGAGGGCATTTCAAAGGCCTACGACGGCAAGGTCATCCTGAGCGACTTTTCCCTTCGGGTTCTGCGCGGCGACCGGATCGCATTGGTGGGCCCCAATGGCGTCGGCAAGACAACGCTGCTGAACATGCTTTTGGGGACAGAGGCGCCCGATAGCGGCACCGTCAGTCTGGGGACAAACCTGATGCCCGCCGTCTTCGATCAGGCGCGCGCGCAGCTCGACCCGGACATGAGCCTTTGGGATTCGCTGACAGGCGATCCGGACATGCGCGTTTCAGGCAAGGCCGATCAGATTCTGGTGCGGGGGTCGCCGCGCCACGTCATCGGATACCTCAAGGAGTTCCTCTTTGACGAATCGCAGGCCCGCGCGCCCGTCCGCTCGCTTTCGGGCGGGGAAAAGGCGCGGCTTTTGCTGGCCAAGCTGATGGCGCGCGAATCCAACCTTCTGGTGCTCGACGAGCCGACGAACGATCTGGATATCGAGACGCTGGACCTGCTTCAGGAGTTGCTGGACGATTACGACGGCACGATCATCCTGGTCAGCCACGACCGCGATTTTCTGGACCGCATCGCGACCACCACCATCGCGATGGAAGGCGATGGGCGCGCTACGGCCTATGCCGGCGGATGGACGGACTACCGCTCGCAGCGCCAGTCGCGCGAAGGAGAGGCTGCCGCCCCGAGCACCAAGCCGTCATCGAAATCCAAGCCAAGCGCACCGGCGCCAAAAGACGACGCCTCCAAGCTGAGCTTTACCGAGAAACACCGTCTTTCGGAGCTTCCCGATGTGATCGCCCGCCTTGAGGCCGAGATCGGCAAGCTGGAGGGACTCATGGCCGACCCCGAGCTTTTCACGCGCGAGCCGGTCAAGTTTCGCAAGGCGACCGAGGCGCTGACCGCCCGGCAGCAGGCACTTGCTGCGGCCGAAGAAGAATGGCTGGCGCTGGAGGAAAAAGCGGGCTGACGCGCCTTGTCGCGCGTTAGCTGGACCGAAGCCGCGCGCCGAACGCCGTGAGCGCGGCAACCGTGATCAGGATGCGCAGGATGTGGTGCATCGTCACGAAGGCCGGGTTGGCCGACATGCTGAGCGCGATCAGCCCCATTTCCGTCACGCCGCCGGGCGCAAAGCTGAGCAAAAGCGTATCGAATGCCTGGCCCAGCATGGGCCGCAGCATAAGCGCGATGAGGGACGCGAGCGCCAACATCCCGCCGACGGAGACCAGCGACAGCGCCGCGCCGCGCAAGATCAGGCCGGGACCGATCCCGGCAAAGCGCGTGCCGAGCGCGCAGCCGATGACCACCTGCGCGAGGTTCACCAGCCAGGGCGGCACGTCGAGATGCACCAGTCCCGCGAGGTTCAGCGCCGCCGCCACCATCAGCGGCCCGGTCAGCTGCGCGGCGGGCAGGCGCACCGCCCGGCCGAGGAACCAGCCTGCAAATCCGGCCAGCGCCAGCCAGGGCAGCGCGCTCCACGGGACGGGGCCATGCGCCATTGAGGCGCCCGCCGCGCTGCCGACGGGCGCGCCCAGATATAGCGACATGCCGATAGGCAGCACGGTGATCACGACGATGATGCGCAGGAATTGCTGAGTCATGAGGCGCTGCAGATCCGCGCCCGCCGCCTCGCCAAGCGCCATGCTTTCGTAGACGCCGCCGGGCGCGGCCGCGAAAAATGCCGTGGGGCGGTCAAAACCCCCGATGCGGCGAAACAGCAGGTAGTTTCCGGCCAGCGCGATCACCACGAAGGCCGTCAACGCTCCGACGCTCAGCATCAGGCGCGGCGCGCTATCAAAAAGTCCCGGCCCCACCTGCGCGCCGATCATCAAGCCAATGATGGCGATGAATCCCTGCCGGAGCGGCTGCGGAAATGTGTATGCGTCGGAAAGCACCATTCGCGCTGGCGTGCTGACAAGCAACCCCACGGCGATCAACGGGCCAAGCATGAAGGGCAGGGGGATCGACACCGCGCGCGCGGCAAAGGCCGCGATAGCGCCAAAGGCCAAGATTGCAATCGTCGTGGAAAGGCGTGCGCGCCGGGTCATAACGATCGCTGCATGGGTCGCGCCTGCGCATCATCTCAAATCTGGAGCGGGTAACGGGAGCCACCCACTGCTTTCATCGCCGTAAGTCGCCTTAATAGCAAGCCTTTTTTATCAATATATTGCATGTTTTTCTTGTTCACGACCTTTCAAAACCTTACGTTGCAGAACATAGATAAGGGCAGATTGAAGGGCGGTATCATTATGCCACCACGTGCGAAAGAACTAACACCGACACAGATCAAGGGCTTGAAGCATCCGGGCGGGGAAAAGCCCGTCAAGGTGGCAGTGGGCGGCGTTTCTGGGCTTTATGTCCAGATATGGCCGAGCGGTGCGAAGTCGTGGGTTCTGCGAACGCGCTACGGCGATTGGCAAGAAACCCTATTGAAGGATGGCACGATACAGCGCGGGCGTAAGAAACGCGAAATTGGGCTGGGGGCTTATCCTGATGTTCTGCCCGGTGCAGCGCGTGACAGGGCAAGAGAAGCCAAGGACATGCTGTTGCGAGGCGTTGACCCCATAGCGGAGCGCAAGGCCACACAGGCGGCGCTCATAGCGGCTGCACGACGCGGTATGACCTTCAAAGAGGCTTGGGAGAAATTCGCAGCTGAGAAGGTCAAGGAATTCTCGACCGAACGCTATCGAAAACAATGGCGGGCCACGGTGGAAGCCTACGCTTTGCCCGAACTTGGCAAGATGGCGGTGCAGGACATCGACTTGCAGGACGTGCTGCGCGTTCTGCGGCCTATCTGGGATGGCAAGACGGTAACGGCGGTGAAGGTGCGAGAGCGCGTCGAAAAGGTTCTGGCATGGGCCACGGTGCAGGGCTACCGCAAGGGCGACAACCCAGCGCGCTGGCGTGGCAATCTCGACATGGTGTTGCCTGCACCGTCCAAGGTTGCCGGGGCTGAGAACTACCCCGCATTGCAACTTGATGATGTAGGGCGCTGGTGGCAGGCGCTACAGGCGCGCGATGGCATGGGGGCGAAGGCGCTAGCGTTCCAAGCGATGACCGCGACACGATCCGGCGCAATCCGCTTTGCCACGTGGTCCGAGATAGACCTTGCCACCCGGCTTTGGACAATCCAGCCGGGGCGGCAATCCTCAAAGATTACGGCAAGCGATACCGCAAAGCGTATTCCGTTGACCGATGGCATGGTGGCGTTGCTGGAAAGCCTGCCAAGGTTGGAAGGTTGCGACCTAGTGTTCTGGGCACCGCGCGGCGGTGCACTTTCTGACGCGACAATGGGAAAGACAATGCGCGTGATACATGAAGCCAATCTGAAATCAGGCGGGAAGGGCTTCACAGACGCCAAGACGGGCGATCAAGCCGTGCCGCATGGACTTCGATCATCTTTCCGCACTTGGGTTGCCGAGCGCACAACGTTTGATGGCGACTTGGCCGAGGTCGCCTTGTTTCACAGAGTGGGCAGCAAGGTAGCGCAAGCCTACAACCGCGCCGATCAAGTCGAAAAACGGCGGCACATGATGGCCGCTTGGGGCGACTTTCTGGCCGGTGCAGAACCTGCTGACAACGTGGTGCGGATGGCGGGGGCTGGGCAGTGAAATCAGTCTTTTCGTCAAAGCCAACAAGCCACCTTTTTAGCAACATGCTTGTAAGGGCAGGACATGCTTTTGTTGCTGCTGAGGGGAAAGACCCAACAGAAGCTGGGGCGGAGTTGGCCGATTACATTCGTAAAGGCGACCTTGACCAAAACGAATTGGACCTGATTGCAGAGCTTGTCACAGGATACTGGAGGCGTGAGCAAAACGGCGCACCTCACATATCAGCAAGCAAAAAAGAGTTAATCGTCAAAGAGTATAAGGAGCGTTCGGCTAGGCTCTGGACCCATTGATTTCATTCTAGCGGCGTGATTCACCGTCCGAAAATGGAGCGGTGATATGTCTGATCTTTTCTGGCTGACAGATGCGCAAATGGCGCGT
>NZ_JBAPKZ010000010.1:0-125653 GCF_037083805.1 Roseovarius sp. D0-M9 | reverse complement strand
TGCGATGGCTGAGGTCTCCGCGTCGGACGCGCCTACCGAAGGCACGAAATATGGGAGCGGCTCAAGCACCGGTGCGCCCGACTACCCACACGGAACGAGAAGGGACCTTCTTTATCTCGCATGTTCGCAGATGACAAATGGCGAGAGCAAAGCGTTATGCGGATGTGATCGCGGTTCATTGAACTGAAAACAATGAGGTAAACTGCGTTTGATGCCATTTTTTTTGTGTCGGACAACTCTACATGAGCAAGAAACAAAGCGATTAGCAACAGAGCTCGTCGCTCATAACGCTTTGGTTGCGGGTTCGAGTCCTGCCGGGCCTACCATTCCGCCAATACGTCTTTTGAAAACATGCGCTTATACACTTAAATGGCTAACCACTCTTTAGCGTTAGTCAACGTGGGTGGCGTCACTTGCAACGTGTTCCGGCCAACTTTGACCTCCACTTGCTATTACGTTGAGGCTTGAGTTAGCGGTCACGTCCGTTGCATTGCACGATCTGCTGCCGTACTTCGATCAAAGGCTTCTGAGTAACGCTGAGCCTTGGCAAGTGTCTTGTGCCCAGTAACAGCCATCATCTCGTGCGGTGTTGCACCAGCCTCAATCAAGCGTCTGGCGCAAGCCTTCCGCAAGCCGTGGCTGCTGCAATTCTGTAGTCCTGCCGCGTCACACCAGCCTCGCATCGCCGTGCCCAATCCGTTCGGGCTGCGCTGCCTGCCTTGGTCGTCTGTAGTTTGGCGCGAGGCGACACAATTGCGCATTGACCATTGGAAAACTACCCCTGTGCTGATGCCTCAGGGGTCATCAGAAGAGTTGCCGCGATGAGCGTGAGACGGGATAATCGTCGACTTACCGTACCTAGATGAGAGCACCTTGTTTTTGATCATTGTGTCGGAAGCAATTTCTTTGCGGCGTATCTATCCCTACCGACAACGCGCACCAAGAGTTTCCAACAGCGGGACAAGGCGGCTGCGAAACCGAGCGGGCGCGTTGCCTTGCGCTTAGATAGCGTTATCCAGAGCCTGACCCGCGTTTTGCAAATCGCGTCCCGCCCCTTTGGTGGTCTCGCAGGCGGTAAGTGCCAGTACAGCGGTGAGGAGAATGGAAAGTCTCAGCATCGTCGGTTCCTTTGTGGTCGCTTTATGTAACATAACTATACCGAACTATTCGGGTGGTAACACATAAACCTCATCACTCGCAGGCGTTCGCGCGACGACGCACCCTCATATGACGTCGACTGCTGCGATGGACCTCGTGAAGAGGCTGTCAAACCAAGCTCACCGCTTGCCAGCTACCGCGACGTCGGGCGATTTATCGCCGCAACGCGCGCGCCCGTTGGCTTGCTGTCCAATGCCACTGATTTCAGTACATCTGACCGAGGGTCGCCCCCGATAAATCAATTCGTCTCGGCTATTGAGGTGGCGGGATATAAAGGCGCCAAGGCCAACCGATGATGCGTGATCCGGAGCTGATGTGTGGCAGTAATCTAAATCGGGTTGGAGTATATTCAGATGACCCTCATAAATAATCTTGATAGTCACTGTCGGAACCACGCGCCAAAATGCGCCCCCAAGACGGTCTGATTTTGGGTGTACTTCCGCCGCCTATTGCAGCAGCCAGTTCCGCGAGTTTCGGTCAAATCCACGCCAGCATCTGCAACGATATCAGGGCGACCGCCCCGCCTGCGGTGATTTCCATCACGGGCATAACGCGCAAGAGCGCCCCGCCCGCCGCACTGTCATCTGCGCGCGCGCCCAAGGCGCCCTCGCGCGCGAGGGCCGCGATCACAGCGACGGCAACCGTCACCGCCCCGGTGCCAAGCGCCATCGCCAAGGTGCCTGCGATTCCCGCCATCGGGATACCCATCTGCCACGTCAGCACCAGCAAGAGCAACGCGCCAGTGCAGGGCCGTATCGCCACCGCGCCGATCAGGGCCAGCGTGCTGCGAACCCCATGGGTGCGCGCGACCTCCCGCGCGGTCGGGGCATGGCGATGGCCGCACCCGCAGTCCGCGTCATGGCCCGCGTCCTCATGGCCCGCGCCCTGATGACCGCGCCGCGCCAGCCTGCGAGCGCCCCGCAGGATCAACCACAGCCCGATCAGACCGATCGCCACTGCCGAAGCGCTGGACATGACCCCTTCGGCAAGGCCCGTCAGCTGTGCGCGCGTATATCCCAGCACCAGCATCCCGCCATAGACCAGCGCGATTGCCGTCACCGCCTGCCCCATGGATGAGGCCAGCGCGATCAGCGACAGGCGCATGGCGGGCACGCGCGCTGCCATGCCATATCCGCCGATCAGCAGCTTGCCATGGCCCGGCCCCGCCGCATGAACGACACCATATGCGAAGGCGAGCCCCATCAGCCAAGCGAATGCGCCCGCGTCCCCGGCGCGCAGCGCCCGCAGGGCACCGGCGAGGCCGTTCTGAAACTCGCGCTGCCACCCGGCGGCCCAGCGCGCCACGGCTGCATCCGTTCCGCTCCACAAAAGCGCGGCGATGGCCCCACCAATCAGCGACAAGATCAGGAAGGCGCGGAGCATGTCACCTCAAACGTATCTGCAAAGAGAATTCCGATATCGCCCAGATCGACCTCGGCAAACGGGTCTTCACCGACATCAACCGAGGCCAGCTTGTCTCCGTAGGTTTCATAGGCGCTCTCCGTATCGGCGGCCTTGCGCGTCACTGTGCAGCCCTCGCGTCCTTCGACAGTCGGCAGCGCCGGCACCTCATAGGCCACGAAGAAGGTGGGGTCATACACGCGCGCGGTCAGCACGCCGTCCAGTGCCACCGGCGTGGTGAGCGGGCGCACGTGCGTCGTCACGATGCGGCCACTCTCATAGTAGGCGCGGTGCTGCACCGGACCATCCAGCGCAATCTCGGTGCCGCCCAGCGCCGCCGTCACGTCACCGGGAAATCCCGCCGCCCAGTCGACATCTCGCCCGGCAAAGGCTTCGAGCTGCGCCGGTTCGGGTGTGCCGTCGCCATCCGCGTCAAGGCCATTGTCCTCGATCATCACAAGCGAATAGAACTCATCATACGACCAGCCAATGCGCAGCGCGGCCAGCCTGCCCTCATCGTCGAAAATCAGCGACAGCGCCGCGTCGATAAAGACATGCGGATGCGCAAATGCGCGCCCGCCCGGCAGGGCGAGCGCAAGGACCAGAATAAGGGCGCTTAACCTGCGCATGTCGCCAAACGTGCCGTCACGTCCCGCATCAGCGCCGGGTAAAAGTCCGGACCCGGCTCGATATCCCCGCCAAGCGGATCAATGACACCCGAGCGCGCGTCGCTTCCCTCGATGACCGTGCGCACGAAGTCCGGGTTGAACGCGGGCTCCGACAGAACGCAGGTCACGTTCAGGTCGCGGATCAGCTCGCGCACCTCTTCGATGCGCGCAGGCCCGGGGTCTGCGGCATCACCCTCGGCGATGGCACCGGCGGCGGGCAGGCCAAAATGATGCTCGAAATAGTGGTAGGCGTCATGAAAGACGACAAAGCGCGCGCCCTTCAGCGGCGCCAGTGTCGCGGTGACCTCGTCTTCCATTGCATCAATCTCGGCGCGCCCGTCTTCGGCATTGGCGGCGTAGGTCTCCGCATTGGCAGGGTCGAGGCGGCCCAGCGTTTCAGCCATCACGCGCAACCACGCCTTGGCGTTGTCCGGGTCGAGCCACGCATGTGGGTCCTCGCCGGAATGGTCATGCCCTTCATGCCCGTGGCCATGTCCCGAAGCCTCCTCTGCGCCATGGTCATGGGCGTGATCATCGTCGCGGTCATGCTCATGACCGTGGTCTTCTTTGTGGCCGTGGCCGTGCTCATCGTCGTCTGCCTCGGCAACATGCGCCTCATCTGAATGCCCGTCGTGACCTTCGCCCCCGTGGTCAAAGCGCGGGCCCTCGCGAAAGTCCATGACCATGCTGCCCGGCGCGTGCAGCAATGCCGTCACCTCGGCATCGGGCGCGACCGTCTCGATCGTCCGCTCGAGCCACGGGGTCAGTTCGGGACCGATCCAGAACACCGCATCCGCATTCGCCAGCGCGTCGGCCTCGGAGGGGCGCAGCGCATACCCATGCGGCGACGCGCCAGAGCGCACGATCTGCTCGGGCTCACCCACCCCTTCCATGACGCGCGCGACCAATGCGTGCACCGGGGCAATATCCGTGACAACGCGCGGCACCTCTGCAGCAACCGCACTGGCGCTGGCGAAAACGGCAGACACCGCCATAACGGTTGACCTTAATCTTTGCGTGGACATTTCAGCCTCATGTAACTATGTAACAATTCACGCAGCGGTATATGGTATAGTATAACATATCAAGCCCTCATCTTTTGGACCCTAGGCCGCGCGCCGCAAAGGACACCGCCATGACAATAGATCCCTTCCACGCGCACGACCATGCCGGATGCATTTCATCGGGCCTCAAGATGGCCGAACGGCAATGTGCCGCCGAAGGGCTTCAATTCACGCCGGTGCGCCGCCGCGTGCTCGAGATCCTGCTGGGCGAGCACAAGGCCCTCGGCGCGTATGACATTCTTGAGGTGCTGCGCGCCGAGGGGCTTGGCGCCCAGCCGCCCGTGGCCTACCGCGCACTCGATTTTCTGGTATCGCACGGTCTGGCGCACCGAATCGAGCACCTCAATGCGTTTATCGCCTGCATGCACACCGGGCAAAGCCATGCGCCCGCCTTCCTGATCTGCCGCAGCTGCAAGCGCGTGGTCGAGGCCGATACCGACCCCGGCGCAGGCGAATTGGCGCGCGCGGCCGATGATGCAGGGTTCACAATCGAGCGCACGGTGCGCGAGGCGCTCGGGCTCTGCTCGGGGTGCCGCGCGGGCGATGCCGCAGGTGCCCCGGCATGAGCGCACCACTGATCCAGACCACCGGCCTCAGCGTGCGGCACGGCGGCACCACCGTGCTCGACCGTGTCGATTTCACCATCGCCCGCGGCGAGATCGTCACCATCGTCGGTCCGAATGGGTCGGGCAAATCCACCTTTCTGCGCGCGCTTCTGGGCGGTGTGCGGCCAAGCGCCGGGCGCGTCGTGCAAGCGGCCGGGCTGCGTCTTGGCTATGTGCCTCAGCGCCTTGTGTTGGACGCCGGTTTGCCGATTACCGTCGCGCGCTTTCTCGGCCTTCCGCGCCGGGTCACGCGGGCCGAGACGCGTGCCGCGCTGGAGCGCGCGGGCGTGCCGGACATCGGCCGGCATCCCATGGCGGATCTGTCGGGCGGGCAATTCCAGCGGGTGCTGCTGGCCCGTGCGCTTCTCAGCAAACCCGACCTTCTGATGCTGGATGAGGGCGCTGCCGGCCTCGATCAGCCAGGCGCCGCCGCATTCTACCGGCGGATCGAGGATGTGCGCCGCGAGACCGGCTGCGCCGTCCTGATGGTCAGCCATGACCTGCACGTCGTGATGAGCGCGTCCGACCGCGTCATCTGCCTCAACGGTCATGTCTGCTGCGAAGGCACGCCCGAAGTCGTCGCCGAAGCGCCCGTCTACCGCGCCCTCTTCGGCGAGGGCACACAAGGCGCGCTGGCCCTTTACCGGCACCACCATGACCATGTCCACGGGGACGATTGCGGCCGCGACCACGCCGCGCTGCCGGTGAAAGAAGACGCATAGATGCTGGATGATTTCATGACCCGCGCGGCGCTGGCCGGGACCGGCACGGCCTTGGCCGCCGCGCCGCTGGGCTGCTTTGTGGTCTGGCGCCGTATGGCCTATTTCGGCGATGCCACGGCCCATGCCGCAATCCTAGGCGTTTCGCTCTCGCTCGCCTTGTCCGTGCCGATCTTTGCGGGGGCGCTGGTGGTGGCACTGGCGATGGCCACGCTTGTCACTGCCCTGTCGGGGCGCGGGCGCGGCATCGACACGGTGCTGGGGGTGCTGGCCCACTCCGCGCTGGCCTTCGGCCTTGTCGGGGTGTCCTTCCTGCAAGGGGTGCGCATCGACATCATGGCCTTTCTCTTTGGCGACATCCTGTCTGTGTCGCGCGGTGATCTGGGCATCATCTGGGGCGGCGCGGCGATCGTGCTGGCGCTGGTTTGCTGGCGCTGGTCAGCGCTCCTGACGGTAACACTGGACCCGGATCTGGCGCGCGCCGATGGCATAGACCCCAAACGCGAGGAACTGATCCTGACCGTCGCCCTTGCCATCGTCGTCGCGGTCGCGATCAAGGTCGTGGGCGCCCTGCTGATTACTGCACTCCTGATCATCCCGGCGGCCACGGCCCGCCCCTTTGCCCGGACGCCCGAGGCGATGGCCGTCATCGCCTCGGCGCTTGCGGTGACAGCCGCCTGGACGGGCCTACGGGCATCCTACATGCTCGACACGCNGCCCGCCCCTTTGCCCGGACGCCCGAGGCGATGGCCGTCATCGCCTCGGCGCTTGCGGTGACAGCCGCCTGGACGGGCCTACGGGCATCCTACATGCTCGACACGCCCACGGGGCCGACGATCGTCTGCGTCAGCGCGATCCTCTTTGCCATCTCCGCTCTCTACGGCACCCTCCGAGAGCGTGTGCACACTCAGTGAAACCGCGCCGCGCGCCCGCGCCGCGCGGGCGCCGGCACATGTATCGTGGCTTGGCTCAGAATGACCAGAAAGGCCTGCGCTGCGGGGCTTTGCACCTCGCCGGGCGCTGCGTCCAGCGCGGCGCGTGCGGCCTCGGGCGTCGCAGCGCCCGGCAGGGCAAAGGCCCATTCAAGAAAGCCTTGCCGCGCCACCGCGTCGGCATCCGGGCCGACGGCATCGCTCCGCTCCAGCCCGTTGAGGATCTGTGTCACGCTCATCTGTTGTCTTCTCCTTGGCCGCACCCCGGGCCGATTGGGGCGCGAGAGGTGCAATGGGCCAAGAAATCGGGGCCATTCCCGGCCCCGCGACTGGCGCCCGCACCGCCCCACGCGGTTTGACCTCTTGTCCAAGGCTGGTTTCCGGACTTTGAGGGGCCGGGCCGCATGGCCCATGATCCGGCATCCTTCCCAAGCGATCGCGCCCAGTGGTTTCATGCCGTATCGCCCACCCTTACCGTTGCGGGGGCAGTGCCGGAATTGCACCGGCTTCCCAATTCTCCGCGCGTCTCGCACGGCACCTTGGAACCTTTATTGTGACGGATTTGAATGCGCCGCACAACGCCTGATAGCGGCCCGGATACCAAAAGAGATTTTAGCCTCCGGCGGGGATATTTTCAGCAAGAAGAAGCAGGGCCATACCGCGCTAGAACGGCACGTCATCGGGGCTGCTGACAAAGCGCGCGACGACTTTCTTCGTGCCGGCCTTGTCAAAGGCGATCTCAAGCTTGTCACCCTCAAGGCCGATGATCTCGCCATAGCCGAATTTCTGATGAAACACCCGCTCGCCCACAGTGTGAGATGAGGCGGCAGCCATGTCGATCACCGGCGAGGTCGATTCGCGCGGCTGGGCCGTCGGGCGCTGGCCCGAGCGGGCCTGCATCCGCTTCCAGCCGGGGGAGTTATAGACGTTGGCATCGGCGACACGGGCGTCGATGCTGTTCTGCACACCGCCCATCGAGCCGCCCATCCCGGCCGCGCCATAACCGCCGCCATAAAGGCCCGGCGGCGTCAGCACGTCCACGTGGTCCTCGGGCAACTCGTCGATAAAGCGCGACGGCAGCGACGATTGCCACTGGCCAAAGACGCGCCGGTTGCCCGCAAAGGAAATCGTGCAGACCTCCTCGGCCCGCGTGATGCCGACATAGGCAAGGCGGCGCTCCTCTTCGACGCCCTTGAGGCCGCTTTCGTCCATCGAGCGCTGCGACGGGAAAAGACCATCCTCCCACCCCGGCAGGAACACGGCGGGAAACTCCAGCCCCTTGGCCGCGTGCAGTGTCATGATGCTAACCTTTTCGCCCTCATTCTCGGATTCGTTGTCCATGATGAGGCTGACATGCTCGAGAAAGCCGGTGAGGTTTTCGAAATTCTCCAACGCCTTGACCAGCTCCTTGAGGTTTTCGAGCCGTCCGGGCGCCTCGGGCGTCTTGTCGCTCTGCCACATCTCGGTATAGCCGCTCTCATCGAGGATGATCTCGGCCAGCTCGATATGGCTGACAGTCGCGTCCCCGGCCATGCGGCCCCAGCGCGCAAGGCCGTCCAGCAAGAGCGACAGCTCGCGCGCGCCCTTGCCCGTCAGGCCCTTTTCGGCAACAAGAATGCGCGCGCCCTCAATCAATGGCACGCCGTTCTCGCGCGCCGTGACCTGCATCTTTTGTTGCGCCTTGTCGCCCAGTCCGCGCTTGGGCGTGTTCACGATCCGCTCGAACGCCAGATCGTCCGAGGGGCTGGTCACGACGCGGAAATAGGCCATCGCGTCGCGGATCTCCATCCGCTCGTAAAAGCGCGGTCCGCCGATGACGCGGTATGGCAGCCCGATGGTCAGAAAGCGGTCCTCGAAGGCGCGCATCTGGTGCGAGGCGCGCACGAGGATGGCCATGGCGTCCAGACCGTAGGGGCGCTGGCCACGGGTGCCGCGCTGCATCGCCTCGATTTCCTCACCGATCCAGCGCGCCTCTTCCTCGCCGTCCCAATGGCCGATCAGGCGGACCTTTTCGCCCTCCTTGGCTTCGGTCCAAAGCTCCTTGCCGAGCCGGCCCTCATTGCCCGCGATCACGCCCGACGCAGCGGCCAGAATATGAGGGGTGGAGCGGTAATTCTGCTCCAGCCGGACAACATGCGCGCCGGGAAAATCCGTCTCGAACCTCAGGATGTTGCCCACTTCCGCACCGCGCCAGCCGTAAATGGACTGGTCGTCATCGCCAACGCAGCAGATGTTTCTGTGCCCGCGCGCAAGAAGGCGCAGCCAAAGATACTGCGCGACGTTCGTATCCTGATACTCGTCCACGAGGATGTATTTGAACCAGCGCTGATACTGCGCCAGAATATCGTCGTGCGTCTGAAAAATGGTGACGACATGCAACAGCAGGTCACCGAAATCCACGGCATTCAACTCGATCAGGCGGCGCTGATACTGCTTGTAGAGCGCGACGGCCTTGCCATTGTAGGCGCTCGCCTCGGCGGCGGGTACGCTGGACGGCGTCCAGGCGCGGTTCTTCCAATTGTCGATGACACCGGCCAGCTGCCGCGCGGGCCAACGCTTGTCGTCGATGCCGGCGGCCTGCACCAACTGCTTGAGCAGGCGAAGCTGGTCGTCTGTATCCAGAATGGTGAAATTCGACTTGAGAGTGACCTCGCGCCCGCCCTCAGACGCGCCGATCAGCTCCGCATGGCGGCGCAAGAGCTTGACGCAGATCGAGTGGAATGTGCCCAGCCATGGCATCCCCTCGATGGATTGCCCCAACAGCGCCCCGACGCGGGTTTTCATCTCGCGCGCGGCCTTGTTGGTAAAGGTGACGGCCAGCACCTCGTTCGGGCGCGCGCGCCCGGTATTCAAAAGGTGCACGATACGCGTCGTCAACGCCTTGGTCTTGCCCGTGCCCGCGCCAGCCAGCATCAGGACGGGGCCGTCCATCGTCTCGACCGCCAGCCGCTGCTCGGGGTTCAGCCCCTCAAGATAGGGCTGGGGCCGCGCGGCCATCGCGCGGGACGACAGGGATGCGCTCTCGAAAGCGTCCGATTCATCAAAGCTGCTCATAGCATCAACCCTAGCGCGCTTCGCGCCCAAGTAAAAGTGATGTTCGAGCTATGTTCTGCACTTGCGGCAGGAAAAAAGCGGGCCCCGGCGGCCCGCCGCCAGACGCGCGCCCGGACGCGCCGTTTTCTCAGCCCACTTTCTTGCCGTCCACCGTTTCGGCCAACGCCTCGGCGCGCGCGGCAATCTCGGCCAGCGTGTCGGTAACGGATGACGGCACCACTGGCACCTCCACCCGCTCGGGCGCAGGCGGCGGCGCGTCGCGCAGGCCTGCCAATTCGGCGTCCCGCTCGGCCAGAACATCGGTCATCTCGGCCAGCTTGTCCTGCAAACCGGCCGTCTTGTCGGCCAGCATGAGACCCGCCATCAGCAGCATCCGGGCCTCGGGGATCCGGCCAATCTGCGCGGCCAGCACCGATGCCTCGTCATCCAGCATCTTGGCGGCGGAGTGCAGGAAATGCTCTTCGCCCTCCTGGCAGGACACCTGAAACGTCCGGCCACCGATTTCAATATCGACCTCGGGCATCATGCATCCTCCCTGCCGGTGCCTTGGGCGCCGTCGGCCCCTGCCCCGATGCGGGCCAGCTCGCCCAGAATGGCGTCCATCTCGGAGCGGTCGGCCGCGCGGCTGGCGCGCAGGCCGTCCAGTTCAGCCATCATGGCCTTGTTGATCAGATGCGGCTCGGCCACGCCCTTGGCATTGGCCTCGCGCAGCTTGCTGTTGTTTTCGCGCAATTGCTGATTGGCGTGGCGCAGCGATTGCAGATCGCCGTTTATCGCCTTGAGCGTCTTGGCGCGCGCGTCTTCCTCTGCCTTGGCCTCGCTGGCGGACTGCTTGATCTGGGCCAGCTCCTCTTCGGCCTCGCGGGCGCGGGCACTTAACTGTTTGACGCGCTCTTCCAATTGGGCATTGGCGAGCCGTTCGTCCTCGACCTGTTGGCGCAGCTGATCCACCTCGCTGTCGGTCCGCGGCGCGGCGGCAGGTCCGCCCATATCGTCCAGCCCCTGCCCGATCCGGTCCAGCGCCGCCATGATGCGGCTTTGCATCGCGTCGATATCGCTCATCGCCTGATAATCCTTCTTGTCTGTCTGCTCAGCTTGATGCGGGCTGTGCCGAATCATTTTGCTGCCTGCTTTGAGCCAAGTCTAGCGAAAGGCTGGCAAAAAGGCTTCCCCCCTTGCGCGACGGGTCGCAGAGCCAACGCAGGCTCATATGGCGGCGCTTGAACTTCGGGGCCGGGCTGCTATTGAGGCGGGCAGAAAACGCCCCTTTCACAAGGATACCGCTGCCGTGGATCTCAATGCCCTCGCCCAAGCCAATCCCGATCACTGGTCCAAAGCGACCGCAATTCGCGCCCTGACGCTGGACGCGGTCCACGCCGCCAATTCGGGCCATTCGGGGATGCCGATGGGTATGGCCGATGTCGCAACCGTGCTATATGAAAAGCATCTGAAATTCGACGCCGCCGCGCCCGATTGGCCAGATCGCGACCGCTTCATCCTCAGTGCGGGTCACGGCTCGATGCTGCTTTATTCGCTGCTGCATCTGACCGGCTATGCGGACATGACGCTGGAGCAGATCAAGAATTTCCGCCAGTGGGGCGCGATCACGGCGGGCCATCCCGAATACGGCCATGCCAAGGGCATCGAGACAACGACAGGCCCGCTGGGTCAGGGCATCGCCAATTCCGTCGGCTTCGCCATGGCAGAAGAGATGCTGCGCGCGCGCCACGGTCGCAAGCTGGTCGATCACCATACCTACGTCATCGCGGGCGACGGCTGCCTGATGGAGGGGATCAGCCAAGAGGCGATCACCCTCGCGGGCCGTCACGCCTTGGGCAAGCTGATCGTCTTTTGGGACAACAACGACATCACGATCGACGGCAAGGTCTCGCTGTCGGACCGCACCGATCAGGTCAAACGCTTCCGCGCAGCGAACTGGCAGGTGATCGAAGTGGACGGCCATGATCCCGCCGATATCGACGCGGCCATCACCAAGGCCAAGACATCCAAGAAGCCCAGCATGATCGCCTGCAAGACGCACATCGCCCTCGGGCACGCGGCGCAGGACACGTCCAAGGGCCACGGCGCGCTGACCGACGAGGACCAGATGGCGCAGGCCAAGGCCGCCTACGGCTGGACCACCGGCCCCTTCGAGGTGCCGGGCGACGTGAAGAAGGCTTGGGAGGCGATCGGCGCGCGCGGACGCAGCACTCGCGAGGCATGGGAAGGCCGGTTTGCCGAGGCGTCCGAGCGCCGGCAGAAGGAATTCAACCGCGCGCTGAACCGCGACGCACCCAAGACGCTGAGCGCACGCATCAAGGCGATCAAGAAGCAGATCAGCGAAGAGGCGCCCAAGGTGGCCACGCGCAAATCCAGCGAAATGGTGCTGGAAGTGGTCAATCCGATCATGCCCGAGACGGTCGGCGGCTCGGCTGATCTGACCGGGTCGAACAATACGAAAACCGGCGACCTGGGCGTTTTCGACACCGACAGCCGCAAGGGCCGCTATGTCTATTGGGGCATCCGCGAGCATGGCATGGCCGCCGCGATGAACGGCATGGCCCTGCACGGCGGCATCCGGCCCTATGGCGGCACCTTCATGTGCTTTACCGACTATGCCCGCCCCGCGATGCGCCTTGCCGCGCTGATGCGCATCCCGACCGTCTTTGTCATGACCCATGACAGCATCGGTCTGGGCGAGGATGGCCCGACGCACCAGCCGGTCGAGCATCTGGCGATCAGCCGCGCGACGCCGAACACCTGGGTGTTCCGCCCCTGTGATACGGTCGAAACCGCCGAGGCGTGGGAACTGGCGCTGACCTCCAAGGAGACGCCGTCTGTCCTGTCGCTGACGCGCCAGAACGTGCCGACCCTGCGGACCGAGCACAAGAACAAGAACCTCACCGCGCAGGGCGCCTACGTTCTGGCCGACGCCGAGGGCAAGCGCAGTGCGATCATCATGGCCACAGGCTCCGAAGTCGAAATCGCCATGAAGGCGCGCGAAATCCTGCAAGCCGAGGGGATCGGCACGCGTGTCGTCTCGATGCCCTGCATGGAGCTGTTCGAGGCGCAGGACGAGGCGGTGCGCAAACGTGTCCTGCCCGCAGGTCCGGTGCGCGTGGCCGTCGAGGCCGCAGTCAGCCAAGGCTGGGACAAATGGCTGAGCGGCGAGCGCGGCCGGGCAGCCAAGTCGGGATTCGTCGGCATGGACAGCTTCGGCGCGTCAGCCCCCGCCGAAGAGCTATATGAGAAGTTCGGCATCACCGCCGAGGCGGTCGCGGCCAAGGTGAAATCGCTGCTGTGATGCGATGATGGGCAAGGCTGTTTTTTCCGACAGTCTTGCCCTTGGTCTTGCGATCTTTTGAGTCGGACGGATAGGGCCACTATTCACTTGGCGGCATGGACCTTGGCGCCAATCCCTAATGCCGATCCACGCACGCAATCCTCTGGCGGCTTGCGCGTGTCTGTTATCGGGGACGCGTAGCGCCCCAGCGCACAGACCGTCTCTCAAACCACAGGGTTGAGCTTCCGGACCTTTTGCCAGATCGGCGTTATGATCTTGGTCCCGATGGGGATCAGAACCAGCCCCAGCGCCAGGCCAAAGACCCCGTCCATTGCCGCGATCAGCGCCCATTCGGCAGCGGCGCGCCCTTGCTGAACACTGTATGTGGCCATGTCGGCAAGGTGATGGATCTTGTCATAGAGCCACGGCGCGCCCAGTTCGGACGTCCCGTGCAGAATGATGTTGCCACCCACCCATAGCATTGCCGCCGTGCCGACAATCATCAGCAGTGCCAGCACCTTGGGCATGATCGCAACAATCCCCCGGCCCACTGCCCGCGTCACGCCAAAGTGCCCATTCGCCGCCAACCAGAGGCCCAGATCATCGGCCTTCACGATCACCGCGACCGCGCCATAGACCGCCACGGTAATCATCACGGCCACGGTTGCAAGGATCGCCGCCTGCATCCAGAATCCGGTGGGCGGGATCGCCGCCAGCGCGATGGTCATGATTTCTGCCGACAGGATGAAATCGGTCTTGATCGCACCCTTGACCTTTTGCTCTTCCAGATGTGCGGGATCGTCCGTCAAATCCTTGGTGTGGCTTTTCTTGTGATGCACCCAGCCCAGTGCATGGGCCACCTTCTCGGCGCCCTCAAAGCAAAGATAACAGCCCCCCAGCATCAAGAGTGGCATGACGACCCAAGGCGCGAAGGCACTCAGCGCCAGCCCCGCCGGCACGAGAAATATCAGCTTGTTGAGCAAAGAGCCGCGCGCGATGCGCCAGATGATCGGCAGTTCGCGCGACGCATCAAAGCCTGTCACGTATTTTGGCGTCACTGCGGCATCGTCGATAGCCGCGCCAGCGGCCTTGGCCCCCGCCTTGGCGGCCTGCCCGACGACATCATCAACCGAGGCCGCCGCCACCTTGGCAATGGCCGCGACGTCGTCCAACAGGGCAAGAAGTCCGCTCATTCAACTCTCCGTTCATCAAGGCCGCAAACCTAGAGACACGCGCACCGGGCGCAAGCCCCATCCTTCGATATAGCGCTAACACGCTCAAACCGGCACGTTTTGGTCTTTCGGCACGTCGCCGCGGCCAGTATATCGCGCCCAAGTCACCCGAAAACCGCCAAGGAGCCCTTCCCATGACCATCACTGTCGGCATCAACGGATTTGGCCGCATCGGCCGCGCCACCCTCGCCCACATCTCCGAGACGGGCCGCGAGGATATCAAGGTGGTCAAGCTGAACGCGACGGGCCCGCTTGAGACGGCGGCGCACCTGATCCGCTTCGACAGCGTGCATGGCCGCTTTCCGGGCACGGTGACGACGGGCGATGGCACGATGGACCTGGGGCGCGGCGCGATCCAGATGTTCTCGACCTACGAGATGGACGAGCTCGACTGGGACGGTTGCGATGTCGTGCTGGAATGCACCGGCAATTTCAACGATGGCGAAAAAGCCAAAAAGCACCTCGAGCGCGGCGCGGGCAAGGTTCTGCTATCTGCGCCCGGCAAGAATGTGGACCGCACCGTGGTGATGGGCGTCAACGATGGGGAACTGCTGGCCGGCGAGCGCATGATTTCCAATGGCTCCTGCACCACCAATTGCCTCGCCCCGCTTGCCAAGGTTCTGCATGAGGGCATCGGCATCGAGAGCGGGATCATGACGACGATCCACGCCTATACCGGCGATCAGCCCACGCTCGACCGCCGTCACAAGGATCTCTACCGCGCCCGCGCCGCAGCGATGTCGATGATACCGACGTCGACCGGCGCGGCCAAGGCACTGTCCGAGGTGCTGCCCGCGCTCAAGGGCCGTCTCGACGGCTCGGCCATCCGCGTGCCCACACCCAACGTCTCGGCGGTGGACCTGACGTTCATGGCCTCCAGATCCGTGACCGAAGAGGACGTCAACGCCATCGTCGCCGAGGCAGCGGCAGGCGCGATGAAGGGCATCCTTGCCTACGACCCTGCCCCCAAGGTCAGCATCGACTTCAACCATACCGAAGAAAGCAGCATCTTTGCGCCCGAGCAGACCAAGGTCGTCGGCGGCAAGCTGGTTCGTGTGCTGGCGTGGTATGACAACGAATGGGGCTTCAGCTGCCGCATGGCCGATGTCGCGGCGCTGATGGGGCGACTGGGCTGATCCAAGTCTGCGACGCGGATCATATTGCCAGATGCGGCCCCCCGCTATACCAATGCGGGCGGGCCGCAGAGCATACCGGGAGGGCCATGACATGACCGACCGCATCGCGCTCTGGCTATTTCTGCTGATCGTTCTCGGCCTTGCCCTGGATTATTACCTTCAGGGCATGGAGGGGCTCATCTTCCTTGGTGGCAAGCTGGGCGAGTTGATCGAATGGATGGCCTTCTGGCGCTAGGTTTCACCGAAACTTGCTGACCAGCGCCGCGTTCACATCGGGTGTGACGAATTTGGACACATCCCCGCTCAGCCGGGCGATTTCCTTGACCAGCTTGGACGCGATGGCCTGATGCCCGGTATCGGCCATCAGGAACACCGTTTCGATCGACGCATCGAGCGCGCGGTTCATGCCGACCATCTGAAATTCATACTCGAAATCCGCGACCGCCCGCAGCCCCCGCACGATCACTTGTGCGCCCACGTCGCGCGCACAATCTATCAGCAGATTTTCAAACGGATGCACCACGATCTGTCCACCGCCCGTCACATCGAGCCGGGCGGCCGCCCCCTCGATCATGGCAACACGCTCTTTGAGCGAAAACAGAGGGCCCTTGTCACGATTGATCGCAACACCGATGACGAGGCGGTCGACCAGCGTGCTGGCGCGGCGGATGATGTCGATATGGCCCAGCGTGATCGGATCGAATGTGCCGGGATAGAGGCCGATGCGCATTGCTGAGGCTCCGTCTGCAAATTTTCAGGTAATCAGCACGACGGAGCACTGGAATGCAAGCCCGCAACTGGAAAGCCTCTGGGTCGATGTTGACGCGCGTATGCCGGGGGCCGCGTCAGTGCCCCATCAGCATGCCCTGCATCGACGCATTCTCCATCGCCAGCTCGTCCAGCCGTGCCTTGACCACGTCGCCCTGCGTGACGATGCCCACCAGCTTGCCATCCTGCACCACCGGCATGTGACGAAACCGACGCTCGGTCATCTGGCCCAGCACGTGCTCGCCCGTGTCCGAGAGGCTCGCGCAGAAGGGATCGCTCGTCATCAGGTCCTCGACCTTGATCGACAGACACTCTGCCCCCCGCGCGGCAAGGGCGCGCACGATGTCACGCTCGGACAGGATGCCGACCACTGTCGTTTCATCGGAGGTAATGACGACCACGCCGATTCCCTTGGCCGCCAGCGTTTTGACGGCCTCCGAAACCAAGGTCTGCGGCGGCGCGGTAAAGACAGCGTCCCCCTTGGCCTTGAGGATTTGTGAAACCAGCATGATGGCACCTCCTGCTTTGCCGCCCGGCCAGTTGCCGGCTTACCCAGCGTAAAGGCGCCGCGCCATCTGTCAAGCATGCGTCACTGCTGCGCCTCAAGGCGCGCAACCTCGCGGCGCATACCCGATGCCAACGCCTCGGCAAAGCGGTTGAGCCTGTCGAGGCGGCGATCATCAACGTGCCGGATCAGATAGAAACTGCGCGAGAGGCTGATCTCATCTGGCAGCACGCGCACCATGCCGCGCCCGAACGGAATCGAAAAGTCGTGCATCATGCCGATGCCCGCCCCCTGCCGGATCCAGTTGAACTGGACCGAGACGGAGTTACTGGCCAGTTGCGCGGGCGGCAGGCCCAGCTCGGCCATGTAATCCAGTTCCTTGTCGAATATCATGTCCTGAATGTAGCCAACGATGCGGTGATGGCGCAGGTCGTCCAGCGACGTGATGGGCGCGGCACTGCGCAGATAATTGCGCGACGCAACAAGGCTGAGGCGATAATCCGTCACCTTCTGCACGGTCAGGCGCCCGGCGGTGGGCGCGCTGACGGCAATCGCCATATCCGCCTCGCGGCGCGACAGGTTGAAGACGCGCGGCAATGCGACGATCTGCACTTCAAGGTCGGGGTTCTGCTCGACGATCTGCGCGCAGACCTGCGGCAGCAGGAAATTGGCCGACCCATCGGGCGAGCCCAGCCTGATCTGCCCGCTCAGCTGCGCGCCATGGCCAGACAGATCCTCGAAGGCGGCCGTCATCTCCTGCTCGGCCCGCGCCGCGTGCACCATCAGGCGCTGGCCCTCGTTCGTCAGCGCATATCCCTGCGGCGATTTGGCAAAGAGCGGCGCGCGCAGCGCCTCCTCCAGCCGGGCGATGCGGCGTCCGACGGTGGCCGGGTCGATCTTGAGCACGCGGCCCGCCGCCGACAGGCTTTCGTGGCGTGCAACGGCCAGAAATATCTTGAGATCGTCCCACTGCGGCTGCACTGCCAACCCTCCACATCCGATACCTTTGCATAAACGCAAATCATCTTTGAAACATTGCCCCTGTTCGCCTCAATTCTGCAAGCCTATGCTGCGCTCAACCGAAATAGGGAGGCTCTCATGACCACCGAACTGACGCATTACATCAATGGCAAGCATGTCAAAGGCACGTCTGGCCGTTTTGCCGACGTCTACAACCCCGCTACTGGCGAAGTGCAGGCCAAGACACCGCTCGCCAGCGTGGACGAGCTCAATCAGGCTGTTGCCGACGCCGCCAAGGCGCAGAAAGAGTGGGAAGCGGTCAATCCACAGAAACGTGCCCGCATCTTCATGGAGTTCGTGCGCCTCATCAACCGCGACATGGACAAGCTGGCCGAGGCCATCAGCCGCGAGCATGGCAAGACCATCCCCGACGCCAAGGGCGATGTGCAGCGCGGCATGGAGGTGATCGAATTCTGCATCGGCGCGCCGCATTTCCTCAAGGGCGAGTATTCCGGCAATGCCTCGACGGGCATCGACATCTATTCGATGCGTCAGGCGCTGGGTGTGGTTGCGGGCATCACGCCATTCAACTTTCCGGCCATGATTCCGATGTGGAAAATGGGCCCCGCGATTGCCGCAGGCAACGCCGTCATCATCAAGCCGAGCGAGCGCGACCCCTCCTGCCCGCTCCTTTTGGCCGAACTCTGGACCGAGGCGGGCCTGCCCGATGGCATCTGCCAGGTCGTCAACGGTGACAAGGAATCGGTCGACGCGATCCTCGACAACGACACGATCCAGGCTGTCGGCTTTGTCGGCTCGACGCCCATCGCGCAGTATATCTACGGGCGCGCCTGCACGAACGGCAAGCGCGCGCAGTGCTTTGGCGGTGCCAAGAACCACATGATCATCATGCCCGACGCCGACCTCGACCAGGCCGCCGACGCGCTGATCGGCTCTGGCTATGGCGCGGCGGGCGAGCGCTGCATGGCGATCTCGGTCGCGGTGCCCGTGGGCGAGGAAACCGCCGACCGCCTCATCGAAAAGCTGGTGCCGCGCATCGAAAAGCTCAAAGTCGGCCCCTACACATCCGACACCGAGATGGATTACGGCCCCGTCGTGACCGCCGAGGCGAAAAAGCGGATCGAGGGCATGGTGCAGTCGGGAATCGATCAAGGCGCCGAACTGGTCGTCGATGGCCGTGGCTTCAGCCTGCAAGGGTATGAAGACGGCTTCTTTATCGGGCCGCACCTCTTCGACAAGGTGACGCCCGACATGGATATCTACCAGCAGGAGATCTTCGGCCCCGTCCTGACCACGATCCGCGCAGGATCGTATGAAGAGGCGCTGAAACTGGCGTCCGACCACGAGATGGGCAACGGCACCGCGATCTTTACCCGCGATGGCGATGCGGCGCGCGATTTCGCGAACCGCGTCCAAGTCGGCATGGTCGGCATCAACTTCCCCATCCCCGTGCCGCTGGCGCATTATACCTTTGGCGGTTGGAAGAAATCAGCCTTCGGCGATCTCAACCAATACGGCCCCGACGCGTTCAAGTTCTACACCAAGACCAAGACCGTCACGTCGCGCTGGCCCTCGGGCATCAAGGAAGGTGGCGAGTTCCACTTCAAGCTTGCGGATTGATATTGAATTGGCGCCCGGACAGACCTCCGGGCGCCAAACGCCGTTCCGGCGGCATTTGGCCGGGTAAACTCCGAATTTCCTTGGCACCGCGGCGAACCTACGCTTTGCTGGCCCCCTGAGCAGGAGGCGCGCATGGCACTGGACGAGCCCGATTTCACCATCGGCATCGAGGAGGAATACCTCCTCGTCAGCAAGGAGACCATGGCGCTGACCGAGGCGCCTGATGCGCTGATGGAGGCGTGTCGTGCCGAGCTTGAGGATCAGGTCAGCCCGGAATTCCTCAACTGCCAGATCGAGATCGGAACCAAGGTCTGCGCCACCATTGCAGAAGCCCGCGACGACCTGCGCCGCTTGCGCGGGTGCATAGCGCGCGAGGCGGACAGGTTCGGCCTCGCGCCCATTGCGGCCGCTTGTCATCCCTTCTCGCGCTGGCGCGAGCAGACGCACACGGACAAGGAGCGCTACAACAGCCTGTCGAACGACCTTGCCGGTGTCGTGCGACGCATGCTGATCTGCGGGATGCATGTGCATGTCGCTGTGGACGAACCTGACCGGCGCATCGACCTCATGAACCAGCTCAGCTACTTCTTGCCGCATCTTCTGGCGCTCAGCTGCTCCTCACCCTTCTGGCAGGGCCACGATACCGGCCTCGACAGCTACCGCCTGACGGTCTTTGACAACCTGCCCCGCACCGGCCTGCCGCCCCGCATGAGCAGCTTTGGCGAATACGAGCGTGCGACGGGCGCGCTCACGGATCTGGGCGTGATCGAGGATGCCTCCAAGATCTGGTGGGATTTGCGCCCGTCGTCGAAATTCCCGACGATCGAGACGCGGATCTGCGATGTTCAGCCCCGTATGGAGGATGCCCTGACGCTGGCCGCACTGACACAGGCGCTCGCGCGGATGCTGTGGCGGCTGTCGATCAAGAACCAGCGCTGGCGCATCTACGAGACCTTCCTCATATCCGAGAACCGCTGGCGCGCGCAGCGCTATGGCGTGCGCGAGGGGCTGATTGATTTCGGCCGTGGCGAGATTGTCCCCATGCAGATGCTGGTGGACGAACTGGTCGAGCTTCTTGCCGAGGATGCCGCGCATTTCGGCTCCGCCAGCGAGGTGGAGCGCGCGCGCATCATCGCGGCGCAAGGCACCAGCGCCGACCGCCAGCGCCGCGTCTTCGAGGCGGCGGCCACCAGCGGAGAAGACCGCGAAGGGGCCCTGCGTGCGGTCGTGGCAAACCTGATCGAAGAGTTCCACGATGGGCTATAGAGCGCGCGAGACATCCGTTTTCCGCATCATGTAACCTTGGACGCATTCCGCCCCCTGCCCTCCATTGCCCCTGCTTGCACGAAAGGTCTATTCTGTCGCCAACGACAACCATTCAAGAGGGCATGACATGAAGATCGGATTTATCGGGCTGGGCAATATGGGCGGGCCGATGGCGGCCAATCTGGCGGCGGCCGGCCATGATGTGACCGGTTTCGACCCGGCGGGCGTCAATGCAGAGGGCGTGGTCGCCGCCGCCAGCGCCGAGGAGGCCGCCACCGGCGCCGAAGTCGTTCTGACCATGCTGCCGAATGGCGACATCCTGCGGAGCGTTGCCGCCCAGATCATCCCGGTGATGACACGCGGAGCCGTCTTTCTCGATTGCTCGACCGTCGATGTGGCCAGCGCCCGCGCCGTTGCCGAAGACGCCCAGCATGCCGGCCTGTCGGCCTTGGACGCCCCCGTCTCGGGCGGGATTGGCGGCGCAGCGGGCGGCACGCTGACGTTCATGGTGGGCGGCGATGAGGCGGGCTTTGCCACCGCAAGGCCCCTCTTCGACATCATGGGGCAAAAGGCCGTGCATTGCGGCCCCTCGGGCAACGGCCAGGCCGCCAAGATCTGCAACAACATGATCCTCGGCGCGACCATGGTCGTCACCTGCGAGGCCTTTGCGCTGGCCGACAAGCTGGGCCTTGACCGTCAGGCGATGTTCGACGTGGTCAGCACCTCCTCGGGCTACAGCTGGTCGATGAACGCTTACTGCCCCGCGCCAGGTGTCGGTCCCAAAAGCCCTGCGGACAACGATTACACCCCCGGCTTTGCCGCCGAGCTGATGCTCAAGGATCTGACCCTTGCCCAGCAAGCCGCCGAGACGGTCGATGCCGACACCCCGCTGGGAACGGCGGCGCGCGCGCTCTATGCGCAATTCGTCGAGGACGAGGACGGCCGAGGCCGCGATTTCAGCGCCATGTTGCCCCGCCTTGCCGCCCGCGGGCGCGGCTAGCCCCGCTTTGCACCCACTTTGTGCCTCTGCGGCCCATGCCGCAGGCGCGCAAAGAGGAACCTATCGGCGCGAACCGGCGTTGTATCTGTTCTGGAGCGTAGTGGGCGCGCCCAGGCGGGGGGCACCATCAAGTGACAGCGCAGAAACGCATATACGTGCCACTTTGCGGTATGTTCATCATCGCGTTCGTGGCAGCCCTCGTGGCTGCGGCGGATTTTCTGGTTCCAGTCACTGCCGCCATCCTGTCGTATTTCGTGTTCAGTCGCCCCCGGCGCGCGCTTGAGAAACTGGGCATGCCCAGCATGGCTATTGCCGCGCTGTTCACCTCGTTTCTGATCGTCGGCGTTGGCATCGCCATCGCATGGTTTGCCGCGCCCGTCGCCAATCTGATCGACGATATGCCGCGTCTCGTTGGCGAGGTGCAGACCAAGCTTGGCGAGGGCGGAGGTGCGCTGGCAAAGGTCAACGAGGCCGCCCAGGCCCTGGACGACGCGGTGGAAGACAGCAAGGGGAAGCGGACCATGGAAGTCGAAGTCGTATCCGACAGATCGACCTCCGTCACCATCCTGAGCATGGCCCCCAAGGTCATGAGTCAGGTGGTTTTCTCGATATTCCTCACCTTTTTCCTCATCGGATCGGGCGATTTTTTTGCCCGCCGCACCGTCGAAAGCCTGCCCAAGCTGACGGACAAGCGCCATGCGGTCGAAATCATAAAGACGATCGAAGATCGGCTGGGCCGGTACTTGGGCGGCATCGCCATCATCAACGCGGGGCTTGGCGTCTCGATCGGTGTGGCGATGTACCTCTGGGGTGTGCCAAATGCCATCGCCCTTGGTGTCATGGGCTTTGCGCTGAACTTCGTGCCGTTTCTCGGGGCCGTTGCGGGGGCGCTTGTTGCGGCGCTTGTTGCCTTTGTGTCACTTGGCACGGGCTGGCAGGCGGCCGGCGTCCTCGTCACCTACATGACACTGACCTCCATCGAGGGGCAGATCGTGACACCGCTCGCGATTTCGCGCCGGATGCAGCTCAACACGCCCATCCTCTTTCTGGTCGTCGCATTCTTTGCCTATATCTGGTCGGTCGTCGGGATGGTCGTGGCGGTGCCCATATTGATCGTGATCAAGATCATCTGCGATGAGGTCGAAGGGATGCGCGCCCTGGGACATTTTCTGGGCGACACAAAGGTCAAGCCGCGCACGCCTGCGCCAGAGGCAACCTGATCCCTGCCAGGCGCACCACATCGACAGGCGAACGAAGTCGCGCGAGATATTTGAGGCAGCGCAAGGATTTGCTCATCACTCCGGGTTTACGCTGAGGCACCATTTTTCAAAGCTCAGGTATAATGATCACTGAGGGCCCTGACGGAATTGCCCTCCCCCACACACATATCTATCGATCAACGCCTCTCGCTCAGCGCGGCGCTGGTGCGCTTTGCGGTCGAGATCGACGCGGCCATCATCGCCGCCGGGATTAACCCGAGGCCGAGTTGGTGACACTTCAAGCGCTTGGGGTGCCGTTGGCGCAGGGCTATGTCCTTGGACGACCTGCCGATCTGGCAACGGCCAAGGCGTGGTTCGCGACGAAAGGCACGGGTAAGCGATGGCAGACTGGCGAGCGTAGCAATCCGGCCCGATACGCCGTCCCCGCCCTTTTGCAGCTACTCCGCCGCCACCTTTCGCGGGCGGAGCATCGGCCCGAGGTAATGACCGGTATGACTGCGCGGTTCCTCCGCCACCTTCTCAGGCGTGCCGACGGCCACCACTTCGCCGCCACCATCCCCTCCCTCGGGGCCGATGTCGATGATCCAGTCGGCTGTCTTGATGACATCGAGGTTATGCTCGATCACCACGACGGTATTGCCGCTGTCGACCAGCTCGTGCAGCACCTCGAGCAGCTTTTTAACATCCTCGAAATGCAGGCCCGTGGTCGGTTCATCCAGAATATAAAGCGTGCGGCCCGTGCTGCGCTTGGCCAACTCCTTGGACAGTTTGACGCGCTGCGCCTCACCGCCCGATAAGGTCGTCGCCTGCTGGCCCACCTTGATATAGCCCAGCCCGACGCGCACCAGCGCGTCCATCTTCTCCCGGATGCTCGGCACCGCCTTGAAAAACTCCTGAGCGTCTTCAACCGTCATATCAAGAACGTCTGCTATGCTCTTGCCTTTGAAGCGGATTTCCAAGGTTTCGCGATTGTAGCGCGCTCCCTTGCACGTCTCGCATTCCACATAGACATCGGGCAGGAAGTGCATCTCGATCTTGATGACGCCGTCCCCCTGACAGGCCTCACAGCGCCCGCCCTTGACGTTGAAGGAAAACCGCCCCGGCTTGTAACCGCGTGCCTTGGATTCGGGCAGATTGGCAAACCAGTCACGGATCGGGGTAAAGGCGCCGGTGTAGGTTGCAGGATTCGACCGAGGCGTGCGCCCGATGGGACGCTGATCAATGTCGATCACCTTGTCCAGATGTTCGAGCCCCTTGATCGTCTCGCAGGGTGCGGGCGTCTGGCGCGCGCCATTCAGCTGCATCGACGCCGTCTTGAAAAGCGTCTCGATGGTCAGCGTCGATTTACCGCCGCCCGACACACCCGACACGCAGACGAATTTTCCCAAGGGGAACTCGGCCGTGACGTCTTTCAGGTTGTTGCCAGTCGCCTTGACCACCTTCAGTTTCTTGCCATTGCCTTTGCGCCGCTTGGCCGGGACGGCAATCTCGCGCACGCCCGAAAGATACTGGCCGGTGATCGAATTGGGATCGGCGGCGACCGCCGAGGGGATACCGTGGCTGACCACCTGCCCGCCGTGAACGCCCGCGCCGGGGCCGATGTCAAAGACATAGTCGGCCTCGCGGATCGCCTCTTCGTCATGTTCGACCACGATCACGGTATTGCCCTGATCGCGCAGGTTTTTCAGTGTTTGCAACAGACGGTCATTGTCGCGCTGGTGCAGGCCGATGCTGGGCTCGTCCAGCACGTAGAGAACGCCGGTCAGGCCACTGCCGATCTGGCTGGCAAGGCGGATGCGCTGCGATTCGCCACCCGACAAGGTGCCCGCATTCCGGCTGAGTGTCAGATATTCGAGGCCCACGTTGTTCAAAAATCCCAGCCGCTCGCGGATCTCCTTGAAGATGGCGCGGGCGATCTCCTGCTTTTGATTGCTGAGCGTTTCGGGCACGTCGGTCACCCAATCCAGCGCCTCGCGGATCGACATCTGAACGACCTGTCCCACGTGCAAGCCCCCGATCTTGACCGCCAGTGCCTCTTCACGCAGGCGATAGCCGTCGCAGGCGCCGCAAGGGCGATTGTTCTGATAGCGCTCGAATTCCTCGCGCACCCAGGAGCTGTCTGTTTCGCGATAACGGCGCTCCATGTTGGGAATCACCCCTTCGAACACGCGGCTGACGTTGTAGACACGCCCCCCCTCGTCATAGCGAAACGCGATCTCATCCTCGCCCGAGCCATGCAGGAAAACCTGTTGCACATGAGCGGGCAGATCCTTCCACTTGGTCTTCACGTCGAATTCGTAGTGCTTGGCAATCGCCTCGATCGTCTGCAGAAAATAGGGGCTTTTGCCCTTGCGCCATGGCGCCAGCGCGCCATCGAAGATCTTGAGGTTCTGATCGGGCACAATCAGTCGCTCGTCAAAGAAGAGCTCAACACCGAGGCCGTCGCACACCGGGCAGGCCCCGAAAGGCGCGTTGAACGAAAAGAGGCGCGGCTCGATCTCGGGGATGGTGAAACCACTGACAGGGCAGGCGAATTTCTCGGAGAACGTCATGCGCTCGGGCTCGCCCTCGGCCGGCGCGGTTTCCAGCACGGCAATGCCATCGGCCAGATCCAGCGCGGTGCGCAGGCTGTCGGCCAGCCGCGTCTCCAGGCCATCCTTGACCACCAGACGATCGACCACGACGTCGATATCGTGGCGGAACTTCTTGTCCAGCGTCGGCGGCTCGTCCAACTCATAGAACTCACCGTTCACCTTGACGCGCTGAAATCCGTTCTTGCGCAGCTCAATAAATTCCTTGCGATATTCCCCTTTGCGGTCGCGCACGATGGGTGCAAGGAGATAGGCGCGCGTGCCTTCCTCCATGCCCATGATGCGATCCACCATGTCCTGCACCTGCTGCGCCTCGATCGGCTTGCCGGTGGCCGGCGAATAGGGCGTGCCGGCGCGGGCAAAGAGAAGCCGAAGATAGTCATAAATCTCGGTCACGGTGCCCACGGTCGAACGCGGGTTCTTGGATGTCGTCTTTTGCTCGATGCTGATGGCCGGTGACAGCCCGCTGATATGATCGACATCGGGCTTTTGCATCATGTCGAGGAACTGGCGCGCATAGGCGCTCAGCGATTCGACATAGCGCCGCTGCCCTTCGGCATAGATCGTATCAAAGGCGAGGCTGGATTTGCCCGAACCAGAAAGACCCGTGATCACAACCAGTTGGTCGCGGGGAATATCCACGTCAATGTTCTTGAGGTTATGCTCGCGCGCACCGCGGACTTCGATATTCTTTAGCTCGGCCATGATGCCCCCAAGGTTGACGCCATACAGATAGTGTATGCATGGCGCGCTTCCAACCCTGATTTGCGAACGGATAGAGAACGCAGCCCGAACGCGCAGTCAGACTTTCTGCGCCAGCGCCCAGGCGCAGATCGGATGGTCGGGATCATTTGTCAAATCGTCGGTCGCGGGATCGTAATCAGGCGGCCATTTATCCTCAAGATTGCGCGCCGCCGCCTGCCGATTGCCCCATTGGCCCGTCTTGATATGCCCAGCATCAAAGCCCGCCTCGATCAGAAGGTTCCCAAGGCCGCGCGCCGACCAGCGCGAGCAATCATGTGGCGCGGCATGAAAGCGGACAAAAAACGGCACGGCAAGCCAGAAATACCCCCCGATCCGCAGCATGCGAAGGACGTTGCGGGTGGCGGCATAGGGACGGTCCAGATGCTCCCACACCTGATTTGCCAGAATGATATCGAATTTCTGCACCAGCCCGTCCTCACTAAGAAACGGGCCCTCGCAAACGTCATACTGGGGATGGCGAAAGCGCGTGTAGCTTTGGAAATCGTAGCGCCGTCCATGCTTGCCCGATATCTCGGCGGCATCCATCGCCGCCAGAGGCAGCGCCTCAAGCCACTCGCGCGAGGTCCGCTGCATGACGATGCGGTTCAGCGACGGCAAGAGACAGCCCTACATGTGGATGACGCGGTCGTAGGCGTCCAGAACGCTCTCATGCATCATTTCGCTCAAGGTTGGATGCGGGAAGACGGCGTTCATCAGATCTTCTTCGGTCGTCTCCAGCTGGCGGCCGACAACATAGCCCTGGATCAGCTCGGTCACTTCCGCGCCGATCATATGCGCGCCAAGAAGCTCGCCGGTCTTGGCGTCAAAGATCGTCTTGACCATGCCCTCGGACTCGCCCAGCGCAATTGCCTTGCCGTTGCCAATAAACGGGAAGCGTCCGACCTTGATATCGTGGCCCAGCTCCTTGGCCTTGGCCTCGGTATAGCCGACGCTTGCGACCTGCGGGTTGGAGTAGGTGCAGCCCGCGATACTTGTTGCCTTGACCGGATGCGGATGCTTGCCCGCGATCAACTCGGCTACCATGACCCCCTCGTGGCTGGCCTTGTGCGCGAGCCACGGCGCGCCCGCGATATCGCCAATCGCGTAAAGGCCATCGACGCCGGTGCGGCAGAATTCATCCGTCAGCACATGGGTGCGGTCGATCTTGACGCCCAACTCCTCCAACCCAAGGTCTTCGGTATTGCCGACAATACCGACAGCGGAAATCACGGTGTCGAAGTCCTGCTTCTCGACCTTGCCGTTCGCCTCGATATGGGCGGTCACCTTGCCCTTGGCGCGGTCCAACTTCTTGACCGAGGTTTTCTCGAGGATCTTCATCCCTTGCTTCTCGAACTGCTTTTTGGCGAATTTCGAGATTTCGGCATCTTCAACGGGAAGGATGCGATCCATGACCTCGACCACGGTCGTATCGGCGCCCAGCGTGTTGTAAAAGCTGGCAAATTCGATGCCGATGGCACCAGATCCGATGACCAAGAGCTTTTTGGGCATGCGCACAGGCTGCAACGCGTCCCGATATGTCCAGACCAGATCGCCATCCGCCTCAAGGCCGGGCAACTCGCGCGCCCGCGCCCCGGTGGCCAGCACGATGTTCTTGGATGTCAGTTCCTCATCGTCGCCCTTGTCCATCTTGACGGCGACCTTGCCCTTGGCCGGCATGCTTGCCACGCCGCGAAAGACGGTAATCTTGTTCTTCTTCATCAGATGGCCGATGCCATCCGACAGCTGCTTGGCCACCCCGCGCGACCGTTTGACGACTGCGTCCAGATCGTAATCGACCTTCTCGACCTTCAGCCCGAACTCCTTGGCGCGGTGCATCAGGTGAAACACTTCCGAGCTGCGCAACATCGCCTTGGTGGGGATGCAGCCCCAGTTGAGGCAGATGCCGCCCATGTTCTCACGCTCGATGATGGCTACGGACAATCCCAGCTGTGCACCCCGAATGGCAGCGACATAGCCGCCGGGACCGGCGCCGATCACGATCAGGTCAAAGGATTTGGGGGCCATGTGCTTCTCCGGATTCTGAATTTAGTTCAATGCTAAACCACCCGGTGCGCCGGCACAACGCATCTGCGCGCGCGAAAACGCCGCCCCCGGCTGGTCCGGACGCGGCGTAAATGTGCTGGCGAGTTCAGAGGCCGTAGATGTCCCTACAGACAGGCGCGCCATGGCATGGGCGCGGTTATCAGGCAGCGTCCTTTTGCTGGAGCTGCCGCAGAGTATGTCCATAAGCCCCAGCCTCGAGATAGGCGATTTCGGCAGGTGTGGATTTGCGCCCCAGCGCCTCATTACGGTAAGGGAAGCGCCCGAACTGGCGGATCACGTCGCGGTGCGCCCGTGCATGGAGCAGCTGGGCCTGCCCTGTTTCGGGCATCCGCTCGTGGATCAGGCGGATGCAGCGCTCCTGATCGCACAGGTTCTCGGAGTGCATCATCGGCACGTAAAAGAACTGGCGCGCAGGCTCGTCTATCGCGACATCCCATTTGCGTCCGATCGCGGCCTTGGCCGCGGCAACGCCATAGCGGTCGGTTGCAAAGGCCTGCCCGGTGTCACGGAACATGTTGCGCGGAAACTGGTCCATGAGAATGATGTAGGCCAGCGTGCCCGTCGGATAGGTCAGCCACAGGCCATAGGTGCCGTTGCGCGCGCTTTTCCACGCCCCCTCGAAGCGGTCGCGGATCTCGGCGTCCAGCCCCTCGCTCGGATCATACCAACCCTTGGGACCGACATCGTCGAGCCAGAACTTCAAAACATCCTCTGGTGCCGTCACGTGAGGTCAGCTCCTTTTATGCCTGATCCATCTTCATGTTACGTTATCGTCATATTTTCGAATATGAACAGTAAAGTATTCCTTCAAACGCAACATTCCGCTCACGCTGCGTCATTGCGTGCGGCCTCCTCTTCTTCGGCCTCTTGCGCGACGTCCACCGCGTATTCCTGCGCGTAGGTCACGGCCAATGGCGAGGAGGACGGCATGACCGGCGTATAGCCCTCGACCGGGTCGACCACGGGGATGCTTGCGCGCTGTGTCATCCGATAGCCGGCATAAAGCGCCACCATGGCGCCAAGGATCGCAATATAGAGAAAAAATCCACCCGGCCCCATGACCGACATCATCCAGCCGGTCGTGACAGGACCGGCAACCGCGCCAAGACCGTTGATAAAGACAAGGCCACTTGCGGCGGCGGGCATGTCCTCATGCTGCAAGAAGTCGTTGGTGTAGGCGATCAACAGCGAATAGAGCGGGTTAGACAGCCCGCCCACGATGAACGCCGCGCCCAGAAGCATCGGGAAATAGCCGCCAAAGATCATCGCCGCGACCGCACCCACCGCAACGCCCGCGCTGGCCACCATGATCAGCAGGCGGCGGTCCATCTTGTCCGACAGCCAGCCCAGCGGATATTGGATCAGCATCGCACCGATATAGAAGGCCGAAACAAACGCCGAGATTTCCACAACGCTCAGGCCCGCCTTACCACCATATACCGCGCCCATGCCGAATTGCGCCGAAAAGACACCGCCCAAAAGGAACATGCCCACGCAGCCCAAGGGGGAGGTCTGATAGATCTGCAAGAGGGTCATCGGCTTGGTGGACTCGAAGGCAGGTGTCGGGCTGACCGACAAGAGCACCGGCGCAAAGGAGATCGAGATCAGCACCGATGGGATGATGAAGAGGATGAAGCCACCCGGATCGGCCACGATCATCAGACCCTGTGCCGACACGATGCCGATCATCTGCACGATCATGTAAAGCGACAGGGCCTTGCCGCGGTTCTCGTTGCTGGCCGAATTGTTCAGCCACGACTCGGCGGTGACATAGACCCCCGAAAAGCAGAAGCCGATCAGGATGCGCGCCGCACCCCAGGCCCACGGGTCCGTCCATGTCGGATAAAGCAGCATGATCGACGAGATCAGCGAGCCCAGCGCCGCATAGACCCGCACGTGGCCCACACGCCGGATCATCTCGGGCGCGACGCGCGAGCCAAAGAGGAATCCAACGAAATAGCCCGACATCACCAGCGACATGGCAAAGGTCGAAAACCCCTCGATCTCGCCCCGGATGCCCAACAGCGTGCCTTGCATGCCGTTGCCCACCTGCAAGAGCATCATTCCGAAGAGAAGCGCCCATGCGCCCGTCAGAACCTTGAACATATCGTGCCTCCCGCGGGGCTGATCGGGTCAATCTGCCCCGCAACCGCGCTTGATGTCTGCGTCACTCGCGACTCGATGCCGCACACCGTCCTCGCTGCCCTTGGCAGCGTTTCAGCGCGGGATCAACAGTGATGCATCCCCGTAGGAGAAAAACCTGTACCGGCGGTCGACGGCGTGGGCATAGATCTGCCGCACCCTGTCCTGGCCCATCAGCGCCGAAACCAGCATCATCAGCGTCGATTTGGGCAGATGAAAATTCGTCATCAGCGCGTCCGTGACATGAAATTCAAAGCCCGGATAGATGAAGATGTCGGTCTCGCCCTGCCATGGCGCGATGGCCCCGGTCCCCCTTGCCGCGCTTTCGATCAAGCGCAACGCGGTGGTGCCGACGGGGATGACGCGCCCACCCGAGGCCTTTGTCGCCGCAATCTCGGCGGCAGCCTCGGCAGTGACCTCGCCCCATTCGGCGTGCATCTTGTGGGTGGTCACATCCTCGACCTTGACGGGCAGAAAGGTGCCCGCGCCCACATGAAGGGTCACATGTGTGAAGGCGACGCCGCGCGCTCGCAACGCGTCGAGCAGCGGTGCGTCGAAATGCAAGGACGCGGTCGGCGCCGCGACGGCGCCGGCATGGCGCGCCCAGACGGTCTGGTAATCCTCGGCATCGGCGGCATCAGCGGCCCGGCGCGCGGCGATATAAGGTGGCAGGGGCATCGCACCTGCATCCGCCAGCGCCGCATCGAAATCATCGCCGGTCAGGTTGAATTCCATCACGCCCTGCCCGTCCTCCTTGGCGATCAGGGCCGCGCTCAGCTGGTCCGAAAAGGTGACGACCTCACCCTCGCGCAGCTTCTTGAGCGGTTTGACCAGCGCGCTCCAGGAGCCATCGGCACGGGGCTGAAGCAATGTCACCTCGATGCGCGCTTCGGTCAGCCCCTCGGCGCCCGCGCGGCGCCGCACGCCCGACAGGCGCGCGGGAATGACCCGCGTATCGTTCAGGACGAGACGGTCACCGCGGCAGAGCCAGTCCGGCAGATCGCCCACATGCGCGTCGGTCAGTTCCGACCCCTGCGCCACCAGCAGGCGCGCGGCGCTGCGCGGACGCACGGGGCGCACGGCAATCAGGTCTTCGGGCAGGTCGTAATCAAAATCGCTGAGCTGCATCGCGCGGCCTTGTTGTTGGGGCCGAGGCAGAAGCTACCGGCTGTTGATGCCGCCGCGCCCCTGCGGGGCGCGCTCCGGGCCTTGCCGGGGTTCAGCGGGCGGCTCGGCCTCTTGCGGGCCTTGGGTGGATTGCGACGCGCCGGGCGGCGCAGCGGCGGGCGGCTGAGGCGCCTGGCGGCGGAAAATCTCGCGGAACATGCCCGGTGTCAACAGCGACAGAGGATTGACCGACACGCGCGGCGCAGCTGCGGCACCCTTGAGCGTGTAATTGACCCCTACCAGCCCCTCGCCCTGCCGGGTAAACAGCCCGCCGATGGCGTTCACGATATATAGCGGCGAGACGACACCCTGCATGTCCATCCGCTTGTCCGCCAGAAAATAATACCCGTCCATCGAGATCCCCATCGACGCGCCCACCGCGCTGCTGGAGTAAAGATCAAGGCGGTCCGGGCCAAGGCGAAACCGCGCATCAACATCACTGAAATGGATCCCGTTGCCCGACATCTGTTCCAAGAGACCCACGACGCTAAGCGCGCTCAGCAGTTCGGCAAGCGCCGGCGCATCGGTCAGCCAGATATCCCCGCCGTTCAACTGCCCCTCATAGGTGCCGGGGGCGCCGGCCGGGATCAAGATCAACTCCATCTCACCGCCACGCGCCTGCTTCAAGAGGCCAGCCGAACCAAGGACGCCGCCCGCATCATCGGTCACCACGCGAAACGCACTGCGCCCGTTCTGTGGCACGACCTGCCCACGAATGGCCGCGCCGCCGTTGATGCGGCCCGAGAATGTGCCGTCGATTCCCGTCGCCGTATTCAACTCGGCGCGGAAGGCGCCGATGCTGATGCCGTCGGACAGGATCAGGCGGGACAGTGACAGGGAAACCGGGCCGCCCCGCGCCGTGGCGCCCATCCCCGAGAGGTCCGCGCGCCTCAGATCGACCTCGCCGCCTGTCACCTCGACCCCAGGCGCGGCGCCCTGGCCCCGCCCGATCAGCGTCACCGGCGCGTTCAGCCAGCCACCGAGCGCCACGCGCGAGAAGGTAGCTCGCTCAAGTTGGCCCGCACTATTCAGGCTGACCCGGCCATCCGCCTGAAGCCCCGGCGCATCCAGCGTCAGCGCATCAATCTGAAGCGGCGGGCCCAACTGGCCGCGCACCTCGAGGCGCCCGCGCGCGCTTTGCGGCAGGCTCCAGTTCAATTGCGGCAGCGACACGCCAAGCCCCGCCAGATCCGATGTCAGCGCAAAGCGCCCCGTGCTGCCTGCACCATCTGCCTCGGCGTCTCGCGGCGCCATATCGACAGTCACCGCCACCTCTGCACTGCCCGTCAGGCTGCCGGGCGGCAGGTCGATGCCGAATTCATTGGCAAGGGCCTGATCGAAGGTCACGGTGCCCTCGACCCTGCTGCCAGACGCGTCCGGCCCCAACGCCGCAGTATAGGCCCCGCTGAACGGCACCCCGCCAAACCGGCCATCTCCCGCGACCCGAAGCCCGTCATCGTTCAGGCTCAGCGTCATCGCCTCGGCACTCAGCGTGCGGCCCGGAACCAGCACATCGCTGTCCAAATCCCTCAGATCGCCGGTCACGTCATAAGCGACATCGCGCGTCTTCAACTCCTTCTTGAGCGGGAAGCCCAGACGCGCCTCGACGCTTGCGGTGCCATCGGCCAGCGTGACGGGACGTCCTTGCTTGCTCAGGAATTCAAAAGGCTCATTGTCCATCAATGCCAGCGCGGCGGTAATGCTGCTTTGGGTGCGCACATGGACCTCGGCCGGGGCCTCCTTCACGTTGACATCCGGAACGGCGAAGCTGGTGCCCGAAATGTCGATGCGTCCGCCCGTTCCTGCCTCGATCCAGCCGCTGTCGGCGGCTATGGCAAAGCGGCCATCCATGAGCTGCGCCTTGCCGGCCATCTCCTGAATAGGCGGCATCTGCTTCATGAAACGGGCGTTCATGCCATCGAAATCAAAACCAAGGAACACATCCGCCCGGTTCTTGGGCGGTGAGCGGACGGCCAGTTGAACATTGCTCAGCTGCGCCTCGGTGATGTTGTCGGCCACCCAGGTGCGCGTGTTGGGCACCGCTTCCTCGGGCCACAGCTCCATCAGGCGCACCTTGTCGATGCTGTCCATGCGCCCGTCGAGCGCCAGATCCCATCCCGACTCGTCCCCGCGCAGATCGCCATTCAGCACCAGATGACGCCCCTGATCCGACAGGCTGAGCTGCCCAAGGGTCAGACGAAACGGCGCAAGCCGCAGCCGCATGTCGAGCGTTACGCCATCCAGTTCCACGGGCGCGTCATAAAGTTCGGCAGGGTCGGCGGTGATGTCGCTCAGACGCAATTGCGCCTGAAGCTCGTCCGGCCAGCCGCTCTGCCCGCCGATCATATGCGCGATACCCTCGGCCCGCGCCGTGACCCATTTGCTCTCGATAGAAAAGGATTCGAAGGCGATGGTCTGCGCCACCGGATCATAGGTGAAGTAGCTGCTGACCGCGTCGAAGGCGATCGGGGCCGTGCCCGCCGTGGGGCGCAGCGCACCCTTGCCGATCTGCAAGCTGGCATTGAGCGGGCCAAGCTGCCCGTCCGCGTCGAGCCGCGCGCGCAAAGCCCCCGAGATCGGCGCATCGAGTGCATCCAGCCATGTCAGCGCAGGCGATTGCATGGCCAGATCCCCGGCGGGCAGATCCGAGAAGTTCAGGCCGAGTTGCGCCGCGCTGCTGCCGATCCGGCTGGAAAAGCTCATCTCCAGCGTACTGGGATAGGATCGCGCCCCCAGCACCGTAAAGTCGCCGCGCATGCGCAGGCTGGCGCCTTCACGGGTCGCGGCCACACTGCCGCCGTCGATCGTCCAGGCGCGGCCCGTGCGCGCATCCTCATAGCGTAGCGTCATGTTGTCGGCCTGAATGCTGCGCAGCGATGCCATCGCCGGGCGCGTCAGCGCCTGGTCGATCTGCGCGATCAGCGCGCTTGCATCGCGCGGCGGCGCGGGCGCATCGGCGGCGCGCGGCATCGCCGCACCGCCCAGTTGCACCCCCACGCCGCCCGCATCATTGCGGCGCAGGTTGACCTGAAGGCCCGACAGGCGGATCCGCGATGGCTGCACCTCTCCGCGAAACAGCGGACGCAGCGCCACGGTTCCGCCAAGTTCGGCCAGCGAGGCAAGGACGCGCCGGTCCGGCCCGCGCAAGGTCACATCCCTCAGCGCCAGGCGCGGTGTCCAGCCCTGCTCGACGACGACAACCATCTCGCCCAGCTCGACGTTCAAATCACCGGTCGTCGTGTTGATCCGCTCGGTGATGCGCGTGCGCAGCCAGTCGGGCAGCACGACCGGGGTGCCAAGGTAGGACAGCACGAAAAGCGCGCAGGCCAACGCCAGAACCGCCACGCTGAGCAAGGACCAAAGCCCGGCCTTGCGCCCCCGCCTACGGCGACGGCGGCCCGCAGGGCGCGCGGCCTGCGTTGCGCCGGGCGCATCCTGCCGCTCAGAAGGGGTTTCAGGGTCTGGCTGGCTCATTTCATCCTTGGGCGGGTGCGCATCGCGCCGTGCCTTTTGCATATCGCTTGCGCAACGCTAATATATCAACAACTCAGTCAGACCCAAGGATCACACATGCCCGATGTTTCAGACAAAGCCCCCGATTTCACGCTCCCTTTGGGCGGCGGCGGCGAAATTCAGCTTACCGCATTGGCCGGTGCGCCTGTCGTGCTCTTCTTTTACCCGCGCGACGACACGCCCGGCTGCACGAATGAGGCGATCGCCTTTACCAGTCTTTTGCCCGAGTTCGAGGCGGCTGGCGCCAAGGTCATCGGCATATCCAAGGACAGCGTCGCCAAGCACGAGAAATTCGCGGACAAGCACGACCTCAAGGTGATGCTGGCCTCCGACGAGCATGGCACAACCTGCGAGGACTACGGCGTCTGGACCGAGAAAAAGATGTACGGCAAGACCTTTCTCGGGATCGAGCGCAGCACGTTCCTGATCGGCGCGGACGGGCGCATCGCGCGCGTCTGGCCCAAGGTCAAGGTGCCTGGCCACGCCGAAGAGGTGCTGGAGGCCGTGCGCGCGCTGTAATCCAGCCGTCTCAGACGGCGGGCGGCGCCGGTTTCAGCGCCCGCGCCGCGAGCGCCTCGTAAGCGGGCAGATGGGCGGCCAGATAGTCGTGCAAATGCGGCGCACCGGCGGCGGCCGTCTCGAATTTGGAGGCGGCACGCGCCGCGTGATCGGGGGGCATCGGGCGAATGCCCTCCGAGGTGCTGGCCGCCTCGTGCCACGAGCCCACCTGCTCCCAATCGTCCGGCGGCGGTCCGGCCCAGTCCAGCGCATGTGGCGCATCCGGCAATCCCACGGCGTGCCAGAAAGCGTGCATCATGCCGTGCGGATCAGCCCGGATGTCCTCGGCCCGCAGCACCGCGGGCGCGCACCCTGCTGCCTCGAGGTGCTGGTAGAGCTGCCATTGCGCCGCGATGCCGACCTCCTCCTTGGTCAGCCCCGGATCGAGCCGATGATAGGACGCAATCGCCGCGCGCGGATCGCGCACCAGAAAGGCATGGCGCAGCCGATCGCGAAAGCCCCTGTCCTCATCAAGGTAGGGCGTCACGTAATAGGCCATGTCCTTGAAGAACACCGGCCCCGCCTCGGCCCGTTTGAGCAGCATGGCGCGAATATCCGCATAGGCCACGGGATGATCCGGCTGGACCTCGAAATTCGGCATGCACCGGGCGCGGCGATGCACATAATAGTCATACATGAACGGCTCATGCGCGCAGTCGAGGTCGCCGCGCTCGCGCATGATGCGCTCGGTCGCCGTCGACATCGAGCGTGGATGCGCCCAGAGCGCGATGATCGGATAGTCTGTCATCTGGCCTCCTGTCAGCCGATATGCCCGCCGACGAAAGCCTTGCTGAGAAGAGCCTTTACCGAGTGGGGTTTCGCCTTGCCACCGCCGAAAATACCCGAAATCGCACGACAAACCAGCCGCAGCTCCGGGCGGGCGCGGCAGCGACGCCTCGGGCCCTTTTTGCAACCAACTGCGTCATCTCGGCGCAGGGATTACTTGCAGAACCCCGCTCAACTCTTTGCAGATCGGCAATAATCTGCCGTTTATAGCGCCTTTGCCCTCATTTGATCATATAAGGGCGCAAAAGAGTTGCCCCATCGGACCGCGCTGTCTAATCACGTGCCCAAGGCGCTGCACGACCACTCAATGATGCGCGCGAGGGACGGAACGGATCGGGACAATTGGGGACGGGACATTTGCGCACACGTATCGCAATCGCAACGCACGCTTTTCTTGAGCGACATTTTCCAGAGCGCAGGGTTTTCCTGCGGTCCGACACCGACACACGCTTCATGCGGCTTCGGCCCGCGACACAGCTGATTGCCTTCTCGGGCGCGACGCTGATTGTCGGTTGGGCCATCATCGCCACCGCCATCCTGCTTATGGACAGCATCGGGTCCGGCAACTTTCGCGAGCAGGCCAAGCGCGACCAGCGCACCTACGAACAACGCCTCAACGAGTTGAGCAGCGAACGGGACAAGCGCGCGGCCGAGGCCCGCGAGGCCCAGGAACGGTTCAATACCGCGCTCGAGCAGATCTCGGTGATGCAGTCCGAGCTTCTCGCCTCCGAAACGCGCCGCCGCGAGATGGAGACCGGCATCGGCGTGATCCAGGCAACCCTGCGCCGCACAATGCAAGAACGTGACGCAGCCCGCGGCCAGAGCGAGACGCTGACCGCACAGCTCGAGAATTCCGGCAGCGCCGGCCCTCTCGCCGAGGACGAGGATGCAGGCGCAAGCCCGGTCGATTTTCTGACCGCCGCGCTGGCCGATACCGCCGCCGAGCGTGACCAGATCAGCGCCGACGCACAGGACGCCCTTCTGCAGGCGGACGAGATGCAGCAGCAGATCCGGCTGATGCAGGACCAGAACGACCAGATTTTCCGCCAGCTCGAGGACGCGATGACCATCTCGGTCGAGCCGCTGGACAAGATGTTTAGCGCCGCGGGCATGAATACCGAGACCATGCTCGACACCGTCCGCAAGGGGTATTCCGGCCAGGGCGGCCCGCTCATGCCGCTCAGCTTTTCGACCCGCAGCGAACAGCCGTCACCGGATGCCGAACGCGCCAACGGCATCCTCAACCAGATGGATCGTCTGAACCTTTACCGAATCGCTGCCGAGAAGGCGCCATTCGCCCTGCCCCTCAAGGGCGCGTTTCGCTACACCTCGGGCTTTGGCAAGCGTTGGGGCCGTTTACATGCGGGCACGGACATGGCCGGACCAACCGGCATGCCCATCTACGCCACGGCAGATGGCGTCGTCACCCATGCAGGATGGCAGTCAGGATATGGCCGGCTGGTCAAGATCAAGCATGCCTTCGGCGTTGAGACGCGCTATGCGCATCAATCAAAAATCCGGGTGACAAAAGGCCAAAGGGTATCGCGTGGAGACCATATTGGTGATATGGGAAACTCTGGACGGTCGACCGGCACCCATCTACACTATGAGGTTCGCGTTAACGGCGATGCCGTCAATCCAATGACATATATCAAGGCTGCGAGAGATGTTTTCTAAAAGCAAAATCAACGACCCTAGCCCGCAAAAGGCCGATCCGGCCAAGTCGGCAGGCCATGACAAGCCGCAGGACGCGCCCAAACCCGCAGCGCACTCTGGCGATTACAAGGCAGCCGCGCCCAAGGCCAAGCCGCCCACGTCCATACTGTCTTCGGACCTGCATGTGACCGGAAACATGAAGACAACGGGCGACATCCAGGTCGAAGGCACGGTTGAGGGCGACATCCGCGCGCACCTTTTGACCATCGGCGAGACGGCGACCATCAAGGGCGAAGTCATTGCTGATGATGTTGTCATCAATGGCCGCATCGTTGGCCGCGTGCGCGGCCTCAAGGTGCGTCTGGCCTCAACGGCCCGCGTCGAGGGTGACGTGATCCACAAGACCATCGCCATCGAATCCGGTGCTCATTTCGAGGGTTCGGTTCAGCGTCAGGACGACCCCCTGAACCCCAAGGGCAAAGCGGCCGACCCTGCGCCGACATCCGGATCTGCGCCAACACCCAACAAGTCAGCCGAGCCCAAGAGGGACTGACCTCCGCCCGTTCAAACCGCAGCCTGATCTGAGAACCATTGTTCGAAAACCGCTCCTGCCTCGCTCGGCGGGGGCGGTTTTCACGTCCGGGTGCTCAATCGGGTGTTCCGTGCCCGGCGGCAATCATTACGAGGTGACAGCGCCTGATGGAAAGTGCCTCGCCACGCAAAAGGGCGCAGTCCTCACTGCGCCCGATCTAACTTAACTGTCCGCCCCGGCGCTGCACTGCCGTGAGGTTCATCGCTCAGGAGCAGCCCTTTTCGCCTTCCCGGCAAGCAGGGCGCGCGCTGTAGTCAGCGTGCCGGTGGTGCACACGTTGCGCCGGATGCTTCATGACCTGCTGGTACGTCTGATGCTGATTTGGCACGCCGCAGGAAATCTCTCCCGACGTCGTGACCGGCTGAAGACCTGCCGAGCAGTAATTCTCATGTGACGGATAGGCGTAAATCTTGGCCTCTACAGCCAAAGCCGGGGCTGCCGACAGCAGGGTGAGCGCGGCACCTGCCGCAATGCCAAGTTTGGATTTGGTCAGGTTTCGCATCATGTCCCTCATATCTGCGGGCCGCCATGTTGTGCTGCGGCACATTTCACATAGCGATCATGGTATACAAGGCCCCAACCCTGTCAATTTGTTTGGCCGCCCCTCATCGACATGATCTGACGGGCGATCAGCCAGGTCACCGGAAGGCTGATGATGAAACCGACCACAGCACCGGTAAAAACCCCGGTCATGCCGTCATAGCCCGCGACCAAGGCGATGATGACGCCGATGCCGGCCAGCGTCGTGCCAATGATGATATTCAGAAAGCTTGCGAGCAACCACATGACAGGTCTCCTTGCGCATAGATATGTGTTCAGCGGCACCCTAAGCGCGCGTAGCTGTCCGTGCTTTGATCCAAGTCATATCCAGGCCCTGCGGGAACCGAAACGCCGCGTTCTGCGTTTGCAATCAAATAACATAACCGGAGAATTACCATGCCCAAATTCATTCTTGCCTTGATTGCCGTCACGGGTCTTGCTGCCTGCAATACCGTCGCTGGCGCCGGCCAAGACGTCGAGAACACAGGTGAAGCAATCGAGAATGCAGCCGAGGAGTAAGCTCCGAGCAGTAAGCTCCGGCGCAAATGCGGGATCACGGACGGGCGGCCAATAGCGGCTGCCCGTCTTGCGTTCTGCAAATTTCCGGATGGCTAAACCGATGGTTAGGACTTGGCTGTCACCTTGGCGGCATGACCCAGAACACGAATGATTCGATGCATTACTATTTCGTCACCGCAAAGACAGGAGATGCGCAGGATGGCTTGGATGATCGGATAAATGCGCTTGCGGCCGCCTGCGCCAGAGCAACGGGCGACCCGGCACCCAAGGTGATCGCCCTAGCGTGCCTGCCCGGTTTTGTGGCCGCCGTCGTTCTCACGCGGGACTGGCCCGGCGCGCGGCGGTACCGGCGCGCCACATTCGCGTGGCGCGGCATCGCGCAGGGTTTGACGGCTTACCGGTTGGCATCCAGTGTCGAGGTGCAGGAACGTATCGACTTTTGTCACTTCGCCCCTGTGGCGCACGGCCTTGTAAGTGCACCCGGCGAATGGCGGGAGTCAACTATTCACCGCAGCGTGAGATCAGAGATGATTCTCACCTGATCGATAGAGCAAAGCCCCTGAGCAGACGTCTGGGGCAGACCGACTGCTTCGCCCCCCGCGCGCCGCGTCAGCTATCCATCTTGAGGGCCGAGATGAACGCCTCTTGCGGAATGTCCACCTTGCCGAACTGGCGCATCTTCTTTTTACCTGCCTTCTGCTTTTCCAGAAGCTTCTTCTTGCGGGTGGCATCGCCGCCATAGCATTTGGCCGTCACGTCCTTGCGCATCGCCGATAGCGTCTCGCGTGCGATCACCTTGCCGCCGATGGCAGCCTGAATCGGGATCTTGAACATATGCCGGGGGATAAGATCCTTCAGCTTCTCGACCATGGCGCGCCCGCGCATCTCGGCGCGGTCACGGTGAACCATCATCGATAGCGCATCCACCGGCTCGTCATTGACCAGAATCGACATTTTCACAAGGTTATCGGTGCGATAGCCGATGATCTGATAGTCAAAGCTGGCGTAGCCCTTGGTGACCGATTTCAGCCGGTCGTAGAAGTCAAAGACCACCTCGTTCAGCGGCAGGTCATAAACCACCATCGCCCGCGCTCCGGCATAGGTCAGGTCCTGCTGGATGCCGCGCCGATCCTGGCACAGCTTCAGCACGTCGCCCAGAAACTCGTCCGGCACCAGAATGGTCGCCTTGATCCGTGGCTCTTCGACGTGGTCCACAGTGCTCAGATCGGGCATGTCGGCCGGATTGTGCAGCGGAAACTCGGTCCCGTCCTTCATGAAGACGTTATAGATCACCGACGGGGCCGTCGTGATGAGGTCAATGCCATATTCGCGGTCGATCCGGTCGCGGATCACCTCGAGATGCAGCAGCCCCAGGAAACCGCAGCGAAAGCCAAAGCCAAGCGCCGCCGACGTCTCCATCTCGTAGGTAAAACTGGCATCGTTCAGCGCCAGTTTCTCGATGGCGTTGCGCAGATCCTCGAACTCGGAGGAATCCACCGGAAAGAGCCCGCAGAACACCACCGGTACCGACGGCTTGAAGCCGGGCAAGGCCGTCGCGCAAGGCGCCTTGTCATGGGTGATCGTGTCGCCCACCTTGGTGTCGCGCACCTGTTTGATCGATGCGGTGATAAAGCCGATTTCGCCCGGCTCCAGCCTGTCCTGCACCGTCATCGCGGGGCGAAAGACGCCAATCCGCTCGACCTGATGCACGCTGCCGTTTTGCATCATGCGCACCCTGTCGCCCTTTTTCAGAACGCCGTCCATGATGCGCACCAGCACGACGACCCCAAGATAAGGGTCATACCAGCTGTCGACCAGCATCGCCTTCAGCGGCGCGGTCGCATCCCCCGTGGGCGGGGGCAGATGCGTGATGATCGCCTCTAGCGTCTCGATGATGCCCTCACCGGTCTTGGCACTGACACGGATCGCATTCGATGCGTCGATGCCGATCACATCCTCGATCTGTTCGGCCACGCGCTCGCAATCGGTGGCTGGCAGGTCGATCTTGTTCAGGACCGGCACGATCTCGTGATTGGCGTCAATGGCGTGATAGACATTGGCCAGCGTCTGCGCCTCGACGCCTTGCGTGCTGTCCACGACCAGAAGCGAACCCTCGACCGCCCGCATCGAGCGGCTGACCTCATAGGCGAAATCGACGTGGCCGGGCGTGTCGATCAGGTTGAGGATATACTCCTCGCCATTCAGCGCGGTGTAGTTGATGCGCACCGTCTGCGCCTTGATGGTGATACCGCGCTCACGCTCGATATCCATGCTGTCGAGCATCTGCTCTTTCATGTCCCGTTCCGCGACCGTGTTGGTCTGCTGGATCAGGCGGTCGGCCAGCGTGGATTTGCCGTGGTCGATGTGCGCCACGATGGAAAAATTGCGGATATGTGCAAGGTCTGTCATGCAATGGGATATGTATGGGATTGCCTGTCTGGTCAAGCTGGATCGCAGGGCGTCCGCGCCGATCGGCGTCATGCCCCACGCCCGCGCGGAGATTGCTCCATCGCGCGCGATCTTCCGAATTGAAAACCGCCCCCGGATCGGGCACATAATCACCCAGTGGCCGCCGTCCCGAAGAGCCAGACTCCAGAAAACACGAGGCAGATAGATGAGAAACCTTTTGATCGCCGCTGTGATACTCGGCCTTTCGGCTTGCGGCGGCTCGAACCGGTTCGAGAACCGGGGCGGCAATGTGCGCTCTCCTGCTCCGGTCTATGCGCCCACCGCTACCGGGCCGATCAACTCGGCCTGCCTTGCCTCTGACCGCAGGGCGCGCTCATCCCTGCTGTGCGGCTGTATTCAGGCGGTCGCGGACCAGACCCTAAGCCGCTCGGACCAAGCTCGCGCCGTGAGATTCTATAGCGATCCGCAATCCGCGCAAGACACACGCCAATCCAAGAGCGCGTCAGACGAGCGGTTCTGGAAGGCCTATTCAGACTACGGCAACCGCGCGGCCCAAGTCTGCAGCTAGGCACACCGCTCCGCTGCTTTTATTTGGTAACAAATACCTCGAAGCCGCACCTTGCCCCGGACGCGGCGGTCAGGCTTCCAGCTCGGCATCCCAATACAGGAAATCGATCCAGCTATCGTGCAAATGGCCCGGCGGAAACTTGCGGCCAAGGTTGCGCAGCTCTTCTGCGCCGGGCGCGCGCGGCGGCTTGCGCAGGCTCATCCCCGAGCGCGCAAGGCTTTTCGAGCCTTTGGCCAGATTGCAGCGCGAACAGGCCGCCACCACATTTTGCCAACTGGTGCGCCCGCCGCTGGCCCGCGGCACCACATGATCAAAGGTCAGATCCCCCCGCGCGCCGCAATACTGACAGCAGAATTCATCCCTCAGAAAAAGATTGAAGCGCGTGAATGCCACGCGCTTCTGGGGTTTGACAAAGTCCTTGAGGACGATCACCGACGGGATCCTTATCCTCATACTGGGCGAATGAACGACGTGGTCATATTCGGCCACGATATCCACCCGATCCAGCCAGACCGCCTTTACCGCGTCCTGCCATGTCCAGAGCGACAGCGGATAATAACTGAGGGGCCGATAATCGGCGTTCAGTACCAGCGCGGGATGCTGGCGCAGCGCGGCTGGTTCACGCACGAACTCTGTTCTGAAATTACCTTGCATTGTCTGACCGTCCCCACCCGAGCTGATCTGTCCCGATGACTATATATCGTGCGCAGCGAACGGCAAGCCTGCCTTTCGTAGCACATCTGGGGATAGGATCGCAGGAGCGCATGACGCGCAGATGACAAAAGAAGTAAAAAACGGCGCCGCGCGCACGCCCAACCCGGCCCGCGCGCGGCACCTGGTGCGCCTCAGAGTTGCGACATGACCTCGTCGGAGGCTTCGAAATTGGTTGTGACACGCTGCACGTCGTCGTCATCCTCCAGCGCGTCGACAAGCTTCATCAGCTTCTGCATCGCCTCGAGGTCCATCTCGGTCGTGGTGACCGGGCGCCATGCCAGACGCGTTGCCTCGCTCTCGCCCAGCTCGGCCTCGAGCGCGGAGGACACCTCATTGAGGTCCGTATCGGCGCACCAGATGGTATGGCCCTCTTCGCTGCTCTCGACGTCCTCGGCGCCTGCCTCGATCGCGGCCATCATGACGCTGTCGGCATCGCCTGCCTCTGCGCCATAGACGATCTCGCCCTTGCGCTCGAACATAAAGCCGACGCTGCCCGTCTCGCCCAGATTGCCACCATTCTTGGTGAACGTGCTGCGCACCGTGCTTGCCGTCCTGTTGCGGTTGTCGGTCATCGCCTCGACGATGACGGCGACACCATTGGGGCCGTACCCCTCATAGCGGATTTCCTCGTAATCCTCGCTGTCGCCCGCCTGACTTTTCTTGATCGCGCGGTCGATCACGTCCTTGGGCACCGATTGCGTCTTGGCCTCCTTGACGGCCATGCGCAGGCGCGGGTTCTTCTCGGGGTCGGGGTCGCCCATCTTGGCGGCGACGGTGATTTCCTTGCTCAGCTTCGAGAACAGCTTGGAGCGTGCGGCGTCCTGCCGTCCCTTGCGATGCTGGATGTTTGCCCATTTGGAATGGCCGGCCATGGAATACCTCTGAAAACGGGTGATGTAAGTTCCGCGCCTCTATAAGACAGCCCGCCCCCCCTGCGCAAGCCGGGGCCGCACGCGCCCTAGAGAGGCCAGATCAGCGGGATAAGCGCCGAGGACAACATGCCGATACTGAGGTTCAAGGGTACGCCGATGCGCAGAAAATCGGTAAAGCGGTATCCGCCGGGGCCATAGACCAGCGTGTTGGTCTGGTATCCGATGGGCGTTGCGAAACTGGCAGATGCGGCCACCATCACCGCAACCACCAGAGGGCGCGGATCTATGCCCATCGCCTCGCCAAGCCCTATGGCGATGGGGGTGACGACGACCGCCACCGCGTTGTTGCTGACCATCTCGGTCAGAACCGAGGTCAGGAGAAACACCGAGTAAATCACCAAAACACCCGGCAACAGCGTCAGCGCCGGCGCGATCGCGCCCACGATCAGCGCGACAGCGCCGCTTTCCTCCAGTGCGGCGCCGATCGCCAGCATGGAAAAGATAAGCGCCAGAAGCCGGCCATCCACAAATGAAAACGCCTCATCCGCATCAATGCAGCGCGCGATCAGCACGGCGGCCACCGCCACCACCGCCAGCGCGAGGATGGGCGCCACCCCGAGGCCCGCCAGTCCCACGATGGCGATCAGCGCCGCAATGGCGATAGGCGCATGACCGCGCCGATACGCCCGCGCCGAGGGCTGCGAGACATCGACCATGTCCATCTCGCTCGACAGCCGCTTGATATCCTCCGGCGCGCCTTCCAGCAGCAGGGTATCGCCCACCTTGACGATCAGGTTGTCCAACTGACGGCCGATATTCTGGTTCCGGCGGTGAACGGCCAGCGGATAGACACCATAGCGCCGCCGCAGCCGCAACGATCCCAGGCTGCGCCCCACCATCTTGCAACCGGGCGTAATCAGCACCTCGACCGTCGATGTCTCGACCGCCGATACCTGATCGACGCGCTTGAGGCTCTTGTCGTTTTGCAGGCTCAAAAGCTCGGTCATCTGGGTGCGCAGGACGACCCTGTCCCCGACCTCCAGCACCACACCGCTCAGGTCACGGCGCAGGGATTGATCACCGCGCACCACGTCGATCAGTCGCACGCCCTCGCGCTTGAAGAGTTGCACACCCGTGACCTCGCGGCCGATCAGGTTGCTCTCGGGCGGGATCACCGCCTCGGTAAAGAATTTCATCTGGCTGCGGTCCGACAGCATGTCGGCCATGCTGTCGCGGTGCGGCAGCAGCAACGGCCCGATAAAGCGCAGATAGACCATGCCCCATATGCACAGCACAATGGCGAGCGGGGTGATTTCGAAAATCCCGAAAGCCTCCAGACCGCGCGCGCGCGCCACACCGTCGACCAAAAGGTTGGTCGAGGTGCCGATCAGTGTCAGCGTGCCCCCGAGGATGGCCGCATAGCTGAGCGGGATCAGCAGGCGCGATGCCGGGATCTTCATCGTGCGCGCCAGTTGGACAAAGACGGGAATCATCACGACCACCACGGGCGTATTGTTCATTACCGCCGAACCGGCGATGACCAATCCCAGCATCATGACCACCGCCAGCTTGGGATTGGTGCGCGCATGGCGGTCCGCCAGCGACGTAAACGCCTCAAGCGCGCCAGTGCGCACCAGCGCGCCCATGATGATGAACATGACGGCAATCGTCCAAGGCGCGGGATTGGACAAAACCGCGAGCCCCGCGTCATAGGGCAAAAGGCCCAGAACCAGCATCGCGGCCGCCCCCGCGAGGGCCACCACCTCGGTCGGATAGACCTCGCGGATGAAAAAGACGAACATCACAGCCACGACGCCCAGCGTCATCAAGGCTTGCACCGTTTGCGATACGTCGAAGTATTCGATCACCAATTGGCCCGCCCGTTATGCCCGTGGGGCATTTTCATCCATAGGCCGCACCGGCGCAAGCGGCGATGTGCGCGCCCGCGGCTGGACCAGCGCGATGCCGATCATCATGATGCCCAGCGCCAGCCAGACCCAGATGGCATAGCGCTCCTGCAAGAGCAGGATCGACCACAGCACACCAAAGCCGGTCACCAGATAGCTGGTTTGCGCGGCGAAAACCGATCCCGCGCGCCCGACCAGCCAGACATAGACCGCGTAGACAAGCCCGTGCAGCGCCGCCGATGCCACCAGCGCCAGTTCCGGCACGCCAAAGCTGGCCAACGGGTTGATCCACTGCCCCGTCACCAGCGCCAAGGGCGCCGTGACCCCCATCCCCAAGAGCGACGCGCCCAGGATCACCTGCATCGGATCCAGACCTTGGGTGCCCCATTTTGCCACGAGGTTCCCCTCGGTCGCGTAAAGAAGCGGCGCCAACAACGCCAATGGAATAAACGCCGCCATCGCCCTCTCGGGCAGGCTGGCCTCGGGCCCGATCAAAAGCAGGATACCCGTGATGCCAAAGCTGAGCCCCAAGAGGCGCCGCCACGAAAACATCTCGTTGCGCAGCGCAAGCGCGATGGGCAACGAAAAGAGCGGCACGCTTGCGATCACGATGGCCATGATCCCGCCCGGCAGCTTTGCGGCCGCGAGGTAGAAGAAGATATCGGGCAGGACCACGCCGCATGAGGCGATTATGACGTAGAGCCGCCAGTATTGTCTGCCCAGTTCAAGCCGCTTTCCACGCATCGCACAGATCGCGCCCAAGAGCGCCACGATGACCACCTCCTGCCAGAAGATGAGGCCAAGGGGCAGATGCCCGGTGCTGACGGCGATCTTGGACAGGGGCACACTCAGCCCCCATCCTGCCCCCATGACCATCAAGACGGCATAGGGGCCCAGATCGAGCCGGCTCACGGCCCGGCCTGAACGAGACGTCCGCCTTGGCGCACCATTTCGATCCGGGTCGCCCGCCCGGTGCGGTCGTCCGTCTCAACATAAATGCCCGAAAGCGTGACCTCGTCCATCGCGGGCGAAAAACGGCCTTTGGGCATGCCGGTGACAAAGCGGCGCAGCGGCTCTTCCTTGTCCATGCCGATAACGCTGTTGTAGTCGCCGCACATGCCCGCGTCGCTCAGAAAGGCAGTGCCGCGCGGCAGCACCTGCGCATCGGCTGTGGGCACATGCGTATGCGTGCCGACGACCAGCGACGCGCGCCCGTCGCAAAAATGACCGACGCCCATTTTCTCGCTGGTTGCCTCGCAGTGAATGTCGATGATCGCTGCCTGCACCGCCCCGCCCAGCACATGCGCGCGTAGGCAGGTATCCAGAGCCGAGAACGGATCGTCAAAGGCGCGTTTCATGAAAACCTGGCCCAGAACCTGCGCCACCAGCACCTTGCGCCCGCGCGCATCGGTAAAGACGCGGTGCCCCCGACCGGGCGCACCCTTGGCAAAGTTGAGCGGGCGAATGATGCGCGGCTCGCTCTCGATGGCGCGCAGCATGTCCTTTTGATCGAAGGCGTGATCGCCCAAGGTGACGCAATCGGCGCCCGCATCGAGGATGCCCTTGGCATGTTCGCCGCTCAGGCCCATGCCCCCTGTCGCGTTCTCGCCGTTGACCACCACAAAATCGAGGCCCCAATCGGCCTTGAGCCGCGGCAGCATGTCCGCAATTGCCCGGCGTCCGCCGCGCCCCATAACATCGCCGAGAAAAAGTAATTTCATTCGCCAAGTGTTAGAACGCGGCACGGGCGCGCGCAAGGGCACATGATGGCGCGTCCTGCGCGGGGGCATTGATGGCGGAATTGAGTATTTTTGGAACAATGAAAGACTGAAGGGAGCAAGGCCGAGGGGCGGCGCGATCGCGCGCCGGCGCGCGCATCACAAAATGACGGCGGCGGCCCTTGACCTTCCATCTACTGGAAGGACCATGTAGCACTCAACGCAAAGATAGGTATGAATATGTCCGGCCATCAGACAATCACATTCGGCGTGCGCAAGCTGAACTGCGCATCCTGTGCAGCACGGGCAGAAAAGGCCCTGTTGGGGGTGACCGGCGTTCAGAGCGCTCAGGTCAACCTGGCGTCGGAGATGGCAACCATCACCGTCGATGAGACATTTTCGGCCCCGCCTTTGATCAAGGCCTTGCAGGAGGCGGGATATCCGGCCGAGACGCAAACCTATCGGTTTTCGATTGCGAACATGTCATGCGCCTCCTGCGTGCGCCGTGCCGAGCAGGCGCTGGCATCGGCTCCGGGCGTGGTCAGCGCCTCGGTGAACCTCGCCACGGAAGAGGCCACCGTCGAGGCTCTGGGCGGGTCCGCCAGCGCAATCGCGCAGGCGTCAACGGATGCCGGTTATCCCGCAAGCCTGATCTCGGACCATGGTCATGCAGGCGACGCCGATGATCGCAAGACGCGGGAGGCCGCACATCTTGGCCGCATGACGCTCCTTGCTGCGGTCCTGACGGCGCCGGTTTTCGTTCTGGAAATGGGCAGCCACGCGATTCCGGCCATGCATGACTGGGTGATGACCGCGCTGGGCATGGAGGTCAGCTGGATGATCCAGTTCGTCCTGACCACGCTCGTCATGGCCGTGCCGGGACGTCAGTTCTACCTCAAGGGCTTTCCTGCGCTGTTCAGGGGCGCGCCGGACATGAATTCACTCGTGGCGCTGGGATCTGCAGCGGCCTGGGCCTTTTCCACTGTCGCAGTTTTCGCGCCATCATTGCTGCCCCAAGGGACGCGCGTGGTTTATTATGAGGCTGCGGCCGTGATCGTGACGCTGATCCTGCTGGGCAGGTTCCTTGAATTACGCGCCAAGGGGCGCACCGGTCAGGCGATTGCCAAGCTGGTCGGCCTTGGTGCGAAATCCGCCCGCGTGGAGCGCGACGGCCAGATTGTCGAAATTGCCGTGGAGGACATCGTGACGGGCGACATCGTGCAGGTGCGTCCGGGCGAAAAGATCGCGGTGGACGGCATCGTCGCCCAAGGCGCCTCATACGTCGATGAGAGCATGATTACGGGTGAGCCGGTGCCGGTGCAAAAGAGCCCAGAGAGCACTGTCGTCGGCGGCACGATCAACGGCACGGGCGCGCTGAGTTTCCGGGCGACCAAGGTGGGGTCCGACACGATGCTGGCCCAGATCATCCGCATGGTCGAGGCGGCCCAAGGGGCCAAGCTGCCGATTGCGGATCTGGTGAACCGGATCACGCTGTGGTTTGTCCCCGTCGTGATGGGCGTCGCCGCGCTGACCTTCCTGACGTGGCTGCTGGTGGGCCCTGCCCCTGCGCTGAGCTTCGCGCTTGTCGCCTCTGTTGCGGTGCTGATCATCTCTTGCCCTTGTGCGATGGGCCTTGCGACGCCGACCTCGATCATGGTCGGCACGGGCCGCGCCGCAGAGCTTGGCGTGCTCTTTCGGCAGGGCGACGCACTCCAGACGCTCAGCGATGTCGATGTCGTGGCGCTGGACAAGACCGGAACACTGACCGAGGGGCGCCCGGAACTGACAGATATGACCGTTGTGGGCGACTTCGACGAGGATGACGTGGTGAGGCTCGCCGCCTCGGCCGAGGCAAAATCCGAACACCCCATCTCGGCCGCGATTGTCCGTCATGCCGAGCGTGCGGGGGCGGCGCTGGCACCTGTCGATACGTTTGAGGCCCTTACCGGTTACGGGATCGAGGCCACGGTGGAGGGCCGCCGCGTTCTGATCGGTGCTGACCGCCTGATGAGCCGCAATGGGATCTCGCTGAGCGACGTTCAGGGTGTTGCCGATGAACTGGGCCGCGCGGGCAAGACACCGCTCTATGCGGCCATTGACGGGCAGCTTGCCGCAGTCATCGCCGTGTCGGACCCGATCAAACGCACCACGCCGGAGGCCATCACCGCGCTCAAGAATATGGGCCTTGAGGTGGCGATGATCACTGGCGACAACCGCAGCACCGCCAGCGCCATCGCGGCCCAGCTGGGCATTGACACCGTCGTTGCCGAGGTTCTGCCCGAGGGCAAGCTGGAGGCCATCGACAAGCTGAAGGCCGGCGGCAAGAAGGTTGCCTTCGTCGGTGACGGGATCAACGATGCTCCGGCGCTGGCTGCCGCAGATGTCGGCATTGCCATCGGGACGGGCACGGATGTGGCCATCGAGGCGGCGGATGTGGTGCTGATGTCGGGGGATCTGAAGGGCGCGGTCAATGCCCTGCACGTCAGCCGCAAGACCATGCGCAACATTCGCCAGAACCTTTTTTGGGCCTTCGCCTATAATGCGCTGCTCATTCCGGTGGCCGCAGGTGTATTCTATCCGCTGTCCGGCCTCATGCTTTCGCCGGCTCTGGCGGCGGGTGCGATGGCTCTGTCGAGCATCTTTGTGCTGACAAATGCCCTGCGCCTGCGCAAGCTGTCGACGCCGGTGGCCAAGGCTACGCCCGCCCGCGCCTCGGGCCTTGGGGCGGTTCCCGCCAACGCATAGCAGGAGAGATGCCATGAACATCGGCGAAGTGTCAAAAATGGCGGGGCTCCCCCCGAAGACGATCCGTTATTATGAGGATATCGGCCTGATCACACCGCTGCGCGACACCAACGGGTATCGCAGCTTTCGCGATAGCGATGTGCACAAGCTGGCCTTTATCGGGCGCTCTCGGGCGCTTGGCTTTACCATCGAGGATTGCCGCAACCTGCTGGCGCTTTGGGACGATCAGGACCGCGCCAGCGCCGATGTGCGCGCAATCGCCCAAGAGCATCTGTCGCAGATCGAGAGCAAGATCGCGGACTTGCAGGCCATCCGCGATACGCTTTCGCATCTGGTGCGTGAATGTGCCGGTGACGGGCGCCCCGATTGCCCGATCCTCGACAAGCTGGAAAAGTTCCCGACCTGAGTACGGAACCCTCCAGCGCTGGAACCGAGTTGAGCCGGTATAGCAGGTATTCTGGAGGGTATATTCATGTCCTACTGGCGCTTTTTCGCCATGATCGCCACATCCACCGTGGTGATGTTTGGTTTGATGTATCTTAACACCTACGCGCTCGATCATGTGTTTTTCAGCGAAACGCGCAGCTACATGGCGCTCTACATGGGGGCTGCGATGGCGATCATCATGCTGAGCTTCATGCTGGGCATGTATCGCAATCGCACGGCGAATATCGCCATATTCGCCGGCAGCGCCCTCGTCTTTGCCCTGTCGCTTTTTCTGGTGCGCAGCCAGGCGACGGTCGCCGATACGTCATGGATGCGCGCCATGATCCCGCATCACTCCATCGCGATCCTGACCAGCGAGCGGGCGGATATCTCGGACCCGCGCGTGCGCAAACTGGCAGACGACATCATTGAGGCGCAGCGCCTCGAGATCGCAGAGATGAAGGCGCTGATTGCCGATCTCGAAGGCGGGCCCGCCGCGACACCTGAAATTGACGGCAAATGAAGGAGCCTGAGATGCCCAGCGAAGACAGCACCAAAACCGCAAAGCTCTATCGCATGATGATGCCCGATCACACCTGCCCTTACGGTTTGAAGTCCAAGCATCTGCTGGAAAAGAACGGGTATGAGATCGAAGATCACCACCTGAAGACCCGCGAAGAAACCGATGCCTTTATGCAAGAGCATGACGTCAGCACAACGCCCCAGACCTTCATCGGGGGCGAACGGATCGGCGGATACGAGGAGTTGCGCATCCATTTCGGCCTCGACAAGCCAAAGGACGAGCAATCGGATACGTCCTACCGGCCCGTCATCGCGATTTTCTCGGTGGCGTTTCTGATGGCCTTGGGCCTGTCGTGGTATGCATTCGAGACCATCCTGACGCTTCAGGCCTTCCAATGGTTCATCGCCATATCCATGTGCTTTCTGGCGGTGCAAAAGTTGCAGGATATCGAGAGTTTCTCGACCATGTTCCTGAATTACGACCTGCTCGCCAAGCGCTGGGTGCCCTACGGCAAGGTCTATCCGTACGGCGAGGCCTTCGCCGGGATCGCCATGACGGCCTCGGCGCTGCTATGGCTCGCGGCGCCTGTGGCGATCATCATCGGCGGCATCGGGGCCGTGTCGGTCATCAAGGCAGTCTACGTCGACAAGCGCGAGTTGAAATGTGCCTGCGTCGGCGGCAACAGCAATGTGCCGCTCGGGTTCATCTCGCTGACGGAAAACATCATGATGCTGGGCATGGGTATTTGGATGCTCTTCAGGATATTCTAGCAGGCTCTAGGGGGTGGACAGCGCCACTTGGTGCGTGCGGCCTGCGCCGCGCACCAACCGGACTCAGCCGTTTGACAGCTCGATGATCTCCGCCTCGGTCACAATCATGTCGAGCGGTTGATCCGTCGGCTCCAGCGGCAAATCCCCGGCCTCCTGCGCCGAATAGGCATAGCCGATGGCCAATACCGGGCCTTGCGTGCGCAACCCTTCGAGCGTGCGGTCGTAAAAGCCCCCGCCATAGCCCAGCCGCCCGCCCCGTCGATCGAAGGCAACAAGCGGGACAATCATGATTTGCGGCGTGATGAAGTCATCCACTTCGGGGATACGCGCCCCGAACGGCCCGGTTTTTAGTGCGCAGCCCGGCGTCCAGCGCGAAAAGCGCAGCGGCAGACCCGCACCCATGATGACCGGCAGGCAGACCGGGCCATGCGCCGCCGCCTCCTCCATCGCGGGGAGCGGATCAATCTCGGTCCGGATCGGCATGTAGCCCGAAAGCGGCGCGCCCCGGTATCCTGCCAATACTTCGGACAGATGCCCCGCAGGCGCAGGCGGTCGCGCCTCATGCGCGGCCTTGCGCCGGGCAAAAGCGGCGCGGCGGGCGGCGTCCTTGATCTCGGCCAGATCGCTCATAGCAGGAACAGAGCCGCAAGACCGAGGAACGCCAGAAAGCCGACGACATCGGTAACAGTTGTCACGAACGCGCCCGAGGCCAGCGCCGGATCAACGCCCGCCTTTTCCAACAGCACCGGGATGCCGGTCCCTGCCAACCCCGCGATCACGAGGTTGATGACCATGGCCGCGCCGATGACATAGCCCAGCGCGGGCGAGCCGAACCAGACGACGCCGATCACCCCCATGACAACGGCAAAGATCACCCCGTTGATGAGGCCCACCGTCACCTCGCGCCGGATCACGCGCCAGACGTTCGAGCCGGTCAGATCGCGCGTCGCAATCGCGCGCACCGAGACGGTCAGGCTCTGCGTGCCCGCATTGCCGCCCATCGACGCCACGATGGGCATGAGAACCGCCAGCGCCACGAATTGCGATATCGTCGCCTCGAACTGAGCAATCACCAGTGACGCCAGAATCGCCGTCACCAGATTGACTGCGAGCCACGGAAAGCGCTGGCGCGTCGTATCGATGAAGTTGTCGTTCAGCCCGCCTTCGCCGACACCGGCGAGGCGCAGGATGTCTTCCTCGTGCTCCTCGTCCAGAACGGCCATCGCGTCGTCGATGGTGATGACACCGACGAGGCGTTCGTTCTCGTCGACGACGGGCGCCGAAATCAGGTGATACTGGTTGAACGCATAGGCGACATCGCCCTCGTATTGCGTCACCGGGATGACGTGGAACGTCTCCTCGACCAGACTTTGCAGCATGACTTCGCGGCGCGAGGACATCAGCTTGCCCAAGGTCACATTGCCGACGGGGTGCAGCTTGGGATCGACCAGGATGATGTGATAGAATTGCTCTGGCAGATCGGTCTGATCCCGCATGAAATCAATGGCTTCGCCGACATTCCAGTGCTCGGGCGCCATCACGACCTCGCGCTGCATCAGACGGCCTGCGGAGTATTCGGGATAGGTCAGGGACTGGCGCACCGCCACACGGTCGCTGTCCTCGAGCACCTCAAGGATCGCGTTCTGCTGATCGTCCTCCAGGTCCTCGACGAGGTCCACGACATCATCGCTGTCAAGCTCGCGCACCGCATCGGCGAGGACTTCGGGGCTGAGGTAGTTCAGCACCTCCTCGCGGATCGACATGTCAAGTTCGGACAGGATATCGCCGTCGAACTCGTCGCCATAAAGCTCGATGATGCGGCGCCGGTCGAACGCATTGACCTGCTCGAGAAGGTCGGCGATGTCGGCCGGGTGCAGCGGCTCCATCTCGGCGATCAGCTGGGTGCGGTCCTCGTTGTCAACGGCGTGGATGATGCGCGCCGCGACATCGGGCTTCAACTCATAGGCGTCATCGCCGCGCTCTTCGTCGGCGAGGGGGGCATCCGGGGTCTGATCATGCTCGCTCATTTGGGCCTCTCGCTTGGTCGCCTGGGGTCGGATCGCTTGGGGTCGGATCGCCGCGGATCGCCTGCGAAGCTTTAGCCAAGCGCCGCAGGGAAAACAATGACAGCGCTGCCGTGAAGGGCGGTGTTTGGCCAGGCCTCAGGTCGCATTGCCGATGCACTGAATGCCCGTTGAGATCCCCCATGGATGGAAAATGTGTGGCGGGAATCGCTAGGACAGACGCGCGGTCGCCATGTCAGCAGCCGGGCCGGCCCACGACCATGACCCAGATGGCATCCTCATCCCGCACGAGGGCGAACTCACGCGCGCCCTCACTGAGGATGTTGCGGCGGTGGCCTGTCGAGCCCATCCAGCCCTCCATCACATGATCGAGGTTGGCCTGCCCCTTGGCAATATTCTCGGCAATGAAGCAAAAGCCGTATCCAGCGGCGCGCGCGCGGTCCCCGACCCCCGACCCGTCCGAGCCGGTATGGCTGAAAAATCCGTTGCGCTGCATATCCTGCGCATGGGCATCGGCGGCGCGTGTCAGGGCGGGACTGACGGTCAACGGCGCCAGACCATGACGCTGTCGAATGTCGGCCACGGTGGCCTGCGCCGCGGCACCCATGTCCTCGCCACTACGGGCGGGCGACGGAACCGCCGCAAGCAGGCACAGACAGGCAAAGAATACGCAGGCAGACAGGACGAGGCGCATGGGTGGGATATGGACCATCGGGGGCGGCTCCGAGTGAGGCGTGGATCTGGGCGCGACGTTAACCGTCTGGGCGGAAGTTCGCCAGCCCTAGTGAAGGCACGGCCACAATGCGCAATATCCCCCTCCTTGTCACAGGACCTGCGAGAGGATTTCCAGCGCCGCCTCATGCTGCTGAGCGCTGGCGGCGGCGACAACGCGTCCCCCGTCATGGGCCGGGCCGCCTTGCCAGTCGGTCACGATCCCGCCCGCAGCCTCGATGACGGCAATCGGTGCGCAGATGTCATATGAATTGAGCCCCGCCTCGATCACGAGATCGATCTGGCCAAGAGCCAGGAGCGCATAGGCGTAGCAATCATAGCCATAGCGCACCATGCGGGCCGCTTCCGCGATGCGGGCGAAGGCCGCGCCCTCCTCCGGCGTGCCGACAGCGGGAAAAGTCGTCATCACGGTCGCCTCGGCCAAGGGGCGCGCCGGGCGCGCCCGCAAGTCGCGCGCGCCCATCGGGCCGCGCATCCCGGCACGGCCCAATCCGCCCTCGAACCGCTCGGCTGTGTAAGGCTGGTCAATCAGGCCATAGATCGGACCATTTGCATCCGTCACCCCGATCAGGACGCCCCAAGTGGGCGTTCCCGAGATGAAGCCGCGCGTGCCATCAATCGGATCCAGAACCCAGGTCAGGTCACTTGTCCCGGCGCGGGGTCCGAACTCCTCTCCGAGGATGGCGTCCGCAGGGCGCATCTGCGCCAGAACATCGCGCATTGCCAGCTCGGCGGCGCGGTCCGCGACGGTTACGGGGTCAAAGGCACCCTCGCTCCTGGCACCGGGCACATGCTTGTCCTGCGTCCCAAGGCTGTCGAGCCTGAAGTGAGGCAGGATTGCGCTGCGGGCAACATCGGCCGCTGCATGCGCCGCGCTGATGATGCCTTCGATGTCATGCTTGTCTCGCATTGAATTGCCGTCCCGGTTGCCGCCGCCTCTGACGTGCAGGACTAGGCGCAAGCGCCGCGTGCCACAAGGCCGGCCTGCCATGCAAACCGGGCCGAGCCTTCAAAAGAAATGAGATAGCAATGCAGCCCATTGCAATCACGTCACGCAATTACGCAGGCAACCTGATCAGGCGACGTCGCTGAGCACGCGTGCCAGATCGAACAGACGCCGCCTCTGGTTTTCCGGGATCGCATAGTAGGAGCGCACAAGATCCAGCGCTTCCTTGTCGCCAAGAAGATCCGCAGGCGTGTTGCGCGACGGTGTCTGCGCTGCATCTGCAGACTGACCCGCCTCGACGCCCTCAAAGAAGAACGCAACGTCCACTTCCATCGCCGCGGCGATATCCCACAGGCGCGACGCGCTGACACGGTTTGCGCCGGTTTCATACTTCTGGATCTGCTGGAACTTGATTCCAACGCTTTCGGCAAGCTGCTGCTGTGTCATACCGACCAGCCAGCGGCGGTGCCTGATCCGCTTTCCAACATGAACGTCAACGAGATGGGGCATCTTTGAAATCCTTTGACAACGGGATGACCAGTAAATGCCCGGACACCAACTAGACCATTTTCGCGCAGTTATGCCGCTGAAAGCGCTCGTCAACCCAAGCATTATCCGGCATTTGATAATGGACAAAGATTAACACTCCGCGACCAATACACAAGAAAATTAATACGCGCTAGGATGTTTGATCAAATTTTAATCAATTAGAGCGCGAGCGCGCGCCTCTCCCGAACCATGATCGCATGGCCGCGCAAATTGACACGTCCAGCCGCGATCCGCTAGATCGACGCGACGCAGATAACTTGAACCGCGACACGGGCTGCATTGCAAGGAAACCACGACATGACCATGCGCGCACATCGCGTCACATCGTTCGATACGCCCCCCGCGCTCGAAACGCTGGAGCGGCCCCGGCCCGGCCCCGGCCAGATCGGGGTGCGCATCCACGCCTGCGGCCTCAATTTCGCTGATCTTCTGATGATGCAGGGCAAGTATCAGGACACGCCTGCCCTGCCGTTCACACTCGGGATGGAGGTTTCGGGGATCGTCGATGCGCTTGGGGACGGCGTGGATGCCTTTGCCCCCGGCATGCGGGTGGCCGTCTATGGCGGTCAGGGCGGGCTTGCCGAGTATGGCTGCTTTGATGCCACGCGCGCTGTGGCACTGCCGGATACGATGACGCATGAGGCCGCTGCCGCATTCCAGATCGCCTATGGCACCTCGCATCTGGCGCTGGCGCACCGCGCGCAGCTCAAGCCGGGCGAGACGCTTCTGGTGCTGGGCGCGGCGGGCGGCGTGGGCCTGACGGCGGTCGAAATCGGCCACGCAATGGGCGCGCGTGTGATCGCCTGCGCGCGCGGCGCGGCCAAGCTGGAGGCGGCGCGGGCCGCCGGGGCCGATCACCTGATCGACAGCGACACCGATGACATCCGCACCATCTGCAAGGACCTGGGCGGCGTCGATGTCGTCTATGACCCGGTCGGCGGCGATCAGTTCAAGGCGGCCTTTCGCGCCTGCCGCCCTGAGGCGCGTATCCTCACCATTGGATTCGCCAGCGGCAAGGTGCCGCAAATCCCGGCCAACCACCTGCTGGTCAAGAATCTGACCGTGATGGGCCTCTATTGGGGTGGCTACCTCACCTTTGCACCGGAAATCCTGACCGGATCACTGGCCACGCTGCTAAAATGGGCCGCCGAAGGGCGAATCGACCCGAAGGCCCATCACACCTATCCGCTGGACCGCGCCGCCGAAGCGCTGGAGCTGCTGCGCGCCCGCAAATCCACCGGCAAAGTCGTTGTCACAATGGCCTGACGCTCCAGCGTGATCCGGCCAGATCCGGGCCGATCCGGCGCGCTCAGGACACAGCCGCCAGCGCGGGCGCGCCAAAGCCCTGCCGCACCACGTTGGCAAGCTGCGCCACCAGCTCGTTGCGGGGCGCGGTCGCGCCATACATATTGATCCGCTGCAATCCCAGATCCGGCAGTCCCGCATTTTGCGGCACCGCCTCAAGCAGATGCGGCGCGGTCCCCTCCAGCATTGTCGTCACGGCCAGATCGGCGCTGACCGTGGCCTCGATGGCGCCGTCGGAGTTGGAATCGATCGCGCTCTCCCACGGGATCAGCGCGTCATCCAGCAGGCGGATCGCATTGGGCCGAAACAGGCAGTTGCGGCAATTGGCGATCCTGAGGGGCCGCTGCTTCCACGCGGTGCCGCCGGGCGCGCCGTAGAACCGCAGCGGCACTTCGGCCAGCGTCTCGCCGCCCTTCCCCAATCCCGTCTCGGTCGTAAGGATGAGGTCGATTTCGCCCTTGCCGTGGGACTCCATCAAAAGGCTCGAATAAAGCGAGCTCAGATGCACCCGGACGCGAGGAAAGGCGGCATTGAACTGCTTGAGCACGCGGGGAATCACCGGATGGATGATGTCATGGGGCACGCCAAACGTCACCTCGCCCTCCCAGACCTGATCGGTCAGACGGCCCACCACCTCGTCATTCAGCGCGACGAGGCGGCGCGCATAGCCCAGCATCTGCTCGCCCGATGGGGTCAGCGCAATGCCCCGGCCCGTGCGGTCGAGCAAGCCCAGACCCAGCAGATCCTCCAGCCGCTTGAGCTGCATCGAGACGGCCGATTGCGTGAGGTTCAGCACCTGCGCTGCGCGCGTCACGCCGCCCTGATCGGCGACCGCAACGAAAGAGCGCAGCGTCGTCATGTCAAGATTTCTCATTCATCACCATCCTTGATGCTCAGCAGCAAAAACATTCATTTTCAATATTGATCATAATCAGGCAGACACATCAACAGACGAAATGATTCACCGCCAATTCATCACAGGACACAAAGGAGTAGAATAATGACAGCCCTCACTCACACCCGCACCACCCCCGTCCGGCACGCGCCGCGCCTCGCGACTGTCATCGCCCTTTACCGCTCGCGCCGCGCGTTGGCGTCCCTGGACGATACTGCGCTGGCTGATATCGGCCTGACCGCCGCCGAGGCACGCGCAGAATCCCGTCGCGCGTTTTGGGACATGCCCCGCGCCTGGCGCGCCCTGCGCTGCGGCTGAGAGGCAAACCTGCATGGAAAGGGATTGCCACAGCTTCAAGGTGCGGCAATCCGCCTAAATTCTTCGCCAAGTCCCTGACCGAAAAACCTTGAAAAGCCCCCCCCAACAACCGATATTGTTTGCAAAGCCCCAAAATCGGGGTCCAGCTTGGAACACGGAGGCTTAGATGGCTGAATTTGATACGATCCGGACAGCGGGCGGAACCCGCACAGCCGCGATCGACGAGGGCCTGCGCGCCCATATGAATAAAGTGTATGGCACCATGTCCGTGGGCATGCTGCTGACATTCCTGACCGCATGGGCGGTGGGCAACAACGCCTACATGATGGAGACACTCTTTACCGGCATCACGCGCTGGATCGTCATGTTTGCACCGCTGATCATGGTCTTCGCCTTTGGTGCCGTCATCAACAAGCTGTCGGCAGCCGCCGCGCAGCTTTTCTTCTACGCGTTCGCGGCCGTGATGGGCGTGTCGATCAGCTACATTTTCGTCGTCTTCACCGACTTCTCGATTGCTCAGGTGTTCCTGACGACGTCGATCGCTTTTGCGGGTCTGTCGCTCTGGGGCTACACCACCAAGAAAGATATCTCCGCTTGGGGCAGCTTCCTGATCATGGGCGTGATTGGCCTGATCGTGGCGTCGATCATCAACATCTTCCTCGGCTCGCCGGCGATAATGTTCGCGATCTCGATCATCGGCCTGCTGATCTTTGCGGGTCTGACCGCATACGACACGCAGTCGATCAAGAATGAGTATCTGGAGCATGCCCACCATGGCGACAGCGAATGGATGGGCAAGTCGGCAATCATGGGCGCGCTGCGCCTCTACCTCGACTTCATCAACATGTTCATGTTCCTGCTGCAATTGATGGGCAACCGCGAATAAGCTTCGCCACATGAACCAATGACAAGGCCGCCCTGAAAGGGGCGGCCTTTTTCATGGTCAGGCGTCAGTCTTGGCGCCAGCAGGTCAGCTTCCCCGTATTCTACTCCGCCAGCAGCGCATCGATGTCCAGCGGCCGGTTTGTCATCACCAACGATCCATCGGGGCTGCGCGGCCATTCCGTCTCTGGCCGGTCCCGATAAAGCTCGATGCCGTTGCCATCAGGGTCATCAAGATAAACCGCCTCACTGACCCCATGATCGGCTGCGCCGCTCAAGACATGGCCCGCCGCCCTGACGCGCGCTATCGCCTGCCCCAACGCCTTGCGATCCGGCAGCACGAAGGCCACGTGGAAAAGCCCTGTGTGCCCATGCGGCGGTGGTGTGGCACCTGCGCTATGCCAGACATTCAGCCCCAGGTGATGGTGATATCCATCAAAAGACATGAACGCAGCCTTGTCGCCGAAGCGCGCGGTCACATGCATGCCGATGATATCGCGGTAGAACGCGACAGATCGCTCCAAATCGGACACCTTGAGATGTGCGTGCCCGACATGCGCGCCCTTTATGCCTTGATGAACCCCGGACATGGTAACTCTCCTGATTGCGCGAGGCCGGTCTGCCCCGCTTTGACAAGCTAAGCACCGGCCACCTGCCAAACAATTGTATCCCTGCGCACAGATGCTGTGCGCCCGGCCAGATCGCAACTCAACCAAAGCATCCACGCCACAACGAAAAAACCGCGCTGAGGCCAGCGCGGTTTCTACAACTTCAAAAGGTGGGGCAGATCTTACTTGATCTTGCCTTCCTTGTACTCGACGTGCTTGCGCACGACGGGATCATACTTCTTGATCGCCATCTTTTCCGTCATCGTGCGGGCGTTTTTCTTGGTCACATAGAAGTGGCCCGTGCCCGCGGTCGAATTCAGGCGGATCTTGATTGTGGTCGGCTTCGCCATTTGTCATCTCCTGCGCCGGGCAGCCCGGCTGCCGGTAATTCAATTTCCTGCCTTTTACCCTCCCGGGCCGCCGAGTCAACCGCATAAGGGCAGATAGGCAGGGCGCTGCCCCGGTTTTTTCTTGGGCAAACCCCCAAATCCTGTCCAGCGCGACCCGGACCATCGGACGGGACCGAAAACCAGCCCCGAATGCGCCATTCATGTCGCCAAGTCCGAGGCCAAATTGCGCGGAGGGCCTGTAAGCCGGATTCTGTCCAGAGCGGGCCTAAGCCCACCCCTGGATGACCATTCATCTAAAGACGGTGTCGCCACCGCCCCTTTGGCTGCCAACCCGGACCGCCGGGCCAAGACGTGCCTGCGGGCGGTATCGGCATGGCCGACCTGCCCCGCGCGCGGTCCCTATTTGGCATTGCTCCCGGTGGGGCTTGCCGTGCCGGCGCTGTTGCCAGCCCCGCGGTGGGCTCTTACCCCACCGTTTCACCCTTACGCCCGACGTGTCGAACGCGGTCTGTTTTCTGTGGCGCTTTCCCTCGGGTTACCCCGGCCGGGCGTTACCCGGCACCGTTGTCTTGTGGAGTCCGGACTTTCCTCCCCGGCAGGCTCGCACCTGCCAAAGCGGCCATCCGGCCCTCCGCGCAGTGCTGCACCTAAGCGTCCGCGTCCCCCCGGTCAACGCCAAAGCGCGCAGCGATGTCGGCCAGCACGGATATATCGCGCGCCGACAGCGGCCCGCGCGCCCACGGACGCCAGCGCAGGCGCAAGGCCGCCAGCACATCGGCATCTGAAAACTCGGCGCCATAGCCCACCTTTGAGGCCAGTCTGCGAAATACCTCAGACGATGCGGCTCCATCCGGCTCAGGCTCAGCATCCGGCCAGACGGCCAAGCCCTGCAAGGCCAATCGTCGCCAGTCGAAGTGCGGACCGGGATCATCCTTGCGGTCAGGCGCGATGTCCGAATGCCCGATGACATTTTCGGGCAAGATCTCCCAGCGGCCCATGATGCCGCCCATCAGCCCTTCGAGCGCGCGCATCTGCGGCTCGGCAAAGGGGTGTGTGCCACGGCTGGCCAGTTCAATCCCGATCGAGCGTGAATTGACGTCGGCCTTGCCGCGCCAACTGCCTCGCCCTGCATGCCAGGCACGCGCAACCTCATCCACCATCTGCCACAGGCGCCCATCCTCGGCGATGAGGTAGTGGCACGACACCTCGGCTGAGGCGTCGCACAGCCGCTCCAGCGCCTCCTCAGCGCTGCGCATCTTTGTAAAATGGATCAGCAGGATCTCGGGGCGCAATCCGCCGCGCCGGTCCCCGAAGTTCGGAGATGGGTGCCACTCGGCCCCGCCCTCGCCCGTCACGGTCCGCGCGACACCCCCCGTCACCGGCAGGATCAGCCGCCGGCTGCACGCCGGAAGGGGCGCGGATCCCATGCGCAGGCAAAACCATCGCCGTCGGGGTCAAGGCCAAGGCGATCCCGCTCGGGGCCGCCACGCGCCAGAAAATCAATCTGCGCCAGATCCGGGCCGGAATAAACCGCGCAATTACGCTCGAACTTGGACTGCTTGTTCAACCCGACCCGGCGATAGAGCTGTTTTCCAGGCGCATGAGTGGTGCTGATCGCATAGGCAACGATGTTAGGGCCCTCGCTGCCTGTACGGCTGGGCAAGGCCTGGACCGTCGCGAGCTGATATTGCTGGCTCTGCGCGGCCACACGTGCGGCGTCATCCTCGATCGTGCGCCGTGAGCTGACTTCGTCGAAGTTGTTCTCGACGGAAATACCGGCGCTATTGGTGATCGGCGCGGAAGGGTTGCCCGGCGTCGCCAGATCGCCGGTGCTGCCCGAATTGGCCGAAAGATCGCTCGGCCCCGTACCCAGCGCGGCGCGCGTCTGCGCGGCAATATCGTCGCTGTCATCACTGTCGGCGCTCATGGCGCCGCCGGTGCCATCAAGCGGACTGGCCGAAACCGGGTCGGGTGCCGTCAATGCACCTCCCGCAAGTTCGGCATCGCGGCGCGCCTGATATTCCGAATAATCCCCAAAACCGACGCCAGCACCGTTGTCAGGCCCGCTTTCGGGGATGGATGTGCCGCATGCGGCAAGCGCCGTAAGGGCCGCCATGATAAAGGGAAGTCGCATGTTCACATTCGCCTCGTTATTGGGCGGCGGACAGCCGCCAGCCGGGGGTTACCACCATTTGCCGGGCTTTGCCACAAATCCGGCAGACCGTTCGAGCGCGTAGGCGCAATTCAGCAGATCGCCTTCCTCCCACGGGCGCCCGATCAGTTGCAGGCCCAGCGGCAGGCCGTTTGCATCCTGCCCGGCTGGTACGGAAACGCCCGGAAGGCCCGCAAGGTTCACCGTTACGGTAAAAACATCGTTGAGATACATCTGCACCGGGTCGGCATTGGCCATCTCGCCCAGACCAAACGCGGCGCTGGGTGTGGCCGGGGTCAGAATCGCATCGACACCAGCCTCGAACACCTGCTCAAAATCGCGCTTGATCAGCGTGCGCACCTTGCGGGCGCGGTTGTAATAGGCGTCATAAAAGCCCGCGCTCAGCACGTAGGTGCCGACCATCACGCGGCGCTGCACCTCGGCACCAAAGCCTTCGGCGCGGGTTTTCTCATACATCTCGGTGATGCCGTCGCCGGGGGCCAGCTTGGCCCGGTGGCCATAGCGCACCCCGTCATAGCGCGCGAGGTTCGACGACGCCTCAGCGGGCGCAATGACGTAATAGGCGGGCAGCGCGTATTTGGTATGCGGCAACGAGATGTCGCGCAGCTCGGCGCCCGCATCCTCGAGCATGGCACGGCCCTCCGCCCAGAGGGTTTCAATCTCGGCGGGCATGCCCTCCATGCGGTATTCGCGCGGAATGCCGATCACCTTGCCCTTGATGTTACCGGTCAGCATCGCCTCGAAATCGGGCACCGGCAAGTCGGCGCTGGTGCTGTCCTTGGGGTCATGGCTGCACATCGCGCTCAGCATGATGGCCGAGTCTCGCACCGTCTTGGTCATCGGCCCCGCCTGATCAAGGCTTGAGGCGAAGGCGACGACGCCCCAGCGCGAGCACCGCCCATAGGTGGGCTTGATGCCGGTGATGCCGGTAAATGCCGCAGGCTGGCGGATCGAGCCGCCCGTGTCGGTGCCCGTCGCGCCAAGGCACAGATCGGCGGCCACGGCCGCTGCCGATCCGCCGGAGGAGCCGCCGGGCGTCAACGGTGTGTCCTCATTCCCGCGGCGCCACGGGTTCACGGCCCCGCCATAGACGCTTGTCTCATTGGACGAGCCCATGGCGAATTCATCCATGTTCAGCTTGCCCAGCATGACCGCACCCGCATCCCAAAGGTTCTGCGTGACGGTCGATTCGTATTCGGGCGTGAACCCCTTGAGGATGCCACTGCCCGCCTGGCTGGGCACCCCGCGCGTGCAGAAAAGATCCTTGATACCCAGCGGGATGCCGCACATCGCGGGGGCATCACCCGCCTTGAGGCGCGTATCGGCGGCGGCGGCCATATCCCGCGCCTGCTGGGGCGTGTCATGCACGAACGCATTGAGTGCGCCCGCGCCCTCAATCGCGGTCAGGCATGCCTCGGTCAGCTCGGCGCTGGTCACATCACCCCTGCGCAGGGCGTCACGGGCATCGGCAATCGTCAGAGCATTGAGATCGGTCATCATTCCACCACCTTCGGCACGGCAAAGAAGCCCTCGCGCGCATCGGGCGCATTCGACAGAACCTTGGCTTGCTGGTTGCCGTCCGTGACCTCATCGGCACGGCGCGGCAGGCGCATGGGCGTGACCGAGACCATCGGCTCGACGCCGTCCACGTCGACCTCGCCCAGTTGCTCGATAAAGCCGAGGATGGTGTTGAACTCATCCGCCAAGGCAGGCAGCGCGTCCTCTTCGACGCGGATGCGCGCCAGCTTGGCCACGCGGGCGGCGGTTTCAAGGTCGATGGACATGGCGCAAACTCCGCTCGTTTCTTGGCTTTGCGTTTAGCGCCCGGCGCCCTCGCGTGCAAGCATGTGGCGGGTGTAAACCTCGATCATCCACGCGAGCATCAGCGCATTGAGCAGGTGCCACAGGAAATGGGTGCCAAGCGGCCACACCCCACAGAGCGGCGCGTCGAGCGCGCGCGCCGTGATCGACAGACTCAGTAGCACGCCCCCCGCCACCAGCCCCGACGCCGTGCGCGGTGCGCGGGCGCTCAGGGCGGCCCCATAGCCAAAGATCGCCAGCGGCAGCGCAGCATAAGCAGCCGATCCGCCGATCAGCGGCGCGAAAAGCGCCGAGACGGCCATCGCGAAGGGGATGAACGCAAGTGCCCCAAGAAGCGACACCGCCCGGCCCCAGCCGAAAAATGCGCGATGCGCTGCATAGAGATACACCAGCGTAAAGGCACCGATGGGCACGACATCCAGCAGTGCGGCCCAAACCTGCGCCGCCGTATGGAACAGCAGGCTGCCGATACCGATCATGGCCAAACACAGCACAAGCAGCCACGCCAGCCGCAGATCCGCGCCCTCGCGCCCCGCAACATGCAGACGGCGCGCCATCACCACCGCCGCCAGCAGAAAAGCAAGGTTCGTCGCCGCATTCACCGGCTCGGCCCAGAGGCCCGTGCCCATCCGCTCGCAATAGCCGTCGATCTGGCGCGTCCAGTCCACCCCGGTTGCCTCCCTTTCCTGCTTTCCTCCGCGCACTGCGCAGCTACACTGATGCTGGGTAACTTAGGAGAATAGACATGAAAATCATCTGGCTCGGACACAGTTCTTTTCGGATCGAATGGGCCGGGCAGGTCCTGCTGATCGACCCATGGCTGAACGGCAATCCGATGCTGCCCGAAGAGCATCACAAGGCCGCGACCGAAGGCGCAACCCATATCCTGCTGACCCATGCCCATTTCGACCACGCGAGCGACACGCTCGATCTGGCGCGCAAGCTGGACGTGCCCGTCGTCGGCCAGTTTGACCTGATGGGCTATTGGGAAGAGCATTAAGGCATTGCAACCATCGGCTTCAACAAGGGCGGCACCGTCGATCTGGGGGGCGTGCGCGTCACCATGGTCCATGCGACCCATTCCAGCAGCTTTGCCGGCAAGGATGGCCCCCATGTGCCGGGCAGCGAATGCGGCTTCATGATCGAGGCCGAGGGGCGCACCATCTACGTCAGCGGTGATACCGACGTGATGGCTGACATGAAGGTGTTTCAGGATCTGCACGCGCCCGAGATCGGCATCCTCTGCGCGGGCGGCCATTTCACCATGGACATGCGCCGCGCCGCCTATGCGGCCAAGACGTTCTTTGATTTCAAGACGGTGATTCCCTGCCACTACCGCACGTTCGACGCGCTGGAGCAGTCGGCCGAGACGCTGATCGCCGCCCTGCCCGGCACCCGCGTCATCGAGCCGAAAGTCATGGAGGCGCTCGACCTTTGAGGCCCGGATTTTTCTGGCCATTGCCGCGCGCGCAGATCTGCGCGCGCGGCGCTCGGTCTGCTCAGTCTGCCTTCAATCCCGCATAGATGTGCCAGGACGCGTGGCCCAGCCACGGCAGCGCCACCAGAAGTCCGAAAAACGCAGGGATCATCGCAAGCACCAGCACGATTGCGATGAACGCGGCCCAGCCCAGCATGACCCAAGGATGGGCCAGAACCATCTGGGTGCTGCGCGCCGTTGCGGTGATGCAATCCACCTCGCGGTCCAGCAGCAAAGGCAGGCCGAGCACGCAGATGGAGTAAAGAAACAGCGCAAACCCCGCCCCGATGGCCGAACCGAAGGCCAGCATCATCAGGCCGTCCACGCTCAGGAAAACCTCACCCGAAGTCATGATGTTCGTCATCGGCTTGAGGCCGAGGAAAAGCGCAAAAATCATGTGACCCAGAAAGAACCAGAAGAGCAGCATCACCATCATCAGCGCGCAGAGCATCGGCAGGTGGCGTCCGCGCTCATGCCAGAGGGCATGAAGGACGCGGCCCACCGATGGCCTCTCACCCAGACCGAGGAGGCGCGATACCTCATAGGTACCCAAGGCCGCGAAAGGTGCCACAAGCGGAAAGCCGAACACCCCCAGCACCAGCCAGAACGTATGCCCCGCCCAGACCGTGAGGGCGGTCATCCCCCACCCTGCCGCAAGGCACAAAGCCGAGACGATCAGGCCAAAGGCAGGCGCGGCGCGAAAATCCTGCCAGCCAGCGGCCAGCGCGGCGCGCAGCAGCGCCGGCGACGGGCTGCGCAAGGGCGGCACCCCGTGCGCGCGCTCGATCGCGGTCGCCAAATCTCAGCCCTCCGCGATGGGCGGCGGGCGGCGATGTGACCAGCCCGTCGCGCCATGCCATTGCTGCGCCAGCCGCAAGAGCGCCGCATCGCTGCCACGCGGCCCGATCAACTGAAGGCCCGCAGGCAGCCCCTGCGCGCCAAAGCCGATCGGCACGTTGACCACCGGCAGACCGATCAGCCCCGCGGGAACGACCACCTGCATCCAGCGGTGATAGGTGTCCATATCGCGCCCGGCGACCTTCTCCGGATAGGTCCAGCTAACGTCGAAGGGCCAAAGCTGCGCTGAGGGCAGCACCAGCACATCGAAGCTCTCGAAGAGCGCGCTCGCGCGGCGGAACCATTGCGAGCGCTCCTCGCTCGCGCGCTGCACATCACAGGCCTGCATGACCAGACCGCGCTCGATTTCCCAAAGGGCCGCGGGCTTCAGATAGGGGCGCTTGTCCTCCTGAAGGTAGATGGGGCCCAGATTTCCCACGACCGCGAACGAGCGCAGATCGCACCATGAGCGCCAGATCATTTCGGCATCGAACGGTGCGGGCAGCGTCTCGATCCGGTGGCCCAGATCTGCCATCTGGGCCAGTGCCGCCTCGGAGATCTCGGTGATCCCGTCCTCGTAAGGCAGCGCACCACCCCAATCGCCCAGCCAGCCGATTCGCAGCCCGTCCGGCGCCTCGTCGATCCCGACCAGTGTCTTGGCCCCTTCGATGCTGAGCGGTTGGCGCGGATCCCGGCCCGTCATCGTATCGAGAAGCGCCGCCATATCCGCAGGGCTGCGCGCCATCGGGCCCGCCGTGGACAGCTGATGCAGGAACATGTCGCCCGCTGGTTCACCCGGCACGGTCCCCCAGGTGGGACGCATGCCAAAGACATTGTTCCACCCGGCCGGGTTGCGCAGGCTGCCCATCATGTCCGAGCCATCCGCGACCGTCAGCATCCCCGTTGCCAGCGCCGCCGCCGCACCGCCAGACGATCCTCCGGCCGAGCGCTCCAGATCGTAGGGGTTGCGCGTTGCCCCATGCACCGGGTTGAACGTGTGCGACCCCAGACCGAACTCGGGCGTGTTGGTCTTGCCAATGATGATCGCGCCCGCCGCGCGCAGGCGCGCGACCATGATGTCGTCGGCCTGTGCGATCTGCCCCGCAAAAAGCGGTGATCCCATCGAGGTGGGCAGACCCGCCGCATTCGCCAGATCCTTGATCGCAATGGGCATGCCATGCAGCCAACCGCTGCGCGGCGCCGCATCGGCAGCGCGCGCCTCCTCCCGCAAGCGGCCTGCATCGCGCAAGCTGACAATCGCATTCACCTGCGGATTGACCGCATCGATCCGCTCCAAGGTGGCATCCATCAGCTCAAGCGCCGACAGATCCCCCCGCTCAAGCGCCGCAGATTGGGCGCGTGCATCCATGCTCAGAATATCCATGGCGCAATATGGCCATGCAGAAAGGTCTGGCACAATGTCCTATGTCAAAATTTCGCAGGTAATCTCAAGGTTATTCTCAGGCTGCGTCCGTGGTGCAATATGCCTCGATCATTGGGCGCAGCGCGACGCGTGCGCGCAGTTTGGCCGCCATCAGATACATGCCCCCGATCTTGCGATGCAAAAAGAGCGTTGCGGCGGGCGGCACATGGCTCAGCTCGCGATCATCGCCAATGGCGAGGCCCATTTTTCGCAGCTGTTCCAAGAGATCGCTGGTGCCGAAATCAAACGGCGTATCCTGCCGCAGTGGCGCCATCGCCGCCTCGAACATCGACTGGATCAGGTCGCGGTGATGCGGCGCGGTATCGGGGCCGAAATAGCCGATGCGTAGCATGGCCGCGCGCGTTTCGTCCGGGCCGCCTGTCAGGGCGACCCGTGCGAGAGCCCGGAAATCGCTGGCCAATTCCGGGGCGATTGGCTGCACCGCACCAAAATCCAGCAGCACGATGCGCCCCGTTTCGGCGCCATAGCGGTAGTTCGCCAGATTGGGGTCCGTCTGCATTGCGCCAAAAACGAAAAGCTCGCGCAGCACGAGGTCGATCAATGCGGCGGCCACCTTGTCGCGCACGGACTGCGGCGCATCGACGAGGCTCTCCAGCGGCGCGCCCGGCACATAGGTCATCGCCAGAACCTGAGGCGTGCAAAGCGCCTCGTGCAGTTCGGGCAGAACGAAGATTTCGGATCCGGCAAGCAGGCGACCAAACCGCGCAAGATGCTGCGCCTCGGCAAGGTAATCGGCCTCGGCGTGCAACTGGCGCTTGGCCTCGGCCATCAGGGGCGCCACATCCATGCCGCGCGGCAATATCCCCGGCACGCGCAAGAGCGTGGCCATATTGTCCACATCGCTGTCGATACTGGCGCGCACGCCGGGATATTGCACCTTGATCGCCAGATCACGCCCGTCTTTTGTGGTCGCGCGGTGGACCTGGCCGATCGAGGCCGCCGCAAAGGGGCGCACATCAAACCGGGCAAAGCGGCCATACCACCCCTCGCCCCACTCACCGTTCAGCGTGGTCTGAAGCTGTTTCGGAGGCATGTGGCGGGCATCGTCGCGCATCCGGCTCAGGATTTCCGTCAGCTCATCTGGCAGAACCAGCCCGGTGTCCATCGAAAGCATCTGCCCGAGTTTCAGCGCGGCGCCGCGCAGATGCGACAGCCCGCCGGTCAGCCGTGCCGTATTGGCCGGTGTCAGCAACAGTTGCGACATATCCGGCCGCCTGCCCGTCGCCAACGCGCGCATGCCGCCCACCGCGACACCGCCCGCGATGCCCGAGGCGATGCTGCCGAATTGAAACAGCCGCCGCGCCCGGCCCCTCGGCACCGCAGCACCGCTATCGTCGTCGTTTCTTGGCACACTTGCACTCCGTTCCCGCCCCAAGCTTCAAATGGCGCGCCTCGGCTGGAAATCGAGCATATTTCAGCGCTCCCCAACGGCCCGCGATTTGCGCAATCGGTGAAGATGCCAGCGATAGATCAGCGGCGCGAGAATGTAGTCATAGAGCAGCGCGGCGATCTGTCTGATGCCCGGCAGACCCACGATGCGGCCCAGCCAGCGATACTTGGGCATCTGCGCCCACAGAACCAGAAATGCCGGAATGCCCGAGTAGAGCGTGCCCTTGTGCAGCACATAGAGCCTGCGCGCCGCCGTATCGGCGTCGATCCCCCAAACGGCGCGCGCCTCGGAATTCAGATCGTCAAAGCGGATCGGCAAATCTTCTTGCACCGCATACTGCCTGTAGTGCTGCATCTCGAAATTGCAGACGGGGCAGCTGGCGTTGTAGAGCACGGATGTCTTTGGCTTTTCTGTCATGTCCAGCAATTAGCCCAGCGCACCCCGAAATCCAGCGGGCAGGATGCCGCAGCGGCGACACACGGTGCCAGAAGGAGCAGGCGCAGCCACTGGACGCAAGCGCACTCTTATCCAATGTTCAACTGGCTCATCTTTCAAGAAAACCTTGAAAATCAGGCCGTGATTGAAGTAAAAGAAAACCAAGACCGCAAAAACGCGGCGACACGAGCAGTTTTCAAAACCGGGCATGCATGGTCAGTTTGGTATCACCCGTTTTCAATGTTGAAGCGGGATATGGTAAGCCGTAGCTGGTGGACCGACCGCGCCGCTGCCTCACAGCCAGACAGGCCCTTCGGGTGAGCAAGCAAAATCAGGACTTCATGCGGGCCTCGATGCGTCATCTCGCAGCGCTGAGCCAAGCTGCGCGCAAAGGCGAGCGCAGCGAGCCCTTTCCGCAGGGCTGGTTCGACTGGCCGCAGGACATGCTGGCGGACTTGGGCGCGATGAGCTTTCTGGCCGCGCTCAGCCCCTTTCACCAAGCCCGCAGCCACGCGCAACTCTTCACCGATCTCGAACCGGCGCTCAGGCTGGGGCAATACCGCATATTCCGCAGCGATGGCCATCCGCGCGCGTTCGTCACATGGGCCGGCCTCGACCCCGAGGCCGAGCGGCGTCTGGCGCTGGAGCACCGCACACTGGAGCCACATCAATGGAACAGTGGCACGTCGAAATGGATCATTGATCTCGTCGCGCCCTTTGGCCATCTGGAGCAGGTGCTGGGCGTGCTGGCCCGCAAACCCGAGGTGCTGCGCGTGCGCACCTTATGGCACAACCGCGCCGGCACCCGGTACCGGGTCATCGAATGGACACGCGAGCAGGACGGCGCCCCCATTCAGCTGACATCCTATGGCGCCGGGCAGTTTGCGCGTCATCTCGATCGGGAGCATGCCTGATGGGCACCCCGACCATAGGCGGAGACACGACCGGATCCGTTCTGGAAGGCAGCGGCGTCATCGTCACCGGCGATCTGGACGATGTGGGCGTTCTTACCGGCAACAATGACGACATCTGGTCGATCAGCGGCAGCGCAGCATACGGCACGGCGACGATCAATCCCGCGACCGGCCTGTGGAGCTATGATCTGAACGACGACGATCCGGTGGTGAAGGCGCTTGATCCGGGCGATACGCTTACCGATGTGTTTACCGTCAGGATGCTGGATGCCGATGGCCGCAGTGATACCCAAGTGGTCACGATCACGATCAACGGCGCGGTCTGCTTTGCCGAGGGCACATTGATCGAGACCGAAGAGGGCCCCTGCCCGGTCGAGGATCTGACACCGGGGGACCGCATCATGACCGCCGACAGTGGCGCCCAGCCCCTGCGCTGGATCGGCGGCATGCGGCTCTCGGCGGCTGATCTGCGCGAGGATGAAACCCTCTGCCCGATCCTGATTGCCCCCGGTGCCCTCGGGCCCGGCTGCCCCACTGCCGCCCTTTCGGTCTCGCGCCAGCACCGCATGCTGGTGCGCAGCGCCGCGGCACATGGCGCCTTTGGCAGCGATGACGTGCTGATACCGGCCATCCGGCTGACATGCCTGCCGGGCATCAGCGTGGATCGTGACCGCGCGGGCGTCGCCTATTATCACCTGCTCTTCGACGCGCATCAGGTCATCTACGGCAATGGCGCCCCCAGCGAGAGCCTGCTGCTGGGGCCGGAGGCGCTGCGCACCCTGCCCTCGCAGAACCTGGCCGAGATCACCGCGCTCTTTCCCGAAGTCCTCGATGCCGATTTCGTCGCCCAGCCCGCGCGCAGGATCGTCAGATCCGGGCGGGTGATACGCCGCCAACTGTCGCTTCTGCGCGGGTTGAGCGAGGTTCGGGATGGGCAGTTCACCCTACGGTCCTTGCGTGCGGGCCGCGCGAAATGCGCGTAATCGCAGGCCAACCGGGCGCAGCCATCCTATGCACGTTCACCCGCGCCGCCAGGCAAAAAACGCCTTGAGCAGCGACTCGCAATCCTCTGCCGCGATACCGTCGTAAACCTCCGGCACGTGATGAGCCTGAGGATGCGCGAAAACCCGCGCGCCGTGCAGGACACCGCCCGATTTCGGATCGCTGGCGCCGAAATGCACCGCCTTGAGACGCGCGGCGGCGATGGCGGCCGCGCACATGGCGCAAGGCTCCAGCGTGACATAGAGCGTATGGCCCGCCAGCCGCTCGGACCCGGCGGCGGCGCAAGCAGCGCGGATGGCGAGGATCTCGGCATGGGCGGTGGGATCGCTCAACTCACGGGTGCGGTTGCCCGCCCGCGCCACCACCGCGCCGGACGCATCAAGGAGCACGGCGCCGACCGGCACTTCGCCGCGCGCGGCGGCGGCGCGCGCCTCGTCAAGGGCGGCATCCATATGGCTGGCAAAGCTCATCCGTCCCTTCTGCCATTCCGCGCGGCCAAGCGATAGACGCTTTCGCGAGCCGCCTCTATGCGCTATTGCCCCGCCATGAGCACAGATAATCCAAAATCCGGCACCCCGGACTCCGGCACCCCTCCGGGCGAGCGTATCGCCAAGGTCATCGCACGCGCGGGCGTCGCCAGCCGCCGTGAGGCCGAGCGCCTCATCGAGACCGGCTGCGTCACCGTGGACGGCAAGGTGATCAACAGCCCCGCCCTTAACGTGACGCCGCGCGACCGAATCACCGTCAACGGCAAGCCGCTGGCCCCGCCCGAGCCTGCGCGCCTCTGGCTTTATCACAAGCCCGTCGGCCTCGTGACTACCAACAGCGACGAGCAGGGCCGGCGCACGATCTTTGACGAATTGCCCGAGGATCTGCCCCGCGTGATGACCGTGGGCCGCCTCGACATCACGTCCGAGGGGCTGCTGCTGCTGACCAATGACGGCGGGATCAAGCGCAAGCTTGAGTTGCCGAGCACCGGCTGGCTGCGCAAATATCGCGTGCGCGTCAATGGCCGCCCGACCGAAGAGACCTTTGCGCCGCTGCGCGCGGGTCTGGTGCTGGACGGTGAGCGGTTTCAGCCGATGGCCGTCAGCCTCGACCGCCAGCAAGGCGCGAACGCCTGGGCGACGGTTGCCATCCGCGAGGGCCGCAACCGCGAAGTGCGCCGCGCGATGGAGGCCGTGGGCCTGACGGTCAACCGCCTGATCCGCGTCAGCTATGGCCCCTTCCAACTGGGAGAGCTGAAATCTGGCGCCGTCGAGGAAGTGCGCCCGCGCGTCATGCGCGATCAGCTGGGGATGGCAGCCGAAGCAGAGACCGCCCCCGATGCGCCCAAGGCGCGCCCACGTCGCAAACTGGCCTCGCTCGCGGGCAAGCCGGGGCCTGCAAAGCCCGAAGTGTCGCGCGGCGGCAGGGTCACCGGCAAACCCGGCACGCGCCCCGATGCGAAGCCCGCCGCAAAACCCGGCGCTCGGCCCGGACATAAACCCGGTGCGAAGCCCGGCGCAAAATCCAGTGCCAAGTTCGGCACGATGTTCAGCACGAAATCCGGTGCAAGGGCGGATGCGGACTCCGGCGAAAAACCAAGCGCACGGACCGGCGCATCACCCAAGGGCAAGCCTGCCTCGAAATTTGGCGGCAAACCCGGCACCAAGCCCTCGGGGCCCAAACCCCAAGGCAGCCGCAGCAGCGCCCCGCGCAAGCCCGGCCCCGGCGGCACAAGGCGGCGCAACCAGGACTGACGCCCGGCGCATTGCCCACCCGGCCCTCTTGCCCTCAAGAGTGAGGATGCCTGTCATGGCGCCTCGCCGGGCGATGACGGGTGCTGTCGCTCCAGCACGCCGCAATAGGCCGCCAGCAGAGGTTCCTGCCCGGTTGCCTCTGGTAACGGCGCTGTGCATCCCCTACGTTTTACAGGCGCAACACAGAATGGCGGCGATTGGTGGTACGGCTCTTGTTCTTTATCTTCTTGGCTCTTGCGGTGCTTGCACTGGCCGGGGCCGCTCTGAGCGCGCTGACGCGGGCCGCGCGCGAGGGGCATTCGGCTGCGCGGGATCTGGCACAAGATACCATCGGGAACACCAAGGGAAACGGTATGGAAAAAGTGAGTTTCACGGCACTGCTGCTCTTGATGCTGGGTGTGACCAGCGGCCTTCTGGGGGGGCTCTGAACGGATGGCGCAGCGCTTTGGCGGCAAGTTCAGCCCAGGCCATGACGGCAAGACCGGCGGCCGCAGTGGCGACCCGTCCGCACGCCCTCGAGTCGATCCCGTGGGGGCACGCGCGAATCTGATGTTCGTGCCTGCTGCCGTGGTCCTTTTTGCCTCGCTCAACAGCGGCGCGGCGGAACTGGCCGTGGGCGCGGTATCGGCGGCGGTGCTTGCCCTCTCGGCATGGCTCTTGCGGGGCGGCTTGCGCGCCGAGGCCGCCTATGCCGAGCGCAAGGTCGCCCGCTGCCCCGGTATCCCGCGCAAGCTCTTCTCCTCGACGCTGGCAGGGCTTGGCATCGCGCTGGCCGCATATCCCAGCGACGGCGTAACCGCCGCCGCGCTTTATGGCATCGTCACCGCCGGGCTGCATATCGCCGCCTTCGGAATTGATCCCTTTCGCGACAAGGGGATGGAGGGCATCGACACGTTCCAACAGGACCGCGTCGCACGCACCGTGCGCGAGGCCGAGACGCTGCTAACCCAGATGTCGGACGCCATCTCGCGCGCCCGCGACCGGCGGCTGGAAGAGCGGGTGGCGCAGTTTCAGGCGACCGTGCGCACCATGCTGCGCACCCTTGAGGACGATCCGCGCGACCTGAGCGCGGCGCGGCGCTATACCGGCGTCTATCTGATGGGCGCGCGCGACGCGACGATCCGCTTTGCCGATCTTTATTCGCGCAGCCAGGATGCGGCGGCCCGCGCCGATTATCTGGCCCTTCTGGACGATCTGGATCAGAATTTTTCCGCCAAGACGCAGAAGCTGCTAGAAAACGATCAAGGTGCGCTTGATATTGAAATCGGCGTGCTGCGTGACCGGCTTGAGCGCGAAGGCGTCCATTTGCCCCCATCCCCGACCCGAGAGGATCAATGATGCCCGAGAATGTTCGCCAAAAGGCCGAAGCCAGCCTTGCCGAAGTCACCGAAGTCAGCCAGCACATCCTGCCCGTCCCCAAGGACGCCAATGCTATCGTAACGCTCAAGGACGCAGACCAGCCCGCCAGTGCTGAAATCAAGAAGCGCATGGGAGAGATCGACATGGACGACACGCAGTCCATCGTCTCCTTTGGCTCCGCAGCGCAGGCCGAATTGCAGGAAATCTCGCAATCCATGCTTCAGGGCGTGCGCAACAAGGACGTCGGACCTGCCGGAGACAGCCTGCGCGGCATCGTCACCACGATTCGCGGGTTTTCCGTCAGCGAGCTGGACGTGCGCCGCGAGCGGTCGTGGTGGGAAAAGCTTCTGGGCCGCACCGCCCCCTTTGCCAAGTTCACCGCCCGCTTCGAGACGGTTCAGGCGCAGATCGACAAGGTCACCGACGATCTGCTGCGCCACGAACATGTCCTGCTGAAGGACATCAGATCGCTCGACATGCTCTATGACCGCACGCTGACCTTCTATGACGAGCTCGCGCTATACATCGCCGCTGGCGAGGAAAAGATCCGCATGCTGGACGAGAACGACATCCCCGCCAAGGAGGCCGAGGTCGATGCGGCGCCCGAGGACGATCAGGTGATGAAGGCGCAGGAGCTGCGCGACCTGCGTTCGGCCCGTGACGATCTGGAGCGGCGCGTGCACGACCTGAAACTGACGCGGCAGGTCACGATGCAATCGCTGCCGTCCATCCGCCTTGTGCAGGAAAACGACAAGAGCCTCGTCACAAAGATCAATTCGACCCTCGTCAACACCGTGCCCCTGTGGGAGACCCAGCTGGCCCAAGCCGTCACCATCCAGCGCAGCCGAGAGGCCGCCGAGGCCGTGCGCGGCGCGAATGATCTGACCAACGAGCTACTGACCGCCAATGCCGCCAACCTGCGCCAGAGCAACAAGGTCATCCGCGAAGAGATGGAACGCGGCGTCTTTGACATCGAGGCCGTGAAAAAGGCCAACGCCGATCTCATCGGCACCATTCAGGAGAGCCTGCAAATCGCAGACGAGGGCAAGGCACGCCGCGCCGCCGCCGAAGAGGACCTGCAAAAGATGGAGACCGAGCTGCGCGATACGCTCGCCTCGGCCAAGTCACGCAAGACCGGACTGGGCGATACCGTCGCCACGGCCACCAAGGGCTGAGGCGATGCGGACGGCCGGCTTCGCACGGGGACTGTTGGCAGCGGCAGGGATTGCCTCCCTTGCGGCCTGCACCGACACGCCCGCGCCGCCCACCGCCACGCCGCAGGCACGCCCTGCGACCCTGAAGCCGCCTGCCCCGGCCCCTGCCCCCGACCCCGGCCCGTCCGAGCGAAGCCAGAACTTGGCCGCCTATTACACCCGCGTCGAGGCCAGCCTGGTGGCGCAGGGCCTATTGCGCACGGATGGCGGCGGCCAGGACACGCCCTATACCGATACCGATCTGCTGCGCAATTTCGAGGCCATCGCCTTTCGGGACGAATACGCCCGAAACCGGGGGCTGATCCCAAGCAACGGCCGCGAGAGGGCCTTGCGCAAATGGACCGGGCCCGTACGAATGAGCGTCGAATTCGGCACCTCCGTGCCAGACGCAGAGCGGGACGCCGACCGGGCGCTGGTCAGGCGCTATGCCGCCCGCCTCGCCCGTGTCACCGGCCATCCGATCAGTGCCGGTGCGGGCGCGAACGCCAATTTCAACGTCCTCTTCATGGGCGAGGACGATCGCGATCAGGCAGCTGATCGGGTCCGAACCCTCGTGCCCAACATCAACCCCGCCTCGCTCGACCTCTTTCGCAGATTGCCGCGCTCGATCCATTGCCTCGTCATCGCCTTTTCGGACAATAACGACGATCACACCTACCGCCGCGCCATCGCCCTGATCCGCGCCGAGCATCCAAGCCTTTTGCGCAAATCCTGCGTTCACGAGGAGCTGGCGCAGGGCCTTGGCCTTGCCAATGACAGCCCGCGCGCGCGACCTTCGATCTTCAACGACGATGATGAATTCGCTCTGCTGACAAGACAGGACGAGGAACTGCTGCGCCTGCTCTACTCGCCGCGCCTGAAGCCGGGCATGAGTTTCGAGACCGCCCGTCCGATCCTGACCCAGCTCATCGCAGAGCAGCGCGGCGGGCCAAGTTGATCGCGGCCCAGTTGATCGGGGCCATGATGCTACGGAGCCAGCGACGCGCACAGCGCCCTTTCCAATTGGCACGCCCCTCCATACATGCTTGACTGACCTCAGCGACAAAACCGACGAAGGATAGAACGTCATGGGCATTTTCGACTTTCTGACCGGCGAATTCATCGACGTCATCCATTGGACAGACGACACCCGCGACACGATGGTCTGGCGGTTCCAGCGCGAAGGACATGAGATCAAATATGGCGCCAAGCTGACCGTGCGCGAGGGGCAGGCCGCAGTCTTCATCCACGAAGGTCAACTGGCCGATGTGTTCACTCCCGGTCTTTACATGCTCGAAACCAACAACATGCCGGTGATGACAACGCTTCAGCATTGGGATCACGGCTTCAGGAGTCCGTTCAAATCCGAAGTCTATTTCGTCAACACCGCACGGTTCAACGACCTGAAGTGGGGCACGAAAAACCCGATCATGCTGCGCGATCCGGAGTTCGGCCCAACACGGATCCGCGCCTTTGGCACCTATACCGTGCGCGTCAGCGACCCGGCCCTCTTCCTGAGCGAGATCGTCGGCACGGATGGCGAATTCACCAAGGACGAAATTACCTTCCAGATCCGCAATATCATCGTGCAGGAGTTCAGCCGCGCCATCGCCGCCTCGGGCATCCCGGTGCTCGACATGGCCGCCAACACGGCCGATCTGGGCAAGCTGGTGGCAGGCGCGATCAGCCCGACGGTGGCCGCCTACGGCCTCGCCATTCCCGAGCTATACATCGAGAACATCTCGCTGCCGCCCGCTGTCGAGAAGGCTCTGGACAAGCGGACCTCCATGGGCATCGCCGGCGATCTCAACAAATACGCCCAATATTCCACCGCCGAGGCAATGACGAGCGCCGCCAGCAACCCCTCCGGGGGCGGCGGCATGGGCGCTGGCCTCGGCATGGGAATGGGGATGGCCATGGCCCAGCAAATGGCGCGCCAACAGGACCAACAGCCACAGGAGGGACCGTGGGGCGCTCGGCCGTCAACGGCGCCCGCATCCCCGCCGCCGCCGCCCGCCCCCGAGAGGGTCTGGCATATCGCCGAGCATGGCGAGACGCGCGGCCCGTTCTCGCGCGCCGCGATGGGCCGCATGGCCTCCAAGGGCGAGCTGGCACGCGGCACGATGGTCTGGACCGCGGGACAGGACGGATGGCTGCCCGCCGAGGATATCGCCGAGCTGGCGCAACTCTTCACCGTTCTGCCGCCCCCGCCGCCGCCTGCCTGACGGGTCCTCGGGCCAAGCGCCGCTGATCGGCCCACCCTGCCCCAAGGCTTCATCTTGGCAAAAATACTCAAGCCCGCATCGGCCACGCAATGCACTCGTCCGACACTGAAGCGCCCCAGGATCCCCAGCACCGCTTTCCCTGCGACGCCTGCGGCGCAGACCTGCGTTTTGCGCCCGGCGGCGGCGCCCTGATCTGCGATCACTGCGGCAACCGTCAGGACATCGCAGGCCCCGGCCCATGGGACAACACGCTGAGCGAGCTTGATCTGGCCGCCGCGCTGGCGGCCCCGCGCGAAACGGGCGAGACCGAGGAAAAACCCCTCCTCTCCTGCCCGAGCTGCGGCGCCGAGGTCGCGCTGGCGGGCGAGGCGCATGCGGGCGAGTGCCCCTTTTGCGCAACGCCAATGGTCACTTGCACGGGCGATCGGCGGCGTTTCAAGCCGCGCGGCGTCTTGCCCTTCGCGCTGGATGAGCAAACCGCGCGGGCGGCCATGGCCGAATGGCTGGGCCAGCTCTGGTTCGCGCCCTCGGGGCTCAAGGACTACGCGCGCAAGGGGCGCAGGCTGAACGGCATCTATGTCCCCTACTGGACCTTCGATGCGGCCACACGCTCGGCCTATCGCGGCGAACGGGGCACAGTCTATTACGTGACGCGCACCGTCATGCGCGACGGCAAGCGCCAGACCATCCGCGTGCCCAAAGTGCGCTGGCGCAGCGTTTCGGGACGTGTTGCGCGCGCGTTCGACGATGTGCTCGTGCTGGCCTCGCACGCCCTGCCCAAACGCTACACCGATGCGCTGCCCCCTTGGGATCTGGCCGCATTGGAGCCCTATAACCCCGAATATCTCGCCGGCTTCGCCGCCGAGGCCTATACCGTCCCGCTCGAGCAGGGATACACCGAGGCGCGCGCACACATGGACGAGGTCATTGCGCGCGACGTCAAATTTGACATCGGCGGTGATCGACAGCGCATCCACGGGATCGAAACCGAGGTTTCGGATGCCTCGTTCAAGCATATCCTGCTGCCCGTCTGGATGGCCGCCTACAAGTATCGCGACGCCAGCTATCGCTTTGTGGTAAATGGCCGCACCGGCCGCGTCCAGGGCGAGCGGCCGTGGTCCGCATGGAAGATCGGCTTTGCCATCCTCATCGGCCTTCTGGTCGCTGGCGCCATCGGCTTCGTCGCCGCAACGCAATAGCCATCCGCACCACCGCGCAAGACATGCGGCCACGCTTGACGCTGCCGTGCCCCCATCGCAGCATCGCACAAAAAACAGGAGCAGGCCCATGCGCGCCCTCATTCAACGCGTCACGCAGGCTTCGGTCGAAGTCGATGGCGCTCTCGTCGGTCAGACCGGGCCTGGCCTCATGATCCTCATCTGCGCCATGGAAGGCGACGAGGATGCCAAGGCGCGCCAGATGGCTGCCAAGATCGCCAAGCTGCGGATCTTTCAGGATGACGCGGGCAAGATGAACCTGTCGCTGCGCGATACGGGCGGCAGCGCACTGGTTGTCAGCCAGTTCACACTGGCCGCCGATACACGCAGCGGCAATCGCCCCGGCTTTTCCACCGCCGCGCCGCCCGGCGAGGGCGAACGCCTCTACCATCTTTTCACCGAGGCCCTGCGCAACGAGGGCATTGCCTGCGAAACGGGCCGTTTCGGGGCGTCGATGCAGGTAGCGCTGGTAAATGACGGCCCGGTCACGATCTGGCTCGACGTCTGAAGCAGTGCCGCGCGTTTTTCGCGATAATTCGCCTCTACGGCTCGCGGAACGCCTCGCGCGATTTGTAGAGCGGCTTGAGCAGGTATTGCAGCACCGTCTTTTCGCCGGTGTGCAGCTCGATCTCGGCCTGCATGCCGGGGCGGATCGCGATGCTGGCCTGCCTCGGTGTGAGGTCGGTCATATCGACGCGCACCGTCACCTTGTAGTGCGGATCGCCGTCCGCCTCGCGCGCACGCTCGTCCTTGAACGTATCGGCCGATATGAAATCGACCGCGCCCTTGAGCGTGCCGTAGACCGTGTAATCATAGGCCGTCAGCTTGATCGTCGCCTCCTGACCCTTGCGCAGGCCCGCAATATCCTCGGGCGGCACGCGCGCCTCGACATATAGCTCCTCATCGAGCGGGGTGATCGACATGATCTCTTCGCCCGGACGCACGACGCCGCCGATGGTGGTCACGCTGAGATTGTTGACGACGCCCCGCATCGGGCTGACAAGGGTCGTCCGGTTCAACTGGTCCTGGCTCGACTTCAAATTCTGCTTGAGCGTCGCAAGCTCTTTCAGCGTTTCGGAGAATTCCTCCGCGCGCTCCAGTTCGGTCTGGGTGATGATCTCGTCATATCGCTTTTGCGCATCCGCATGTTCCTTGCGCGTGCGCGTCACCTCGATCAGCGCGACAATCTTGCGCGCCAGCATGGTCTCCATCAAGCCGCGCTCTTCGGCCGCCTGCACTAGAACGGCCTTCGCGCCTTCACTGCGCTTGACGAAATCGGCCTGCCGCGCCGCCAAGAGCGCGCGCTCGGAGGCCACCATGTCGGGCGTGCGCGCCGCCATGTCATCGGGCACGGCAAAATCGAACTGTCCGTCCAGCTCGGCCTCGAGGCGCAGACGCCGAATTTCAAGTGCGGTGATCTGATCGCGCAGGTCGGCGACGGATGACTTGAACTGCGTGCCATGCAGCCGTGCCAGAACATCGCCGCGCCGCACCACGTCGCCTTCCTGCACCAGAAGCTCGGACAGGATACCGCCTTCGAGGTTCTGGATGATCTGCGGGCGACTGGACGAGATGAACGCCCCTTGGGCGCGCACGATCTCATCCAGCCATGCAAAGGCAGCCCAAAGGATGAAGATGCACACAGATGCGGCGCAGAGCCAGATCGTCAGGGAGGGACCGCTGAGCCGCCGGGTCAGCTGGGCGTTGAGGGTCGTGCTGGACACTGCCATGCTACGCGCCTTCCTGAGCTGCGGCCAGATGCGCCAGCACCTGATCGCGCGGCCCATCGACGGCCATGCGTCCGTTTTGCAGGATCAACGTGCGCGTCGTCAGTTTCAGGATCGGCATCCGGTGCGTGGCAATGACCGCCGTGCGCCCGGCCAGCCATGTCTCAAGGCGGCTGACCAGCGTGCGCTCCAGCGTCTGGTCCAGCGCCGCCGTCGGCTCGTCCAGAAGGCAGACGCGGGGGTCTTGCAGCCACAGGCGCGCCCAGCCGACCGACTGGCGTTGCCCTTGACTCAGACCGCCCCCGCCATCGAGAATCTCGACATCGAGGCCCTTGGGGTGGCTGCGCACGAAATGGCCAAGACCCGCGAAATCCAGTGCCTGCATCAGGCGGGTGTCGTCGCGCTCCAGCAGGTTCAGGTTCAGGTTCTCGCGCAGCGTGCCGGTAAACAGGCGCACGTCCTGCCCCAGGTAGCCAATGCCGCGGCGCAGATCGCGCGGCTCGATCTGGCTCATATCGGTGCCGTCCAGCAGGATGCGCCCCCGGGAGGGCGGATAGAGGCCCGAAAGCAGCTTGAGCAGGGTCGACTTGCCCGACCCGTTGGTGCCCAGCACGGCCACCGCCTGCCCGGCGTTCAACTGGATCGCCGGAATGTCGAGCGTGGGAGCGCCCGCGTCATCATAGGCGAATTGCACCTCGCGCAACTCGAACGCGCCGACCAGCGTCTCGCGCCGCAGATAGCTGCGATCTTCGCTGCGGTCCTGCGGTGCATCTGCAATGGCATCCAGCCCGTCCAGCGCCGATTTGACGTTGCCCCAGCGCGCCATTGTGCCCGCGATCTGCGTCAGTGGGGCCAAGGTGCGAGAGGTCAGGATACTGACCGCGATGATCGAGCCGACCGTGAATTGCCCGGCGAACACGAGGTAAGTGCACATGATGATCGCGCCGATATAGGTGGCTTGCTGGATGCCCTGGCTCCAGAAGGTCAGCAGCGAGGCCAGCTTGCGCTGATCGCTGGACTTCAACGCGCTGAGTGTCGTCAGCTCGGTCCAGATGCGGCGAAACCGGTCCTCGGCGCGCTGGGTTTTCAGGGTGTCCAGCTCAAAGACGGCCTCGTGCAGCAATCGCGAGGATTTGGCCCCCGCGCCTTGGGTTTCTTGCGTCAGGCGGATCATCCTCTTTTGCAAGAAGAAGCCCGGCACGACCATGACAATGGCCCCGATGACGAGCACCCAGACGACATTTCCCGCGATACTGGTCACCAGAAGAAGAAATATCAAGATAAAGGGGATGTCGGCAATCGTGCCCACGGTGGAGGCGGTAAAGAATTCGCGGACCGCGCTGAATTCGCGCATCGAGCTGAAAAGGTGCGACGGCGCGCGGCTGGCCCGGTCCGAGCGCATGCCCAGGATCCGGTCCATCAGCAGACCCTGCACACCGACCTCGATCTGTCGCCCAGCCCCATCCATGAGGCGCGCGCGGGCGATTTTCAGGAAGGTTTCCATCATGAGCGCCAGCATCGCCCCAAAGGCGAGCACCCATAACGTTGCCTCGGACTGATGCGGGATCACGCGGTCATAAACTTGAAGGCTGAAGAGCGCGACAGCGACAGCAAGGATGTTCGCGACAAAGGATCCCAGCGCGATCTCGGCGAATTGGCGGCGAAAGGCGCGGAACTGGCCCCAGAACCAATGCGGCGCCTTCTCGGGCGCGACATGCGCGCGCGACAGCGTCTCGACGGGTGCCTCGGCGCGCACGATGATGCCTGTGAAATAGGGCTCGAACTCGGCCAGCGACACCTCGGCCCGGTTGTCGGCGCAGGTCGTGTCATAGATGGTCAGAATGTTCGCGCGCTGCGACAGCACCAACAGGAACTGGCCGCTGGTCATCTGCGCCAGTGCGGGCCAGTGATCGTCGGTGATACGAGGCACGCAGACCACTTCGGTCAGCATGTTGCACGCGGCCAGACCACCGGCCAGCGCCTCTGGCTGCACCGGACCGCTACCCAAACCGCCACTCTCGCTTTCGCGCTGCATGGCCTCCAGGACATCGCGCGCCTCGATGCGAACGCCGAGGATCGACGCATAGGTCGCAGCCAGTTTGGCGCGCACGGTGGCGCGGGCCTGCGCGTCGCTGCTGGCGGTATCCTCGCGCGGGGCGTTGGCGACGAGAGGGCGGCGCGTGGGCCCTTTGCCATGCGCGCTCCCGCTGGTGATGGTCAGGGAAACGGGCCCTTTGGTCAAATCCGGCTCCCGTCCGCCAAGAGGCCCAAGAGGCGTGCCGATTGCAGGCGCGCGCGGGCCAGCTCGTATTTCAGGCTGACACGGGCGCTCTCGCGCGCCGCGAAGGTCTCGTAGACGCCGACCACATCCATGACCTGACGCTGGCCGCTGTCATATTGCTCCTGAAAGAGATCGAGGTTGGCGCGGGCCTGCGCCGCCAGGCTGGCGGCCTCCCCCCTCTGGCGGTCCAGCGCAAGGATGCGCTGCTCCAGCCGCCGCAGGGCGCGCGCAGCATCCTCTTCGGCTTGCCGGGTCTTGCGTGCGGCGGCGTCCTTTTGCATCTCGATCGCGCGCAGGCTGTCGCCGGTGCCAAGGCCCAGAAGGCCCCCGCCCAGATTGATGCCGCCACCGTTGTCACTACCGACCGTGCCGCTGGCGGTGACACCGGGCAGAAGGCCCGCGCGCTCGGTCCGCGCTTCGGCGACGCTGCGGTCTTCTTCGGCCATGGCACGCAGTACCGACAGCGGGCGCGCGCCGGGGGCAATCTCTGGCAAATCGGCAAGGCCCATGATGCCGTCCACCGGGCTGGCCGCCATTGCGCTCAACTCGGCCAAGGCCGTCTGCTCGGCCTCCTCGGCCGAGGTCAGGCTGAGACGGATCTCGCCCAGCTTCTGGCCCAGCACGCTCAGGTCCGAGCGGTCCGAGACGCCGCCCTGAACGCGCTGCCGCATGATCCATTCAAACTGCGTCATGTCGCCCAGGGTGCGCGCATCCAGCGCCCTGCGCTCGCGCGCCTCGGCTGCATCAAGATAGAGCGACAGTCCGGTAAAGACCCGCGCATTGGTGTCATCGGCCAGATCGACCGCCGCCACCTCGACATCGGCCTTGGCAAAGGCGCGCTCGGCCTTGAGGCGGCCATGATCGAAGAGAACCTGCTCCAGCACGATATTGGTAACCACGTCGCTAAGGCTGGTCAGGCTGATGCTGGGGCCGATCTGCGGCAGCCAGTTCTTGGAGGCGGCTGTGGCGCGCAGGCGCGCTGCGCGCAATTCGGCCTCCGCCGTGCGGCTGTTGGCGGCCAGAACGGCGTCCGAGACAGCGGAATAAGAGCTGCCTTGTGGCAATATACTGCGCCTCGCCTGCAAGGCGGTGATGACAGGCGATGCCGCCGCCTCGCGCTCTGCCGGGGTCAAGCGGGGCGTACCCGCCGCATCGGTGGCCAGGCGCGAGACCTCATTGCCACCCCCGCCGCCAAGGCAGCCCGCCAGACCAAGCGCGCAGGCGCAGGCCAATGTCAGAGGGCGTCGGGCGCCAAGCGCCCTGCCGTTCACCTGCTTGCCCCTCATCCCCATCACACTGCCCGCCTTCTGTGTCGGTGCTCGTTTGGTGGCACCTGTCTTTTGCACGGCGCGGCCATCGCGGCGCGCCATGTGTCTGCTTGCGCCTCAGATCACGATGTTGGTGATCTCGTCATCAACCAGCACCTGGGCACTGTCGCCCAATGTGTAGATCGTATGCGCCTCGCCATCGACCATCGCCGCGCCGCCGCGCGCCGCGCCCAGCATGGTGACACGGTCATCCGAGCCGCCATGCACGACCAGCGTGTCGGAGGTCTCGGACAGGCGCGTGACGATATCCTCGGTCAGCGTCAGCTTGCTTTGATCGCCAAAGTTGAGGTCAATCGCCTCGATCTGCAAACCGTGCAGGCCGGGGTTCGAGATGTTGACGATATCCGTGTCGGTCTCGTCAAGCACCACATAGGTGCTCGATGCGTTGCCCGCCGCATCGGTGCTGGTGACGATCAACTGCGAGCCGTCGGGAATGCTCTGAGGGCGGCCTGCCGCATCGAGAAAGTGATAATCCGTCTCGCCAAGGAAAGCATCGGCGCTTTCATGGACCGCCGCCTCCGAGATACTGCCATCGCGCCCCACGTGATGGATCACCACCGCCTCCTCGGGTGTCTCCAGCGTGACCGAGCGATATCCGCCGCCCTCGCGGAAATATCCGACGATATCAGGATGATCCGGCACAATCGTGTCTATGGTCAGCGTGTCTTCGACCGAAGTGACATTGCGCGCCGCATCCGTGGCGATGACGGTCATGGCGTAGGTCTGATCGGCGGACGGGATGTCTGCCGCCGGAATATCGACACTCCAGTCGCCATTGGCCGCGACAGTCGCATCATAGCTGCGGCCCAGAACATCCACCTGAACGGTCGAGCCTGGCTCGACCGTGCCGGTCACGGTAACGCCGTCTTTCGCCTCAACCGCGTTGACGACTGTGTCGGTGCCGAAAAGATCCTCGGCGCGGGTCAATTCGTCGACGAAAGTGTCCACCTTCACGATGCTGTCGATCCGCGAGACGTTGCCTGCATCATCGCGCACGCCGACCGTGATGTCGGCGTCATACTGCCCGCCCCGGATGCTGCCACCCTCAAACCGGGCGATCCACGTGCCTGCCGCGTCATCAACCACTGCCGGGCGCATCACGCCGTCAATGGTGACCGAAACCGTTGAGCCCGGCTCAATCGTGCCGGTGACGTCAAAGCCCGATCCCGCGACCGCGCTGTTGATGACCGATACGCCGTCGGTTCCCACGACGAGGTTGGGGGGCGTCAGGTTCAGGTTGTCGACCTGCGTGTCGACATGAACCGTCGCATCGACGCGCGCACTGTTGCCTGCAGCATCGGTGATCGAGGCCCAGACATCGGGAGTATGGTCACCTTGCGCGATCTCGGACTGCTGGTAGGTGGTTTGCCAGACGTTGCCAGGCCCTGCGGTGACCTGATGACGCACGCCATCCAGAACCACGGTGACCAGCATACCCTCGGGCGCCTGCCCGGTGACCAGCACGCCCGCCCGCGCCTCATCGAAGTTGATGACGCCATCGCCGCCAATCGCATCCGAATTCAGCGTCAAATGACCTGCCTCGGTATCGATATCGACAGGCGTCGTGATGATCTGCCGGTTGCCCGCCAGATCGAACGCGGTCGCTGTCATCGTCTCGATCCGCGTGCCTGTGGGGATCTGGTTTGCGGCAAAGCTTGCGATCCAGTCGCCATTGGCTGCGACATCGGCCTGCACCGTGTGTTCGGCCAAGGTGACTTCGACGCGCATCCCCGGCTCACCGGTGCCGCCCACCGTGATGCCATCGCGCGCCTCGGCCGCGTTGATTACGCCGTCGGCACCGCCAATTGTGCCTGCCTGGGCAAAGTTCTCGACCAGCGTATCGATCCGGATTGGGCCGGTCACGCTGTTCACGTTGCCTGCCGCGTCCGTGCTGGTCGCGGTAGCATCCATGGTGTATTGACCGCTGGCCAGACCGCTGCCGTCGAAAATGGCGATCCACCTGCCCGCGTCGCTGGCCGTGACGGTCTGCGTTTCGCCGTTGAATTCCAGGGCGACTTCGGCGCCGGGCGTTGCCGTTCCGGTCAGATCGATACCTGCCCGCGCCTCGTCGCCATTGACGATGCCGTCGCCCTCGATCGTGTTGAAGTCGATGCCGATCTGGTTGGGAATGGTGTCAATCTGCACGCCATCGGTGATGGGTGTGGTATTGCCCGCCGCATCGGTGGCAGTGATCTGCACGTCTGCCACACGCTCGCCGCCCTCGAGCGTTCCGGGCCCATAGCCCACGCTCCAGTTGCCGTCCGCGTCCACGACAGTCTCGCGCACGGCACCATCGACGGTGACCACGACAGTCGCACCAACCTCGCCCGAGCCCGAAATGTCGACGCCGTTCTCGAAATCCTCGGCGTTGAAGATATCGCCCGAGCCGACCGTGCCTTGGGTCACATCAGCGGCGGGGGGCGTGGTGTCGATGACAATGGTCGGTCCCGTCAGATCGGTCTCGGTCCCGTCTGGTTCGGTCACGATGACGACGACTTCATGCTCGCCGTCCTGCGGGAAGCTGTCACCCTCGAAGATGACCTCCCACCTGCCATCCTCACCGGATGTGGTCTCTTGGGTCTGGTCACCGATGGTGACCTCAACGTTCGATCCCCGCTCGGCGGTGCCACGGATGATGATGGGACTGTTCGTGCCATCGACACCATCACCGCCCAACGTGATGTTCGTGTCCTGATCCACGGTCGGGGGTGTGCGCACCGGGCCAGCAAAGCCGCCGCCACCTTCACCGCCGCCAATGAGCGCACCGCCCGCGACCACCGCCGCTCCGGCAGCACCCGCGCCCCAGAGGGAGGCCCCACCCAGCCCCAGAAGCCCGGCGCCCAGCATCGTCGATGCTTCTTCTTCGCCGGTGCCGACGCCCACGCTGGCAACCTCGGCTCCGTCCAGAAAGATCAGATCGTCCGATCGGCTCCACTTGCTCCACTCTGACGTGGGGCCGTATTGAGCATAAATCTCTCCGCCGGCGTCCTCGCTCAGCGTGACCTCGTTGAGATAGCCATCCGCGCTGATGAACAGCCGGGCGCCCGCCCCGAAGTAGCCGCCCAGCACGATGACACGCCCGTCGGCAAGCGTGATCTCGAGATCATTGCCAATGCGTTCATAGCCGCGAATATCGCTCTGCCGCAAATTCAGGGAAATTTCGCTGGCACCTGCGGTGTCGATCACCGAAGTTTGCCCAGCATCCAACACAATACCACGCTCGGAGCTGCCCGCAGCTGTGCGGGCAACGAAATCAATCGCATTCATATAAATACCACTCTTCCTCAAATGCGGCGCTTTGGCCTGCTTATCAATCATGCCCCAGTTATGATCCGGAGCTATGACCTTTAATTGCCTCTCTTTTAGCCAGCTTTTGCCACATTCTCTAGAATTTTTTCACCCTTCCGTGAATTTCACCGAAGTTGGGGGAATCGAGCGCGACAGACGTGATTTTGTCTAACTGCAAAAGGGTGTTGCCACTTATAAATTGCAGCAATACGGCAACACTTGGCACGCAGACGCCGGCGTGCCACAGATGGGTTCAGCGCAGCGCGCCCATGCCCCACTCTTGCCAAAGGACGCCTTCGATTTGCACCACTCGCTCGATGACACCCTCTTGCTTTTGCGCACGTTGATTGGCTTTCCAACCGTCTCGCAGGACAGCAACCTTGATATGATCGACTACCTCGCCGCCCGTCTGGAGGCGTCGGGCGCACGGGTCGAGGTGATGCAGGACGCAGCAGGCGCCAAGGCGAACCTCTTTGCCACCATCGGCCCCGAGGGCGACGGCGGCATCGTCCTGTCGGGCCACAGCGACGTGGTGCCCGTGGCCGATCAGGAATGGGCCACGGACCCCTTCATGATGCACGAAGAGGAGGACAAGCTCTATGGGCGAGGTGCCTGCGACATGAAGGGCTTCATCGCCGCAGCCGTGGCCATGGCGCCGACCTTTGCCCAACGCGTCGGGCGCAGGCCCCTGCATTTCTCGTTCACCTATGACGAAGAAACCGGCTGCGTCGGGGCGCGCGATCTGGCAGCGACACTGACGGCCCGCGGCCTCAAACCTGCGGTCGCCCTGATCGGCGAGCCGACGATGATGCGCGTGATCGAGGGCCACAAGGGCTGCTGCGAATACACTACGCGGTTCTCGGGGCTTGCGGGGCACGGCTCGGGGCCGGACTGGGGCGTCAATGCGGTGGAATATGCCGCACTCTTCGTGGCGCGCCTTCTGGCCCTCAAGGACACGCTGAAGGGGCGCGCGCCCGCACATAGCCGCTTTGATCCGCCGTGGACGACGATCAACACCGGTGCGCTGGTGGGGGGCGTGGCGCATAACGTCATCCCATCGACCGCGCAGGTCGATTGGGAGATGCGCCCTGTCCAGCCGTCGGATTTTTCCCTCGTCAAGGATGATCTTGCCCACTACTGCGCCGATGTCCTGCTGCCTGCGATGCGCGCCGTCTATCCCGAGGCCGACATACAGACCGAAACCATCGGCGAGGTCGAGGGCCTTATCCCGGCCGAAGTATCGGAGGCCCGCGATATCATGATGGAGCTGACCGGAACGAACGATGCTGATGTCGTCCCCTTCGGCACAGAGGCGGGCATTTTCCAGACGATGGGCATGTCGGCCATCCTCTGCGGTCCCGGCTCGATCGAGCAGGCGCACAAGGCCGATGAGTTCGTCAGCCTCGACCAGTTGACGCAATGCCTTGGCATGCTCGACCGGCTGAGCCTGAAAATGCTGGATTACTGAAAGCGCCTTGTTGCGAGGCGCCCAGATTACTGGCGGCTCAGAGCCGGCGGAATCGCAGGTAATGCGGCACGCGCCCCTCGCGCAGTGCCTTTTGCTCGTAGCGCGTCGGGATCCAGCCATCCCAGGGCTTGCGCCAGTCCTGCGGCGTTTGCGCCAGCCAGTCAAAGCCGCAGCGCGGCACTTCTTCCAACGTTTGGCGCACGTAATCCTCGATATCGGTCGCCACGCGCAACTCGGCCCCCGGCCGCATCGCGCGCGCCAGCGGGGCCAGATGCTCTTCGGTCACGAAACGGCGGCGATGGTGCCGTGCCTTGGGCCAAGGATCGGGATAGAGCAGATAGGCCCGCGCCACGGACGCCTCGGGCAGCACGTCGAAGAGATCGCGGGCGTCGCCGGGATGCACCCTCACGTTGGGCGCGGGCGTCTTGCGCAGCTTGGTCAGCAGCATGGCCACGCCGTTCAGATACGGCTCGCAGCCGATCAGACCCACATCCGGCTCGGCCTGCGCGATGTGCACCAGATGCTCGCCCCCGCCAAAGCCGATCTCGAGCCACAGATCCCGCCCGCCGAAGAGCGTGGCGACATCCAGCTCCTTTCGGTCAGGATTCACATCCCAGCCAATGGCGCCCGGTGAGAGCCCCTCAAGGTCCGCATCCAAGACCTCTTCTTGCGTCTTGCGCAGCGCCTTGCCCTTGAAGCGGCCATAGAAGTTGCGCCAGGGCGCGCCCGAGGGATGTTTGTCCATGATCATGGCTGCAGCCTCTAGCCCGCGCAGCCGCTGGGCGCAAGATCGCCCGACACCAAGAGGCCCGCTGTGTCTCCGCAAAGCGCCCGCGCCCCAAGTCTCCCTTCCCGCGCACTGGCTGCACACTATAAAGGAGGCAATGAGACGTCTTTGCACCAGAATGGTTCTTGTTGCGGTCGTGGCCAGCCTCTTGGCCGCAGTTTCGGCGGCGTGGCTGGAACATCAGCGCAGTGGGCACGCGGTTGAAGAGCGGTGGATGGCATCCTCGCCGGTCACCCTGTGGCGCCCGGCAGATGCTGGCGCGGCGCCACTTGTCGTGATCGCGCATGGATACGCAGGATCGCGCCAGATGATGCAACCGCTGGCCATCACGCTCGCACGATCCGGGTTTGTGGTGGCAACCTTCGACTTTCACGGCCACGGACGTCATCCCGAGCCGATGGACCGCGACGTCTCATCGCTCGATGGCACGACGGCGCAGCTCGTCGATCAGACCGTGGCGGTGACCCGCGCGGCCCAAGGCCTGCCGGGTGTGTCGGGGCCGGTCGCGCTTTTGGGGCATTCAATGGCCACCGATATCGTGATCCGTGCCTCGGCCGAATTGGACGATGTCGCGGCGGTGGTCGCAATATCGATGTATTCGGACGCGGTCGATGCGCAATTTCCCGAAAATCTGCTGATGATCTCGGGCGCCCGCGAGGGACGGCTGCGCGAGGTGGCCCTCGACCGGCTGAACCAGATCGACCCAGAGGCCGAGGAAGGCGACACGGCCACCTCGGGTGACGTTACCCGGCGCGCCGTTGCCGCGCCGCGCGTCGGCCATGTCGGCGTCCTCTACAGCCCTGCCGCCCTTGCCGAGACGCGAGACTGGATCGCAGACGCAATGGGCCATCAGCCAGCCGCATCTGCGATCCCCCGGCTCGGGCCTTGGCTCGCCCTGATGCTCGCTGCGCTTGTCGCGCTGGCATGGCCGCTCGCGGGCCTTTTGGGACGCGCGACCCCGGCAGAGAGCCGCCGCTGGTCCAGCGCGCTTGTCCCCCTCGCGGCGCCCATCCTGCCGGCCTTGGCAGCGGCGGTATTCTTGCCGACAGGCGCCCTTGGCCTCAGCGCTTTTGGCGCGCTCGCCGCGTTCTTCGGCCTCTGGGGCGCGGTTCAGTTGATCGTGCTCTGGCGGGCCGGATTGCGACCGGATCCCAGGATCAGCGCATCCGGGCTGATGCTCCTGCTGCTCTGGGGGCTTGGCCTCTTTGCGCTCGCGCTCGACCGATACGGGGCGGCCTTCCTGCCCACGGGGCCGCGCCTTGAGGTCATGGGGCTGCTCATGCTCGGGACTGTGCCCTTTTGCATGGCCGACGCGATGCTGACGCGGGGGCTGGGCTGGCTGCCGCGTCTGGTGGCGCGCGTCCTGCCGCTGGCGGTCTTGCTGGGTGCTATGCTGCTGATGCCGCGCCTTGGGATCGCCTTTACCGTCCTGCCGGTCATGGTGCTTTTCTGGTGCGTCTACGGTCTCGCAGGGCGCTGGGTCTCCGCGCGCGCAGGCCCCTCGACATCGGGGCTTGCCCTTGGGCTGATCCTTGCATGGGCCATCGCCGCCAGCACGCCGCTGGTCGCCTCGTAACGTAGCGGCCCACCAACACCGGCGACCCGCTGGCGCAGCTCGCCGGACGGATGCCGCCTATCGCAGCAGCTCTTCCTCGAACGGGAAACGCGACAGCAGCTCGATGCCAGCCTCGGTCACAAGCACCTGCTGCTCCAGCTTCACACCCTCCGAGCCGCCCGCCGCACCGATGTAGCTTTCGACGCAGAGGGTCATGCCCGGCAGGATCTCACCATCATAGCCCGCATCGGGGAAATCGCCGCGATGATACAGATATGGATACTCTCCCGTCATCCCGCAGCCATGGGCCGACAGGTAATAGCGGTTCTGATAATATTGATCCGGGATGTCCCAGGCACGATCGGCATAGTCGCGAAAGCTCATGCCTGCCTTCAGAATGCTCATGTTGTGCTCTACCTGCTCATACGCGACCTTGTAGAGATCTCGCTGCACCTCGGTCGGTTTGCCCGGCCCCGAATGAAAGGTGCGCGAAAAGTCGGAATAATACCCGTGGCAGCCCACCACGTCGGTATCGAGCGCGATCAACTCGTTCACGCCGATCACATTGCTGGACGTCTCCTGAAACCACGGGTTCGAGCGTTGCCCTGCATTCAGCAGCCGCGTCTCACAGTAATCTGCATTCTGCGCGATCACCGACTGATGAAGAACAGACCAAAGCTCGTTCTCCGTCATGCCCGGACGGATTGCGGCGCGCAACTTCTCTACGCCAGCCTCAGTGGCCCGAAGCGAGGCATTGATGCACTTCATTTCCTCAGCTGATTTGATCGCCCGCGCCATTTCCACAGGCTGCTGTGCATCGACGATGGTCAGCCCGCAGTCCTTGAGGGCAATCGCCGTGCCTGCGTTGAGCCGCTCAATGCCAAGGGTTGCGCCAGCGCCGACCAGTTCGGTGATGAGATCCGTCATTTCAGCGGCCCACGCCTTTTCGCGCAGCGCAATGTCCGGCCCCGCCGCGACAAAGCTCGCGGTCTTGGAGGGACGGACCTCGTCGATGGTCTCGTACCCCTCTCCAAGGTGAAGGCAGCCCGTGAACTCGAAGAGGATGGATTTGTCGGCCGTCAGGAGCAGATAGCGCGACGGTGCGTTTCGCTGGCAGAATACCTGCATGTTGCGTGCGCCCGTCGCATAGCGGATGTTGATCGGGTCCGACAGGATCAACGCATCGACGCCATAGCGCTCCATCTCGCGGCGAACGCGCCCTAGCCGATAGAGACGGACGGATTTGAGGTCGATGCCTTCGCTCTCGGGGGCGCGGTCCAACAGGGCGATCCCCGTCAGATCACTGCGCTCCGCGTGCCAATCAAAATTCGCCATGTCATGCGCTCCTGCGTTGTGCGGCCAACCTGTGGCAAAAGATCAGACGAGTAAACACATGGATTGAGGCCTGCGGGCCAATGCCACAGCTTCGAGGAGCTTTCGTAGATCAGCTGCCTGCGCCGCGTCCTTCCCTGCCCCAACGCGGCGACCGGCCCCCCGCCCCGGATGAGCGAAAATCATCTCGCTGTTTCAGCCACTCAGAAAACCTGAAGCAGCTGAGCTCTGTCATTCCAGCCCGCCGAAACCTCCCCCGGTGGAGAGTTTCGAGCACCCTGCCCGACCAAGGGCGGCGCAGCGGTCATGTTGCAGATCAAGCTCGCAAAATGCGCAGCGGCGGCCCCGCCAAGGGCCGCCGCCTTAGAAACCGGCATGCGCGTCAGCGCATTCCGCTTGGCTTATGTTCAGACGCAGGCTTTCAGGCGGTCCACCAGATCCGTGCGCTCCCAGCTGAAGCCGCCATCGGCCTCGGGCGCGCGGCCAAAGTGGCCGTAAGCCGCCGTGCGCTGATAGATCGCCTGATTAAGCGACAGATGCTCGCGTATCCCCCGCGGGCTGAGGTCCATGCATTCCCGGATCGCCCGTTCGATGGCGGCAGGATCGACTTCGCCGGTCTGATGCGTGTCAGCATAGATCGACAATGGGGTCGAGACGCCAATCGCATAGCTGAGCTGGATCGTGCATTTCTTGGCCATGCCTGCGGCGACAACGTTCTTGGCCAGATAGCGCGCGGCATAGGCGGCCGAGCGATCGACCTTGGTCGGATCCTTGCCCGAAAACGCGCCGCCACCATGGGGCGCGGCGCCACCGTAGGTGTCGACGATGATCTTGCGCCCGGTCAGGCCCGCATCGCCATCGGGGCCGCCAATCACGAAAACGCCTGTCGGGTTCACATGCCAGACCGTTTCATCGCGCAGCCAGCCATCGGGCAGAACTTCGCGGATGTAGGGCTCGACAATGTCGCGCACGTCGCCGGGGGTCAGCTCCTTGCCGCTCTGGTCCTCGCGTTCGTGCTGGGTGCTGAGCACGACCGAGCTGATATGCGACGGCTTGCCGTTCTCGTAGACGACCGACAGCTGGCTCTTCGCGTCGGGCAACAGCAACGGCTCGGTGCCATCCTTGCGCACCTCGGCAAGGCGCCGCAGGATCGCATGGCTGAACTGGATCGGCGCTGGCATCAGCTCTTCGGTTTCGGTCGTGGCATAACCGAACATGATGCCCTGATCGCCCGCGCCCTCATCCTTGTTGCCCGCGGCATCCACGCCTTGGGCGATGTCAGCGGACTGCGCATGCAGAAGGTTCGTGACCTCCAGCGTCTTCCAGTGAAACTTGTCCTGCTCGTAGCCGATATCGCGCACGCAGTCCCGCACGATGCCGTTCATGCTGTCGCGCAGCTTGATCAGCTTGTCCTCATCGCGCAGGCGCACTTCGCCTCCGATCACGACACGGTTGGTGGTGGCAAATGTCTCGGCGGCGACGCGCGCCTCCGGCTCTTCGGTCAGAAACGCGTCGAGGATCGCGTCTGAAATCCGGTCGCACACCTTGTCGGGGTGCCCTTCCGAGACGGACTCGGAGGTCAGTGTATAGTTCTGTCGTGACATGAAATCGCTCCATTAGGTAATCCTGCCGCGCCAGGAAGCCGTTGCGACAGGTTCCGGCGTTGGTAGCCCGCCGCGTGGCATAAGGTCAATCGCTATAAAGCGGCCGCCCTTCTCAACCTTCCGCGGTGCAGCGCTGCGGGCACGGCCAGCATCAGCGCCAGCAGCAGCAACGCGGGCCAATCACCCGTGCGCGCGTAGATCGTCGGCGGCAAGGGCGGCGGCAGGGCCGCGTCCAGATAGCCCGCCTGTCCCAGCGGGATCTGCGCGGTGATGCGCCCGGTGCCATCAATGATGGCCGACACACCCGTGTTGGCGGCGCGGATCATCGGCAGGCCCTGCTCGGCGCTGCGCAGCTGGGCCTGCGCAAGGTGCTGGTAGGGGCCCGAAACCTCACCGAACCATGCATCGTTCGTGACGAGCAACAGGAAATCAGCCCTTCCAGGCACGCCCGCCACGTCGCGGGCAAAGACCCCCTCGTAGCAGATCAGCGGCACGGCGCGGCCAAGCGCGCCCATGTCCATCAGCTCTGGCCCCGGCCCGCCCGAATAGCCATAACCGCCCTGCTGCGCGAGGCCGCGAATGCCGAAACGTGCCAACAGATTGCCCAGCGGCATATACTCGCCAAAGGGCACGAGGTGATGCTTGTCATAAAGCGCGGCCTGCCGGCCCTGCCCGTCCAGCAGCAAAAGCGAGTTGAAATAGCGCGAATCCTCTGCCCGCTGCACGCCCAGCACGACGGGTGCGCCGCGCGCGACCACCGCGATGTCATCCAAGACGGCATCCGCGCGGTTCAGCAACATCGGCAAGGCGGTTTCAGGCCAGACGAAAAGGTCCGGCACCTCTCCGGCAGCCGTATATCCCATCTGCCGATCAAAGTGGAAATCCATGTAAGCCGGATCCCACTTCTGCTCTTGCGGGACGTTCGGCTGAACCAGCCGGATCACAGGTGCGCCGGGACCGGCCGCTGGCGCGCCGCCAAGCATCGGCCCCAGCCCATAGAGCGCCGCCACGATCAACAGCGCGCCTGCGCCTTCCGCACGGCGGCCCATCACCAGATGCCACGCGCCTGCGCCTGCGCCCAGCATCACAGCCGTCAGCGGCAGCGCGCCGCCGATCGAGGACCACTGCAACATCGGCGTCGCGATCCAGCCGTGGCCGGGCTGCGCCCATGGAAAGCCGGTAAAGGCCCAGCCCCGCAGCGCCTCGCAAGCCGTCAGCGCCGCCACACAGACCAGCGCCGCCCCGCGCCCGCCCTGCGGCACAAGCGCGCGCGCCAGCGCCTGTCCCCCCGCCCAGAAGAGCGCGAAACCAGCCGCGGAAAAGACGAGGGCAAATGGGGCCATCCAGCCGTGGCGCGCAACATCCACGAGGAACGGCTCGACGATCCAGCTGAGCGCAAGGGCGAAATATCCAGCCCCCCCGGCAAGGCCCAGCCAGCCCGCGTGCCGCCACGTGCGGGCACAGGCGAACACCCCGTAGAGACCCGCAAATGCAATCAGCGACACTGGCCAAAGCGACCACGGCGCCTGCCCGAGGGCCGCGACCACTCCCAGTGCAAAGGTCACGGCAGCCAGCAGAGCGTTGCCTCGCCAGCCCCTCGAGGGCATGTCAGGCATGGGCGCCCGCGTAAGGCACACGCACGCGAAGGCGCTTGATCCGGCGCGGATCGGCGTCGATAACCTCAAAAACGGTTCCGCTGGGGTGTTCGACCACTTCACCGCGCACAGGAACCCGGCCCAGCAGCATGAAGACGAGGCCGCCAAGCGTGTCGATTTCTTCCTCGTCAACGTCGTCCACATCGGTCAGCGACTGGCCGATATGTTCCTCGAACTCTTCCAGCGGCGTCTTGGCCAGCGCGATATAGCAGCCGGGTTTTTCCTCGGACCAGTAATCATCCTCGCCGATATCATGCTCGTCCTCGATCTCGCCCAGCACCTGCTCGATCAGATCCTCGATCGTCACAAGGCCGTCCACACCGCCGTATTCGTCAATGACCAGCGCCATGTGCCGGCGGTCAGTCTGCATCTTTTGCAACAGAACACCAATGCGCATGGAGGGCGGCACGTATAGCAGCGGGCGCAGCATGTCCTTCAGCACGAAGGCATCCTCGGCATCGCCGTTGAAGCCGTGGCGCAATGCGAAATCCTTGAGATGGACAAAACCAACAGGCGAATCGAGCGTGCCCTCAAATACGGGCAGACGCGTCATGCCACTGTCGCGAAAGACATGGACCAGCTCGCCTTGGGTGATGGTCGAGGGAATCGAGACGATATCAGCCTTGGGGATGGCGACATCCTCGACCACCTTGTCACGCAGGTTGAGCAGCCCCCGCGCGTCACGTGCGTCGCGCGCGACAATGGCGGCGGTCTCCTCATCGGTGGCAGTCTCGGTCTCCGAAGGCGAGAACGCGCCGAAGATGCGCCGGAAAAACCCGTTGTTCTCTTCCTCTTCGAGTGACCTGTCCGGCAGCGCGCCCTGCGCTGCGCTAGAAGAATCGTCGGTGCTGTCGCCCATGCGTCCGTTTTCCAAATAGTTTGCGGGGCCAGAATGGCCTCCGAAGTGACCTTGGCGCCCAAGCGCCGTCCCTCACCCTCAATATGGGTCAGCTATGCCCAGTTTGCCAAGTATGGCAACCTCGCAAGCTTCCATCAACGTGGCATCTTCGTCACGGATGTGGTCATAGCCCAGAAGGTGCAGCACTGCATGCACGATCAGATGCGTTGCATGATCGGCCAGCGATTTTCCGCCAGACTCGGCCTCAGAGGCGCATGTTTCATAGGCAATGGCAATGTCGCCCAGCTCGGAATCGTCGCCGGGTTCGGGCGGCGCAGGCACCGCGCCGGGGCGTGCAGGCGTGCGCTCTTCGCTGGGCCAACTCAGCACGTTGGTTGGCTGCGGCTTGCCCCGAAAATCCTCGTTGAGCGCGGCAATGCGCGCATCATTGCAGGCCAAGAGGCTGATTTCGAACGCCTCGGGATCAAGGTTCAGGTGCTTGAGTGCGGCGCGCCCCGCTCTTTCCGCCAGCGCCCCCAGATCCAGAGCGCGCCATCGGCGGTCCTCGATCATGACGTCCATCAGCATGATGCACCGCCTGCGGAATGCCGACGCATTCCGACCCGGAACTCGCGTGTTTTCCAATCTCGGGCGGGCTCAGCCATCTGCTTCATACGCTTCGATGATCGCCGCGACCAGCGAGTGACGCACGACGTCCTTGGCGGTAAAGTAGTTGAACCCGATCTTGGGAATGCCGCCGAGCAGGCGTTCGGCGTCATGCAGACCCGAGGCAACGCCGCGCGGCAGGTCGATCTGGGTGCGATCGCCTGTGATGACCATGCGCGACCCCTCGCCAAGGCGGGTCAGGAACATTTTCATCTGCATGGTCGTGGCGTTCTGCGCCTCGTCCAGCACGACAAAGGCCCGCGCCAGCGTGCGGCCCCGCATGAAGGCGAGCGGCGCGATCTCGATCTTTTTGTCCTCGATCAGCTTGGCCAACTGCTTGGAGGGCAGGAAATCGTTCAGCGCATCATAGAGCGGCTGCATGTAGGGATCGACCTTCTCCTTCATGTCACCCGGCAGATAGCCCAGCTTTTCGCCCGCCTCAACGGCAGGGCGCGCAAGGATGATCTTGTCGACATGGCCCTCGATGAACATCGACACGCCCACAGCGACCGCAAGATAGGTCTTGCCCGTGCCGGCAGGCCCGATGCCAAAGGCCATCTCCTTGTCAAAAAGCGACCGGACATAAGCCTTCTGGGCCTCGGTGCGCGGCTCGACCAGCTTCTTGCGGGTCTTGATCTCGACGCGGCCCCCCTTGAACATCTCAAGCTGGTCACCGCCCTCGGCCACGCTCGTCTGCGGACTGCTTCCCATGCGCAGCTCGCGGTCGATATCACCCTGCACGACTTCCTTGCCGGTCTCGAGCCGCAGGTAAAGCGCGTGCAGTACCTGCACCGCCTCGGCCACCTGCGCGGCGTCGCCATGCACGGCCAGCTGATTGCCCCGGCGCAGGATCTGCACCTCGAGCGTGCGCTCGATCTCGGCCAGATGGCGATCATGCTCGCCGCAGAGGTCGATCAAGAGGAAGTTATCAGGGAATTCTACGATCTGATGATGCAGATCGCCTGTCTCGGGGGCTCCGGGCGCGTTGATGCTGGCCAATCAGGTCTCCGCTTTGGATGCTGCGATGATGTGTCGGTATAACCGTGCCAAGTTGGACGGGTGCGTGCAAGGTATCATCTCTCGGGTGCGGCGTGATTTCGCGCCCTCGCAATGAAAAACCGCGCGCCCCATGGGAGCGCGCGGTCATATCGCATCGCCGTGGCGGCAATATGGAAGCAAACCTGTATCAGATCGGATCCGATACGTTCGAACCACTCTTGAAGGGGCCAACCGCAGTGTTCGGCGGCGCGGTGCCCGAGCAGACCGGCTTGCCATATGGGTCCAGTCGGGCGGAAAGATACCCTTCGGCCCCATCGTCAATGATCCAGTGATCGCAGCCATTGGGGTCAATCCAAAGGCCGGCTTTCAATTGGCTCAGATGCTTGCGGTCAATGCCCCGATCCACGGTCTTGTCCTTCTTGGGCGCATCACAGGCCGCGAGTGATACGGCGGCGCACAGCAGAAGGGCGATTTTTGCACTTTTCATGAGTCAGTCCCTTCAGCGGATGCAAATGATTTCGACGCGGCGGTTTTGCTGCATCCCGGCGGCCGTGTTGTTGGAGGCCTTAGGCATACGCTCGCCATAGCCGCGCACATCGGCGATGCGCACGCCAGCCTGCTGAGCGACGCGGGCCACCGAGTTGGCGCGGCGCAGCGACAGGTTCATGTTGTACTCGTCCGAGGCACGGCTATCGGTATGGCCGACAATGATATGGGAAACCGCACCGGTCTCGCGAAAGAACTTGGCGAGTGAATTACGGCCATTCGCGCTGATCTTCGCGCTATCGGTCGCAAAAAGCTGATCGGTATTCACTGTGCCGCAGACGTTGCCCCGGCGGCAGACCGGGATCCCCTGGCGGTTCGTGTGGGGGGACATGTAGCCTTCCCAGCCGTCATCCATCACCCAATGCTCGCACCCATCGGGATCGATCCAGATGGTTGGAATATAACTTTCCCCGACAACTGTAGTTTGCTGAGCCAAGACCGCACTGCCGGTCAACGCGCCCGTTATTGCGACAGCCCCGCCCAGCGCGATGGCTGCGCATGCACCCATTACCCTGCGGACCGACATTGCAAGTCTTCCCGTCACACCCAAAATCCTTCTACTGTTCCCCCATTTGGTTGATGCCGAAAATTTGCACCGTCCAAACACTTGATTATGCAGGAACCTTAGCAGCTTTGCCTGTCTTGTGAAGTGCAAATACACAAGCCATTCGCGCCGACAGGGCAAATATCGTGGCCTCGCAACCCTAAACCACCACATGCGGGACAGGCTCCGCACATAGGCGCTGGCACTGATTCGTCACCTTCCGGACCCTTCGGTTTCGGGCCTGAGGCGGGTCAGATCAGATCACCTCGCCCGCCAGCGAGTTGGTCGCAGACCCCGTGATCCGCACGCGCGCCATGTCGCCCGGCGCGGCGTCTGGCGCCTCGGCATGGACCGCATGCAGGTATTGCGACTTGCCCACCATCTGGCCAGCCTGGCGCCCTGCCCGCTCGAACAGGACATCGACCTCGCGTCCCACCATGCTCTCCTGAATTTCGCGCTGCTGGCGCGTCAAGAGAGCTTGCAGGCGCTGCAGGCGCTCGCTGGCTTCGGCGCTGTCGACCTGCGCACGCTCGGCCGCGGGGGTGCCGGGGCGCGTGGAGTATTTGAACGAATAGGCCTGCCCATAGCGCACCTCTTCGATCAGGTCCAAGGTGGCCTGAAAATCGGCCTCGGTCTCTTCGGGAAAGCCGACAATGAAGTCGCCCGACAGCAGCAGATCCGGCCGCGCGGCACGGATACGCTCGATCAGGCGCACATAGCTGTCGCTGGTGTGGCTGCGGTTCATCCGCTTGAGGATGCGATCACTGCCCGATTGCACCGGAAGATGCAGGTAGGGCATCAGCTTGGCGCAGGTGCCATGGGCCTCGATCAGATCCTCGCCCATGTCGTTGGGGTGCGAGGTGGTAAAGCGGATGCGCTCCAGCCCGTCCACATCATTGAGCGCCCAGATCAACTGTGCCAGCGTCCAGTCGCCCCCGGTCGGCCCCGCGCCATGGTAGGCGTTGACGTTCTGCCCCAGCAAGGTGATCTCGCGAACGCCGCGCTCGACCAGCCCCTTGGCCTCGTCGATGATACGCTGCGCGGGGCGGCTGGCCTCGGCGCCGCGCGTGTAGGGCACGACGCAAAAGGCGCAGAACTTGTCACACCCCTCCTGCACGGTCAGGAATGCCGCCGGCCCGCGCTTGGCCTTGGGCCGCGCCTTTAGCTTTTCAAACTTGTCCTCTTCGGGGAAATCCGTGTCGAGCGCCTTTTCCCCCTGCCGCAGCTTGGCCTCCATCTGGGGCAGGCGGTGATAGCTCTGCGGCCCGACGACCAGATCGACGAGCGGCTGGCGGCGCATGATCTCGGCCCCTTCGGCCTGTGCGACGCAGCCCGCGACGCCGATCTTGAGATCCGGCTTGGCGTCTTTCAGATCGCGGAAACGGCCCAGCTCGGAATAGACCTTCTCGGCGGCCTTTTCGCGGATGTGGCAGGTGTTCAGCAGGATCATGTCCGCCTCTTCCGCGCTTGCCACCTCGGTATAGCCCGCGCCGCCCATGGCCTCGGCCATGCGCTCGCTGTCATAGACGTTCATCTGACATCCATAGGTCTTGATGTAGAGCTTCTTTGGCTCGGCCATGACGGGCCTCCGGATCATTTTGCAGCTGTTGTGCGGGCTATATCACAGAGGCCGTGTCTTGCAATGCGCGGCAAATTCGCGGAACCTGCGCCAAAAGACGAAATGAGCAGCATGCAATACACTTCGGTCAAGGGTTTCTGCGGCAAAGGCGCCGCACATCTGGCAAAAGGGCCCATCGCGCTCGTCTTTGCAGAGGATGAGGTCGAGCTTGATACCTGCCTGCGCCATCACGCCGGGCTGGGGTTCAAGGCGATCGTTGCGCTTGCCCCCGCCGCGTTTCACCTGCCCGCCGATGTGGCGCGCGATGTCGTGCGCGTCGATCACGACAGCAGTGCCGACGGGCACCATATCCACGCGATCAACGCCATCATCGCCGCAGCGCCCGAAGGCACGTGGATGTATTACTGCTTCAACGCCGAGTATCTCTTTTACCCGTTTTGCGAGACGCGCAGCATTGGCGAAATGCTCGCCTTCCACACCGAAGAGCGGCGCAGCGCCATGCTGACCTATGTGGTCGATATCTATGCGGGCGATCTCGCGGCGCACCCGCATGCGGTATCCTTGGATGATACGTGGCTAGACAAGTCGGGCTATTACGCGCTGGCCCGCACCGATCCGGCCAATCACGACCACCCCCGCGAGCGGCAGCTCGACTTTTTCGGCGGGCTGCGCTGGCGCTATGAGGAGCATATTCCCGCGCCCCGCCGCACCATCGACCGTATCTCGCTCTTTCGCACGGCAAAGGGGCTGACGCTGCGCGAGGGGCACACCTTTTCGGATGAGGAATACAATACCTACGCCTGCCCATGGCATAACAACCTGACGGCGGCGATTGCATCATTTCGCACGGCCAAGGCGCTCAAGCTCAATCCGGGTTCGACCTTCGACATTCCGACATTCAAGTGGCACAATTCAGAACAGTTCGAATGGCACTCGCGCCAACTGCTGGATCTGGGGCTGATGGAGCCGGGCCAGTGGTTCTAGGCCACCAACTCTGGATCCAGCCGTGCCACATCAGCTCCAGTCGTCAGCCACCAGATCGCTTGGATCAATCCCCAGCGCATCCAGTTCGCCCTGCACCGCGTCCATCATCGGCGGCGGCCCGCAAAGATAGCACAGGCTTCCCGGTTCGATGAACTGGCGCAGGTAGTCGCGGTTCAACTCGCGCCTCGGCACTGTCTCGCCTTTCTCGTCGGTCACCGTATAGGCGACGGTCAGCCCCGGCATCGCCGACAGCTTGTCGCGCCAGATGATGTCCGCCTCGGTCTTGTTGGAAAACACCAGGCTTGATCCGTTCAGATCCCCCTCGTCGCGCAGCCGCTTGCGCAAAAGCGCGATCATCGGGGTGATGCCCGCACCGCCCGCGATAAAGACACCCGGACCCCGGTCGCGCATGTCGCCGAAAGGGCCCCCGATGACCGCCTTATCCCCCGGCGCCAGCTGGGCAATCTGCTCGGTCACGCCGTCATGGGACGGATAGCTCTTGATGACGAATTCCAGCGTCTCTTCACCCGGCAGGCTGACCGGGGTAAAGGGGCGGCCCTCGTCGCGCCAGCCGTCTTTTTGCAGCTTCATCTCGATGGCCTGCCCCGGCTCGAAATCGAACCCCTCGGGGCGAACGAAAATCAGGTGATGCGTGTCATGTGTCGCCTTGTGAATTTCGCGTAACATCAACTCGTGGGCCATGGAACAATCTCCTTTTGCGGATCAACGCCGCGCGGCGCGCACCTGTTCCGGGCAGGCGCGTTCCGGGCAGGCGCGCGCATCGCTTCATCTTGGCAAAAATACTCAAATGACCGGCTGTACCGGGCGCATGCGCCTCACACCCGAAGCGCGCGATCAGAGGTTGTCGGCCTGCGGCATGCCCAGTACGTGAAAGCCGCCGTCGACGCGGATGATCTCGCCCGTGGTGCAGGCGCCCGCATCAGAGGCCAGATAGACCGCCGTGCCGCCCACCGCCTCGAGCGTGGCATTGGCGCGCAGGGGCGCATTCATATCCGTATGCTTGTAGGTGCGCCGCGCACCGCCGATTGCTGCGCCCGCCAGCGTCTTCATCGGACCGGGCGAGATGGCGTTGACGCGAATGCCGTCCGGGCCCAGGTCGTTGGCCAGGTAGCGCGTCGCGCTCTCCAGTGCGGCCTTGGCAACGCCCATCACATTGTAGCTGGGCACCACCCGATTGCTGCCCTGATAGGTCAAGGTCAGAAGCGTGCCGCCATTCTCCACCATCAAGGGATGCGCGCGCCGCGCCACGTCGATGAAGCTGTAGCAGGAGATATCGAGCGTATGCTTGAAATTGGTTCGGCTGGTGTCCAGGATCCGGCCCGTCAACTCGGATTTATCTGAAAAAGCAATGGCATGGACGACGAAGTCGATCGTCGGCCACTGAGCTGCCAGCGCGTCGAACCCCGCGTCCATCGACGCGTCGTCGGTCACGTCCATGTCCACCATCAGATCCGATCCGACGCTCGCCGCCAGCGGCTCCAGCCGCTTGCCGAACGCTTCGCCCTGATGGCTGAAGGCCAGCTCGGCGCCCGCCGCGTGCATCGCCTTGGCGATACCCCAGGCGATCGAGCGGTCATTGGCGACGCCCATGATCAGTCCGCGCTTTCCTTGCATCGGCAGGGGCGCGGTCGGCAATTCGGGAACGTTTTGTGTCATGCGGTCTTATCCGTGAAATTTGCTGAGAAGCATCGAGCCGTTGGTGCCGCCGAAGCCAAAGGAATTGGTCATCACCGTATCGAGCCCCGCATTGTCCACGCGGGTCGTCGCCACCTCTGCCGGATCAAGCGCCGGATCCAGATTTTCGACGTTGATCGAAGGGATTATGAAGTCATGTTCAAGTGCCAGGAGGCAATAGATCGCCTCCTGCGCGCCGGTCGCGCCCTGGCTGTGGCCGGTCATCGACTTGGTCGAGCTGATGGGCGGCGTGGACCCTTGACCGAAGACGCGGCGCACCGCCTCGACTTCGCCCACATCACCGACGGGCGTCGAGGTGCCATGCGCGTTGATGTAGCTGACCTTGCGGTCCTCGCCCAGCGTGCGCAGCGCGCCGCGCATCGCCCGCTCCCCGCCCTCGCCCGAGGGCGCAACCATGTCGGCGCCGTCGGATGTGGCCGCAAACCCGGTGATCTCCGCATAGATCTTGGCACCACGCGCCTGCGCATGCTCGAGGCTTTCCAGCACCAGCATCGCGCCGCCGCCCGAGATGACAAAGCCGTCGCGGCCTGCGTCAAATGCGCGCGAGGCCGTCTCGGGCGTGTCATTATATTTTGAGGACATCGCGCCCATCGCGTCGAAAAGACAGCTGAGCGTCCAGTCCAGTTCTTCGCCGCCGCCGCCAAACATGATGTCCTGCTGGCCAAGGGCGATCTGCTGCGCCGCCATGCCGATGCAGTGCAGCGAGGTGGAACAGGCCGAGGTGATCGAAAAGTTGACGCCCTTGATCTGATGCGCCGTCGCAAGGTTCGCGCTGACGGTGGACGACATGCATTTGGGCACCGCAAAAGGGCCGATCCGCTTGGTCGCGCCCGATTTCAGCACCGTCTGATGCGCGCTCAGCATGGCAGAGGTGGACGGGCCACCCGACCCGGCGATGAGGCCGGTCATCGGGTTGATGACGTCCTTTTCCTCCAGCCCGGCATCCTTGATTGCCTGCTCCATCGCGATATGCGCATAGGCCGCCCCCGGCCCCATGAAACGCAGCGTGCGCTTGTCCACATGGTCGGCAACCTTCAGGTCGATCGCCCCGGCAATGCGGCTGCGAAAGCCGTGCTCGGCCATCTCCTCGTTCGCGGTGATGCCGGACTTCCCCGCCTTGAGCGATGCCAGCGCCTCATCCGCAGTGTTGCCAATGGACGAGACGACCCCCAGCCCTGTAACGACGACGCGGCGCATGGCGCACTCCCTACCTGTTTCTCACTATGTTTAGGCCGGCAGCGCCACCCGGCGCAACCCGTTCGCGGGCAGCGCGCAGCAGCGATGTGGGCCGGGCTCGCGCGCTCAGCTCTCGCTGAGCGCGACCTTCATGTCCTTGACCTGATATATCACATCGCCATCCGCCTCGACGATGCCGTCCGCCACGCCCATCGTCAGGCGGCGAGTTTGAACGGCCTTGGTAAAGTCGATCTTGTAGGTCAGCATCTTGCGATCCGGGCGCACCATGCCGGTCAGCTTGACCTCGCCCACACCCAGCGCATAGCCGCGCCCCTGCCAGCCACGCCAGCCAAGGTTGAAGCCAGTCAGCTGCCACAACCCGTCAAGGCCAAGACAGCCGGGCATGATCGGATTGCCCGGAAAATGGCAGCCAAAGAACCACAGGTCCGGCGTGATATCGAACTCGGCGGTGATATGCCCTTTGCCATGTGCGCCGCCATCGGCGCTGACATCGGTGATGCGGTCCATCATCAGCATCGGCGGCTCGGGCAGTTGGGCATTGCCGGGGCCGAAGAGCTCACCACGGGCGCATTTCAGCAGGTCTTCCTTTGCGAATTGCGTCGGATAGTCGGCCATGTGGTCGGTTCCCTCAAACAGTTTTGTGCAGCGCGGGTCTGGTCCCGGCCGATATTTGCGCCATATCCTCTAGCACCCGTGCCCGCGCAGGTGCAAGCCTGCTGGCGTGGGCGCCCGCCCCACGGGGCGCTGCACCCGGTTTTTGTTTGAAATCCGGGTTTAAACAATCGTATAACACATCAATGAGAGCAAGTCGCAGGTAGCATATGACACGCCCAGCATCCCAACGCCCCGCCAGCGCGGAGGCCAAGTCGCAAGACCGCAGCGCGTCCAGTGCGCGCGGCGCCGAATGGCTTGCGGGCGCAGGGCTGCGTCCGACGCGTCAACGCGCGATTCTGGCAAGCCTTCTGATAGGCGACGGACAGCACCGCCACGTGACCGCCGAGAGCCTTTTTGCAGATGTGCAAAAGCGCGGCGAGAGCGTGTCTTTGGCCACAGTCTACAACACGCTGCGCGCCTTTTGCGACGCGGGCCTGATGCAGGAGGTGCTGGTTGACGGCACCAAATCCTATTTCGACACCAACACGCACGACCACCCCCATTTCTACTGGGAGGATGAGAATCGTCTCAGCGACGCGCCCGCCGATCAGCTTGAAATCACGCGCCTGCCGGGCGCCCCCGAGGGCGCCGAGATCGCGTCGGTCGATGTTGTCATCCGACTGCGTCGCCGCAACTGATGCGCGCTGCATGGTATAGCCGTTTCGGCCCCGCCGCCGAGGTCATCGAGTTGGGCGAGCTGGACACACCCGATCCCGCACCCGGCGAGGTGCGCGTGCGCCTGCAGTATTCCGGCGTGAACCCTTCGGACGCCAAGGCGCGCGGGGGCACCCGCCCCGGCGTGACCAAGCCCCCCTTCGAGCGCGTGATCCCCCACAGCGACGGCGCGGGCGTTATCGACGCCGTCGGCGACGGCATCGAGGAGGCGCGCATCGGCCAGCCGGTCTGGATCTGGAACGGCGCGTGGCAACGCCCCTATGGCACCGCGGCTGAACATATCTGCCTGCCCGCCGCACAGGCAGTGGCGATGCCGGATGGGATCGACATGAGGATCGGCGCGGTGCTGGGAATTCCCGGCCTGACGGCGGCGCAAACCGTCTTTGGCGGGGGCGACATCAGCGGGCAGACCCTGCTGGTCAGCGGCGGCGCGGGCGCGGTCGGCCACAACGCGGTGCAGCTTGCCAAATGGGGCGGCGCGCGTGTCATCGCCACCTGTAGCGCCGCTGGCATGGAGCACGTTCGTGCGGCCGGCGCCGATGTGATTCTGGACTACAGCGACACGGATCTTGCCGCGAAGATTACTGACGCCGCCCCCAGCGGCATCGACCGCGCGGTCGAAGTGGAGTTCGGCATGAACGCGCCACTGCTTGCCGAGGTGATGAAGCCGATGGCCACCATCGCCGCCTATGGCTCGGGCAAGGACATGACGCCGACCCTGCCCTTCGGCCCCTTCCTCTTCAAGGCGCTCAAGGTGGACATCACGCTGATCTACCTGCTCGAGCAGCCCGAGCGTGACACGATCATCGCACATCTGCATCGCGCGCTGACAGCGGGCGCATTGGTGCCCGCCATCGACACGGTCTATCCGCTCGCGGAATGCGCCAAAGCGCATGAAGCCGTGATGACGCCTGGCCGCGCGGGTGCGGTGCTGCTGGATGTGACATAGGACACAGCCCGAGCGCGGAATTCACCAAAAGCTGACCATCCAGTCACTGCGGCTACGGCGGCCTTGCGTGCAAGGCAGCAATTATGCATCCAAGTGCCTCTCAATCTGACTATGCAGCCTGTCTTGGCCTCTGTATCGTTTTACGAAACGAACGAGGTATCCCGGTCCATGAAAGCGTCCTTGCAGCTAGATGACTTACCCCTGTTGACGCCCGGCGATCCTGCACCGCTGTTCGTGCAGCGCAGCGCATCAAATCCGCGTTACACCTTTGGCAGTGCGGCAGGACGATATCTGGTCCTGTGTTTCTTCGGCAGCGCTGCTGATGCCCATGCGCAGGCTGCGCTGAGGGCGGTCTATCAGCGCCCCGACATCTTTGACGATGACCGGGCCTGCTTCTTTGGGGTCAGCATTGATCGCGAAGACGAAGCCACTGGCCGCGTGACGAACCGCATACCGGGCTATCGCCAATTTTGGGATTTCGACCTCGCTGTGTCGCGCCTTTATGGCATCGCCACAAGAAGCAGGACACCCGAAGCCGGGCCGATTGCCGTCGCGCGCAAGTGGATTGTCGTTGATCCGACGATGCGCGTGCTGGCGTCCATCCCGTTTCAAGCAGACCGGAGCGATCTCGAAGAAGTCATGACCCTGCTGGATGCTCTGCCGCCACCCGAGCGTCATGCCGGCGTCGAGATCATGGCGCCGATATTGTTCCTGCCCCGTGTGTTCGAACCCGCAGTTTGCCGCCACCTGATCGGTCTCTATGAGGCGCAAGGCGGCGAAGAGAGCGGTTTCATGCGCGAAATCTCTGGCAAGACAGTGGGGGTGACGGATCCGGGCTTCAAGCGGCGGAAGGACTACATGATCGAGGATCGCGCGTTGATCTCTTCCCTTCAGGCGCGCTTCCTGCGCCGTGTGGTGCCCGAAATCGAGAAGGTTCATCAGTTCAAGGCGACCCGGATGGAGCGCTACATCGTGTCTTGCTACAGCGCCGAAGATGGCGGGCATTTTTCGGCACATCGTGACAACACGACCAAGGGCACGGCCCATCGCCGCTTTGCGGTCTCGGTCAATCTCAACGACGATTTCGACGGGGGCGAGGTCAGCTTTCCGGAGTATGGCCCGCGCAGTTTCAAGGCCCCGCCGGGCGGCGCGGTCGTATTCTCATGTTCGCTTCTCCACCGGGTCAGCAAGGTTACAAGGGGCAAACGATACGCTTTTCTCCCCTTCCTATACGACGACGCGGCAGCACGGCTGCGCGAGGAGAACGCGCAATTTCTGGTGGATCAGGGCGCAGAATACCGCGCCGCCATGCCAGAGCCAGCCGAACAGTCAAAGATCTGACCCGAAGCGCGCGGCATTTGCGCAAGTAAAAAAAAAGCCCCAGACTTTCATCCGGGGCCTTCTCAATTTCTACCGTGGTGCGCGCCTTAGGCGATTGCGACCAATTCGATGTCGAACTTCAGGTCCTTGCCGGCCAACGCGTGGTTGGCGTCAAGCGTGACGGACTCTTCGGTCACTTCCAGCACTGTCACGGGCAGGACCTGGCCATTCTCGGTCTGCACCTGAAGCTGCGTGCCCGGATCCAGCGGGATGTCCGCCGGGATACCTTCGCGCGGCACTTGCTGGCGCGCGTTGGGGTCAACCTCGCCATAGGCTTGTTCGGCAGGCACTTCGACGGTTTTCTTTTCGCCGACGGCCATGCCGGGCATGGCGGTGTCGAGGCCGGGGATGATCTGGCCCGAGCCGACTTCGAAAGACAGCGGATCGCGGCCCTCGCTGCTGTCGAAGACAGTGCCGTCGGTCAGTGTGCCGGTGTAATGAATATGAACGGTATCGCCCGATTTCACTTCGGTCATGGATAGACTCCAGTTCTGGTCAGTTGGGTGTGGGTGAATTTCAAGGCCGCGCGGCGCGCGGGTGCTTGTGCGAATTGCCATTTGACTTAGCGATGCCGCGCGCGGATTGCAAACCCGCGATCAGGGCCAGCGTTCCAAGGTATTGGAATCGCCAAAAGGTTTTCGCTTGGCGCAGCACTCAGGCACCCTCGTGGGCCACCCTTGGCACATAATGCGCGCCGGGGGGCAACATCGCCCTTTTCCGCCCAGCCCATCCGTGCCAGTCTGACGCCTCAGCAGCCACCCAAAAGCCAACACCCAGCAGCCAAGCGGAGCGCCAATGCCGATCACCACCTGCATCTTCGACGCCTATGGCACATTGCTGGACGTGGCATCCGCCGCGCGGACCGCTGCTGCCGAGCCGGGGAACGACAGGCTTGCCGAATGCTGGCCCGCCATCGCGCAGAACTGGCGGCAGAAGCAGCTCAACTACACATGGCTGCGCACGGTGATGGACGATCACGCCGATTTCTGGACGCTGACGGGCGATGCGCTCGACTGGGCGCTGGAGGCCGAAGGGATTGAGGACGCGGCGCTGCGCGACCGCCTGATGGGCCTCTACCGCGAGCTTGACGCCTTTCCCGAAGTGGCCCCGATGCTGCGCCAGCTGAAGGACGCAGGGCTGAACACCGCAATCCTGTCCAATGGCACCCCCGATATGCTGGAAGCTGCGACCATTTCGGCGGGGATCCGCAGCGATCTGGATGACATCCTGTCGGTCGAGATGGTCGGCATCTTCAAGCCCGCGCGCGCCGTCTATGACATGGTCGGCCGGCGCTTTGCCTGCGCCCCGGACGAGGTGCTCTTCGTGTCGTCCAACGGATGGGACGCAGCGGCAGCAGCGGCCTACGGGTTTCAGGTGGCATGGGCCAACCGCGCGGGCGAGCCGGTCGAGCGGTTGCCGGGCAAGCCAGCCCATGTGCTGAGCGATCTCACTGGCATCCCAGCGCTGGCGGGGGCCTGAATGCCGCATTTCGACACCACGGACGGGCTGAGCCTCTATTACACCGACAGCTCCGAAAGCTGGACGGAAATTGCGGCCGATAGCGACAACGATGTGCCAGTGGTCCTTTGCCTTGCCGGGCTCACGCGCAATTCCGGCGATTTTCGCTTTGTGCTGCCCTTCCTGCCCGAGCATCGCGTGATCCGAATGGATTATCGCGGACGCGGCCAGTCGGACTGGGCCGAGGACATCAGCACCTATTCGGTCGCGCAGGAGGCCGCCGATGCCATTGCGCTGCTCGACCATCTGGGAATCGAGCGTGCGACGATCCTTGGCACATCGCGCGGCGGGCTGATCGCGATGCTGCTGGCGGCGACGCACCCGCAGCGCCTGAGGGGGGCCATCCTCAACGACATCGGCCCCGAGATCGCGCCCGGCGGGCTGAACCGCATTTTTGAATACGTCGGCCATCGCCCGGCCTATGACGATTTCGACGCGGCAGCCGATGGCCTCAAGGCGGCGATGGAGCCACGCTTTCCCGGCGTCACGCGCGACCGCTGGCGCCTCCATGCCGAGCTGATCTGGAAAGAGGCCGAGGACGGGCTTGACCTGCGCTATGATGCACGCCTGCGCGACGCGCTGACCCATCAGGCGGGCGCTGGCCCGGCGCCGGATCTCTGGGTCTTGTGGGATGCGCTGGCCGCGCTGCCGGTCACCGTGCTGCATGGCGCCAATTCAGACCTTTTGAACACAGACATCCTGTCGCGCATGCAGGCGCGCGCGCGCGCCATGCGCGGCGTCACAGTGCCCGATCGCGGCCACGTTCCCTTTCTTGACGAGCGCGAGGCGCTGCAAGGCATATTGAGCCATCTCAAGGATTACGCATGAGCGATATCGACAGGATCCGCGCCGCAGCCGCGCGGCTGAAGGGGCACGCGCGGCGCACGCCGCTCTTGTCCTCGCCCTTTCTCGACCGGATCGCCGGACGGCGCGTCTGGGTCAAGCCCGAGTGCCTGCAACATACCGGCAGCTTCAAGTTTCGCGGCGGCTATGCGGCGGTCTCGGCGCTTCCGGACAGCGTGCGTGCGCGCGGTGTGCTGGCGTTTTCGTCGGGCAATCACGCGCAGGGCGTGGCCTTGGCCGCCGCGCAGCATGACGTGCCCTCGGTCATCATCATGCCCAGCGATGCGCCCGCGCTCAAGATCGCCAACACCCGCGCGTTGGGGGCTGAAGTGGTCCTTTATGACCGCGCCGGGGGCCAGAGCCGCGAGGATCTGGGCGAGCGTCTTCAAGCTGAGCGCAATCTGACCCTGATCCGCCCCTATGACGAGCCCGAGGTGATCGCAGGCCAGGGCACCACCGGCCTCGAGATCGCCGAGGACGCGGCACAATTGGGCATCAAGCGCGCCGATGTGCTGGTCTGCTGCGGCGGCGGCGGGCTGACCTCGGGGATCGCGTTGGCACTTGAGGCCGAAGCGCCGGGGCTGCGCGCGCGCCCCTGCGAGCCCGAAGAGTTCGACGATACCGCCCGCTCGCTGGCCAGCGGCACGGTGCAGCGCAATGCGCGCACCTCGGGCGGGCTGTGCGACGCCATCATCACGCCCCAGCCGGGCGACATCACCTTTCCCATCATGCAGCGCCTCTGCGGTCCCGGCCTTGCCGTCAGCGATGACGAGGCGCTGCACGCCATGGCCCTCGCGTGGGGGCGGCTCAAGCTGGTGGCCGAGCCTGGCGGCGCAGTCGCGCTGGCGGCGGCCCTTTTTCGCGCCGATCAGATCGAAGGGGATGACGTGATCGTCACAATCTCGGGCGGGAATGTGGATGCCGACGTCTTCCAGCGCGCTCTGGCCGCCCATGGCGCACTGACCTGAACCCATTGGATCATACTGCAACAGGAGCCTTGAACCCATGCGCCTGAACCATCTCGACATCATCATCACCTCGCCCCCGGCTCCCGGCTGGGGCGGGCGCTACTGGATCCTCGTCAAGGTCACGACCGACACCGGCATCACCGGCTGGGGCGAATGCTATGCCGCCTCTGCCGGCCCCGAGGCGATGCGCGCCGTGATCGAAGACGTATTCGAGCGTCACATGGCGGGCGAAAATCCCGAGAATATTGAGCTGATGTTCCGCCGCGCCTATTCGTCGGGTTTCACACAGCGGCCCGACCTGACCGTGATGGGCGCGTTTTCGGGGCTGGAAATCGCCTGCTGGGATATTCTGGGCAAGGCACACAACCGCCCCGTCCACGCCCTGCTGGGCGGGCGCTGCAACGCGCGCATCCGCGCCTACAGCTATCTGTATCCCCTGCCCCATCATGACGAGGACACCTTCTGGTCCTCCGCCGATATGGCCGCCGAGAGCGCGGCCGAGCTGGTCGAAGAGGGCTATACCGCGGTCAAGTTCGATCCCGCAGGCCCCTATACCCTGCGCGGCGGGCATATGCCGTCGATGATGGACATCGAGCAGTCGGTTGCCTTTTGCGCGGCCATCCGCGATGCGGTGGGCAATCGTGCCGACCTGCTTTTTGGGACGCACGGCCAATTCACCACTGCGGGCGCGATCCGGATGGGCCGCGCCATCGCGCCCTATGATCCGCTCTGGTACGAGGAGCCTTGCCCGCCCGACAATGTCGGCGCGCTGGCACGCGTGGGTGCCGCAACAGGGCTGCCCATCGCCACGGGCGAGCGCCTGACGACCAAGGCCGAATTCGCCCCGGTGCTGCGCGACGGCGGTGTGTCGATCCTCCAGCCCGCATTGGGGCGCGCGGGCGGCATCTGGGAGTGCAAGAAGATCGCGGCCATCGCCGAGGTCTATAACGCCCAGGTCGCGCCGCACCTCTATGCCGGTCCCATCGAATGGGCGGCGAATGTGCAACTGGCCGCCAGCATACCGAACCTCTTGATGGCCGAAACCATCGACAGCGAATTCCACCGCGCCCTGATCCGAAACAGCATCCGTATCGAGAACGGCTATATCAACGTGCCCGAGGCCCCCGGCCTCGGTATCGAGGTGGACGAGGATCTGGCCCGCGCGCACCCCTGGCGCGGCGAAGGCCTGCATTTGGAGATGACGGAGGAGCCGGTGAACTATCACGGCCCCAACATGTTCAAGGGAGGGGCGCCGCGCGACTGACGCGCGGCGCCAGACATCTGTATGACAGCGTGTGGCAGCGCGCTGTGCCGTCTTATATGATGCGCGCTCGCGCCTTGCCTATAGCTGACGTCTCAGGCCGTAGGCGGGGCGGTTCAGGTTTCCCGCGCCGCTGGCGTCTCGGGCACCGGGAACACGATGTCGTAGATCCAGTTATAGGCGAAGGCGTAAAAGAGATAGAAAAGCGCAATCGCCACATCCATGATCAGCGCCTCGATCAACCCGACGCCCAGATAGATCGCGATGAACGGCACGAGGATCACCAGCAGCCCGATCTCGAACAGAATGGAATGCCCGACGCGCAGCAGCACCGTCTTGCGCGTATGGCCGACCCGCGCCTGCATCATCCGGTCAAAGCCAAGGTTATAGACGTAGGTCCAAAGGGTCGCGAGCGTCGTGCTGACCACGGCGACCACGCTGATATCCTCTGTGGGCAGGCCAAAGATCCAGCCGCCAAACCCGATCACGATGGCGAGGCCGACCCCCTCGAAAATCACCGCGTGCCGTATCCTGTCCCCCGTGCTGCGCATCGTCTGGTCCTTGCTTTCCCGCGCGGAGGCAGCGCGCGCCGTCCCTGCCATGGGAAATGTCCCTCAGGCCAAATCCCCTCAGCCCGCCCCTTCTATGCCGAAAATGTCTAGGGCAACAGCCCCAGCCAGACCCACGCTGTGAGGATCGACAACGCCGTGCCGATCAGCACCGCCGACGCCGCCACGCGCCGCGCCGCGCCGTACATATTGGCAAAGATATAGGCGTTGATCCCCGGTGCCATGGCCCCCGTCACCACCGCACTGCGGATGGCGTTTTCAGGCAGGCTGAGGGCCGTGCCCAACGCAAACGTGATCGCCGGATGCACACACAGCGCGATGAGGCACACCATCGCGATCACGCGCAAATCACCCTCGGGTTTGTATTGCACCAGCACACCACCGAGACCGAAGAGCGCCGCAGGCAGCGCCGCGCGCGCGATCAGGTCCAGCCCGCTTTGCAACGGCGCGGGCACCGCCTGCCCCGAAAGATTGACGATCACGCCAAGGCCGATCCCGAGGATCAGCGCGTTGGAGAACATCGCTTTCAGCACCTTGCGCGCCACCGCCAGCCCCGCGTCGCCGCGCGCGCGCGTGATCTCCATCGCGGTGATCCCGACGGCGTAGCAAAAAGGCGAATGCAGTGCGATGATGGCAAAATTCGCCTCCAGCGCATTCGCGCCATAAGCCCGCTCGGTGATGGGCAGGCCCAACAGGACCGAGTTGGAGAACAGGCAGCAAAAGCCGATGGCGATCGCATCTTCCCATGTGCGGCCAAAGATCAGCCGCGCCCCGAATGTGCCAAGCGCAAAGCCCGCCAGCGCGCCGGAATAAAAGCTGAAAAGGAGCGGAAAGTTGAAATGCTCGCCCAGATCCAGCTGCGAGATGGCGGTGAAGAGCAGGCAGGGAATGGCGAAATTCTGGGTAAAGCGGATCAAGCCCTCAACACCCGATTGCGCGAACCAGCCCATCCAGACCACAAGATACCCCGCCCCGATCACGACGAAAACAGGCAGGACGACGTCAAGAAGTGCGCTCAAGTCCCTTACTCCGCGCTGGGGATGTCAAAGGTCAGCGTCATGCCGTCATAGGCCACATCCACGCCCTCCGGCACCTCTGATTTCAAGGTACGGTAGTCCATATCGGTATGCATATTGGTGATGATCCCCCGGCGCGGCGCGGCGCGGGCGATCCACTCCAGCGACCGCTCGAAATGAATATGCGTCGGATGTGGCTTGCGGCGCAGCGCATCGAGGATCCAGGTGTCGAGGCCCTGCACGATCTCCCAGCACTCCGGGCCCATGTCGGCCACATCCGGCAGATAGGCGACATCGCCGACGCGAAATCCCAGCGCGTCCATCGCGCCATGGTTCACCCGGAAAGGCGTCAATGTAACGGCGCCGCCCGCACCCGTGATGGTGACATCGCCATCTATCGTGTTCATGTCGAGGATGGGCGGATAGCTCGACCCTGCGGGCGTGTGAAAGGCATAGCCGAAGCGATCCATGAGGGCGATCTGCGTCTCGGGGTCGGCCCAGACCGGCAGGCGATCCGCCCGGTTGAAAACCACGATGCGCAAATCATCAATCCCGTGGCAATGATCTGCGTGGCTGTGGGTAAAGACCACCGCGTCAAGCGAGCCGATCCCGTGGCGCAAGAGCTGCTCGCGCATGTCCGGGGAGGCGTCGATCAGCACACGTGTCAGGCCGCCATCCGCACCCTCCTGTTCGATCAGGACCGAGCAGCGCGTGCGCCGGTTTCGCGGCTCGGCCGGGTCGCAATCGCCCCAGTTTCCGCCGGGCGTATCAGCGAGGCGTGGCACGCCCCCCGAGGAGCCGCAACCGAGGATGGTAAAGCGCCGAACCGCCATCAGTCAGACCCGCCGTAGGCTGCGGCCTTGGCAAAGAGGCGGTCAAAATTGGCCTCGGTCTGCGCGGCGAATTCTGCCCAGTCCATGCCGAATGTCTCCGCGGCCTTCCGGGCGGTATGCGCGGTATAGGCCGGCTCATTGCGCCGCCCGCGATGGGGCGGCGGGGCGAGGTATGGCGCGTCCGTCTCGACAAGGATCCGGTCGCGCGGCGCCACCGCAAAGATATCGCGCAGCGCGCCCGATTTGGGAAAGGCGGTGATCCCGGACATACTGAGGTAAAATCCAAGATCCAAAGCCTTTTCAGCCAGTTCCGCGCCCGAGCTAAAGCAATGCATGACGCAGGAGTAGGCGCCATTGGCGTGCTCTTCGGCAAGGATCCGCGCCATGTCCTCATCCGCGTCGCGCGAATGGATGATCAGCGGCAGACCTGTCTGGCGCGCGGCGGCGATATGTATGCGCAGGCTTGTCTGCTGCAGCTCGGCGCTTTCGGCGGTGTAGTGATAGTCGAGGCCCGTCTCGCCGATGCCGACGAATTTTGGATGCCGCGCAAGGGCGATCAGTTCGTCGACGCTGGCCAAAGGCTCCTCGGCCGCGCTCATCGGATGCGTGCCTGCGGCATAAAAGACAGGGCCATACGCCTCGGCAATGGCGCGCACCTGCGGCTCGTTGCGCAGGCGCGTGCAGATCGTCACCATGCGCGTGACGCCAGCGACAACCGCGCGGTCCACCACCTGCGGCAATTCATCAGCAAAGTCGGGGAAATCGAGGTGGCAATGGCTGTCGGTAATCGTGATGTCGGTCATGCAGGGCCCCTCAGGCGGGCTGGCCCGCCGCCGTCTTTTGTATTCTGAACACGGTATCTAGGACGAGCGCGGCAGGGTCAAGGTTGACCGCCCGGCCGTGGCGCATCCGGCCGCCCACATCCTGGGCACAATCGGCCCAGGCCCTCGCAGCGTTTAAATCAGGCGCGGCGCGCATCAGCATTTTCGCCTCGCCCCTGGCACCCTCCTGCGCGGGTGCGGCACCGGTCGCGCCGGTTTGCGCCATGCGGCCCAGCATCAGCTCGATCAGCCAGATCAGCAGTGCCAGGCGTTCCTCTCCGCCGCGCTGCGCCGCCGCATTCGCCAGCGCGAGGGCGCGGGGGCGGTCGACATTGGGCAGGTCCGAAAAGAGCTTCACAAGCTCGGCGTAAATCTTGAGGCCATCAAGGTTGATCAGGCGCACCGCCTCGCCGACCGATCCGCCCGAAAGGGCGGCCAGCGCAGCGGTATCGCCGCCCTCCCCGATGCCGGCCTGTGCCAGAGCACCGGCCATATCCGCCGCGCTCAAGGCAGGCAGGCGCAGCTCGCGGCAGCGCGAGCGGATGGTGGGCAAAAGCCCCGAGGGCTGGTGGCTGATGAGAAAGAAGGTCGTGCGCGCGGGCGGCTCCTCAAGCATTTTCAGCAAGGAGTTGGCGGCCGTTACGTTCATGTCGTCAGCGGCGTCGATGATGACGGCGCGGCGGCCTCCATCCGCGCTGGAGAGCATGAGGAAATTGTGCAGGCTGCGCACGTCCTCGGCCCGGATCACATCGCGCAGACGCTTGGTATCGGGGTTGATCTGGCGGGCGATGTGAAAAAGCTGCGGCTCTGACCGGGCCAACATGCGCCGCGCGACAGGGTGATCGGGCGAGATGTCGAGGCTGCCGGGCGCCTCGGGCGCGAACATGCCGCCGCCCTCGCCCGCGTCATGCGCCAGCAAAAAGCGCGCGGCCCGCCACGCAAAGGTGGCCTTGCCGACGCCGCGCGCGCCCGTCACCAGCCAGGCATGATGCAGACGCTCGTCGTTATAGGCGGCCAGAAAGGCGGCCTCGGCGGCACCCTGCCCGATCAGCCTCGGCGTCTCGCGCGGGTGCGGCGCGCCGGCGATGCGGTCGGCCTCGGGGGCGTCCTCGCTCATGGCAGGCGCTCCGCGACAGCGGCGCGCACATCGGCGGCAACAGCCTCCGGCGCCTGCGCGCCATCAATCACGGCAAAGCGGTCTGCAAACTCCTCGGCCAGCGCCAGAAACCCCGCGCGCATCCGCGCCTGCATGTCGGCGCCGAACGCCTCGAAGCGGCCCTCGCCGCCCCGCGCGAGCGCGCGGGCCAGCCCCGCGCCCGCGTCGATGTCGATGAGGATGGTCAGATCCGGCTCTTGGCCGATCATCAGATCATGCAGCGCATCGACCTGCGCACGCAGACCCGCCCCGCGCAGGCCCTGATACATGCGCGTCGAGTCGGCAAACCGGTCGCAGATCACGATCTGGCCCGCCGCCAGCGCCGGGCGCACCGTGCGCTCCAGATGATCGCGGCGCGCGGCGGTAAAGAGCAAAAGCTCGGTCTCGGGCGACCAGCGGTCCGTTGCCCCGTTCAGCACCAGCGCGCGAATTTCCTCGGCGCCAGGGCTGCCGCCCGGTTCACGCGTCAGGATCGCATCACGGCCCTCGCCGCGCAGATGATCATGCAGCATGCGCGCCTGGGTAGATTTGCCCGAGCCGTCGATCCCCTCAAAGCTGACGAAGAGGCCAGCGCTCACAACGCTCCCTCTGGCCCCTGTTGCAACCGCTTGATCAGAAGGGTGGACACCGTCTTGAGCCGCGTGGTGAAACCGCCGCGCGCCACATCGGTGCCCGCCAGCAATGGCACGCGCGTCTCCGGCATCCCCTCGGGCTTCACAACCAGTTCGCCGACGCGCGTTCCGGCCTTGACAGGGGCCTGAAGCGGGCCGTCATAAATCACCTCGGCCTTGACCTGATCATCCCCCAGGACGGGCAAAAGCATGGTCAGATCGGCCTCGGTCACAAGGCCGACGGTAGGCACTTCGCCCATCCACACGTCGGCCCGTGCCACATCGACACCCGCCTCGACCAGCTTATTCTCGGCGAACTGGCGAAACGCCCAGTTGACGATCGCCTCGGATTCCTCGGCACGCGCCTGCGCCGTCTCCAGCCCCGACACTGCAAAGATCACGCGTCGATCGCCCTGCTTGGCCGACCCCACAAGGCCATATCCCGACGCTTGCGTGTGCCCGGTCTTGAGGCCATCCGCGCCGATACCAAGCTTCAGCAGCGGATTGCGGTTCTGCGTATTCTGCGGCGCGCGCCCGTCGAAGGAGTATTCGGTCTCGGCGAACATTTTGTAAAATTCAGGGAAATCAGTGATGATCAGCCGCGAGATCAGCGCCAGATCGCGCATGCTCATCACGTGGTTTGGCGCGGGCCAGCCATTTGAATTGGCAAAAATGGAATTGGTCATGCCCAATTGCTGCGCGCGCTGGGTCATGAAGCGGGCAAAGCCCGCCTCGGTGCCGTCGGGGCTGAGCGCCTCGCCGAGAACAGCGCTGGCATCATTGCCCGAGAGCACGATGACTCCACGCAAAAGATCCTCGACCGATACGCGATCGGTTGTGTCGAGAAACATGGTCGATCCGCCATAGGTCATCGCATGGCTCGAAACCGGCAGTTCCTCGTCCAGCGACAGGCGCCCGTCACGGATGGCCTCGAAGGTGACATAGAGCGTCATCAGCTTCGACATCGATGCGGGCGGCAGCGGCTCGTCGGCATTCTTGTTCAAAAGAACGGTGCCGGTGCCGACATCAACCACATACGCCGCCTCGGCTTCGGTGTTGAAGGCGGCAGCGGGCTGTGCAAGGCAAACCATCCCGATCGCCGCAATGGCGGTCTTGAGCGGGAAAAATCTTCGGGCGTGGTGCATGGGGCGTGGTGCTCCGTCGTCTGGTGCGGGGTGGCGGCGGCGCGGGCCGCCGCCGTTTGCTGATCTCTTAATTGCTGACCGCGTAGGCATCATCAAACCCGACGCCCTTGATCTTGTCCAGCAGGGCCGCGCGCTCGTCCTCGGTCTGGGCCGGGCCAACAATGACACGCCAGAACGTCTTGCCCTGGCTGCCTTCCTTGCGAACCGTGGGCACCATACCCGCCTGGCGCATGGCTGTCGCGGTATTTTCGGCGTTCTGCTCGACCGAGAATATGCCGATCTGAATGTAGGGCCGGCTCAGCGCCGAGGCGGAGCGATCCGAAGCAGCAGGTGCGGCGGCGCTGGGTTCGGGCGAGAGCGCCTCGCTATCGGCCTGCGGCGTAGCGGCAGCGGGCGGGCGCACCTCGCCTGCAGCGTCCGCATCGGCGGTGTCGAGCGCGGCGGCAGCGCCCTCGATGGGATCAAGCGTGCTGGTCTCGACGGTGCCGGCTGCGAGGGTCGCTGCGGCCTCCTCGCCATCGTCCGTCGCGCCGCCGGATTCGGCATCCTGCTCTGGCGCCTCCTCGCGGCGCAAGGCGGTCACGTTCAATTGGGCAGGCGCGCCAGCCAGCATGCCAAGCGCTGCGGCAGCATCCGAGGACACCTGGAACGCGGGTCCAGGATTGGCGCGCTCGCGCCGGAAAAGCGCGCCGATGACGAACTTGGAATTGGCCGTGTTGCGAATGATGACCCGCTCAGGCTCATCGACATCGGGATGGGCCACCCAGACGCCGCCCAGCGAGGGGCGACCGTCCCAGAGGCCCCCATCGGTGACCTGAAAGACGCCGGGCGCCTCGACGTCCCGCTCGACCAGCCGGACGGAGGAGGAATCCCCTGAAACCGATGCCGTTTCCGAGCCACCGCCAAAGACGCCGCCCATGTCCTGGCACCCGGCCAATGCCATCAGTGCCGCACCGCCGAACACCGCCTTGCACCATCCCGGCGCACCGCCTGCCAACAGAAAACCCATGCCTTGTCCCTTGCCTGTCCTACCCGCCCAGTGTCCCTGCCAAGCGCTCATGGGCACCTGCGCAGACCGGCGGGCTGAAATTGCCTGCCACCGCAGTCGTTGCCGCGTGCGCGCAGTCTAGCCAGTCGGGCCTGCCAATAAAAGCACGCAGTACGTCTTCGGCGGAATTCCCTCTGGAGGCGCAACGCACCCTGGAAACCACCAAGACGCCTCCATGATGCCGCCAAGATGGTTTTGACTAAAAGATGTCCCTTTCAGAATCGCCTCAGCCCCCCTAAACCACACCCGTCGGAGGAGTGGCAGAGTGGTCGAATGCACCGGTCTTGAAAACCGACGAGGGTGTAAGTCCTCCGTGGGTTCGAATCCCACCTCCTCCGCCATTTTGCACCACAAATAAATCCGTCAATGCATTGAAAACTAATAAATAATTCCGCTTTCTGCGCCGGCATCAGAGTTGATGCAATCATCACTGCTATACATTTCGCTATACAAGCTGCTATACCTGACCTTGTCAGCAAGAGGGTTTTGTAGAATGGCGATCAAGAAGCGGGGCAACAAGTTGTCGCTCTATAAGCGCGTGCCAAAGCGCTATGAGGCGATAGAGTCGCGCAAGTTTGTCTGGCTGGCACTTCACACCGACAGTCCCACAGAGGCCGAACACAAGGCGGGTCCCGCATGGGATCAACTCGTCGCGGCATGGGAAGCAAAACTTGCTGGCGACACCTCGGATGCCGAACATCGCTTCACGGCCGCGCGTGATCTGGCGGCAGCGCGGGGTTTTCGTTATCTCCGCGCCGATCATGTTGCCCAGCTTCCCAAGGATGAATTGCTGAAACGTGTCGCGGCCATAGGCGGCACCGATTCGGAACCGGACGTGAGCGATGCAGAGGCGCTGCTCGGGACCGCGAAGCAACCAGGGATTACCGTCAGCCGTGCGCTCGACCTGTATTGGTCGCTGGCGCAGGACAAGACACGCGGCAAGAGCGAGGACCAGCTACGGCGCTGGCGCAATCCTCGGATCAAGGCCGTTCGAAATTTCGTGGCCGTGGTCGGTGACAAGGCTATCAGCAAGGTCTCCGGCGACGACATGCTCGATTTCAGGCAATGGTGGCTCGACAAGATGGAAGCCGAAGAATTGACGCCGAACAGCGCCAACAAAGACCTGATTCACCTGGGCGACGTCCTGAAGACCGTGAACAAGATGAAGCGGCTCGGGTTGGTGCTTCCGCTCTCCGATCTGTCCTTCAAAGAGGGTGAAGCGAAACAGCGCCCGCCCTTCTCCGATAGCTGGATACGAGACAAGCTACTCGCGCCGGGTGCACTGGACGGGCTGAACGATGAAGCCAAGGCGATCTTGCAGGTGATGGTCAACACCGGGGCGCGGCCATCCGAGCTGGCGGGCCTCACTGCCGATCAGATCGTTCTGAACAGCAACGTGCCGCATATTAAAATAGAGCCAGGCGAACGCCAGCTAAAGAGCAAGAACGCGCGCCGGGTGATCCCCCTCGTCGGTGTGTCGCTTGAGGCGATGCGCAGCCATCCAGAGGGCTTTCCCAGGTATCGCGGCACCGCTGCTGGTCTGTCTGCCACTGTGAACAAGTATCTGCGCGCGCATGGCCTCTTAGAGACGCCAGATCATACCCTTTACGGGCTGCGGCACTCATTTGAAGATAGGCAACTCGCGGCGGGCGTTGATGAGCGCGTGCGGCGAGATCTCATGGGGCATTCTTTGAACCGGGAGCGCTATGGCAAGGGAGCAGCGCTGGATCACTTGCATGCGATCCTTCAGGAAACCTGTCTGTGAAGAGCAGCAACGGCACGGGCGCGGCTGATCGCGTCGGCTTGATCATCCAATAGAGCAATCTCTTTCTCGATACGATCGAACACCGGCAGAAAGGCCGGATCATGCAGCACAAGAACCGCCAGTTTGCGGTGCGCAGATTGCAAGGATTTCAAGTCAGGGTTGCTCATGCCCTCTCTATAGCAAGGCGGCGTTCGATCAGCACAAAATAGTCAAAAAAATCGCCGGGATGCTCCGGCAGCCCATCTCTGTGGGCGGCGGTGCCTCGTTCGAATGGTTTGCTCAAGCGTCCGGCTTTTTAGCCCTCGTCGTGCCGTTCCTCTGCGCCGCTTTTGATCAAGCGCATGGCGTCTGCCGGAAAAGGTCGCAACAGATCACCTGCCTCCTTCGCGCTGCCCGCCAGCCATTGCTCATAGTCATCTGGCTGAAGGATTGCCGGCATGCGATCAGGATGGACCGGCTTCACCAGGTCATTCGCCGTGGTCGTGATCATCGTATAGGTCTCGCACTCATCCTGACCGTCCGGTGCTTCGAAGCGTGACCGTGTCCACATGCCTGCGAAAGCGAAGGGCGGGCGAGCATCGTCCCCACGGAGGCCAAACCAGTGATAGGTCGCTGGCGATCTACCTTTTGCCTCGCAGAATGACGTGCCGGGTATCAAGCACCGGCGCTCGTGAAAGCTCTCTTTCCACAAGCCGACAGATTGCACCTTGTCATCGCGGGCGTTGTTCCATGCGGCTGGCTGTAGGATCTTGCCCGTTTTCTTGCTGGTTTTGGTTGTGCGAAAACCCCAAGACAGGCTGACCAACTCACGGGCACCCTCCTTGTCGAGCCGGACGACATGGCCGAGATACTTTGGCCAGATAGCGGTCAATGGCTCTGCGTTGCCCAAGTGGTCAGCATCTAGCGGGACCTTGAACAAATTCCGCATGGCTTCGACGGCGGTCGTATTGGAGTAAAGATTACACATTGGGTCAAAATCCTTGAATTCGGCAGCCAGTCAAGTGCCGGCCACCGACCCGTTGTGCAACTGAGGCAAAGCCCGGGGAACGCCGGGTGGGCAAGCTGCGATGTCGCTTTCTTGACGTGATTACTGACTGGCCCGACTGCGACCCACTGCATTTCTTCCCGCCAAACATCCCCAATCAGAGCATCGCTATAAAGAAGATGAGCAGCGTGTGCTGCATTATTTCTGGAGATAGAGATGCCGATAAAACCGCATGCAAACACGAAGTTGGCGAAATACGTAGAGCGCCGGGTTCTCGAACTGAGGTCAAGGAAATCACAGCTTCAGATCGCTAATGAGGCGGGCTTTCCCAACGCAAATATGGTGACAATGGTAAAGAATGGCACCAGCAAACTAGCCTTGGATCGGGTGCCGTCCATGTCGCGCGCACTGGACTGTGATCCGGCATACCTGATGCGGCTGGCCCTTGAGCAGGCAGTAGGCGATACGGCTGCGGCCGCCATCATCGAGACTTTCGGGACCCCGATCACTACTAACGAACTCGGCTGGCTTCAGGAGATCCGCGATGCGTCTGATCACAGTGATCCTCGCATGACCGCAAGAAGTCGAAATACCATCCGTGGGATCTTCGGCAAGTGAATGGCGACATGACAGTCAACAAGCACCCCGCAGCAAACAGGGGGTTGGCCCATAAGGGCCGGCCCACCTTTGGTCCCGCGGAGCTGACCGAAAACGAAATCGCCTGGGTGGAATTCCTGCGGCTGATCACCGATGGAAGTGACCCGGGACCGACATTCCGGCGTGTGTATTTGCTGCGGCGCATTCTGCGCTACTGGAGGTAATTGGCTGCCAAGGTGTGTGTCTGCGTGGGAAAGTTGAACGCGGCATATTGCCGGCTCAAGGTCATGCTTTAAGCCTGACGTTGCAGATGCCCGCCAGCACCACCGCGAATGGCTCGGGAGGCATTATGCCATTAAAAAAGGCCGCGCCGCCATCAGGGCAAGGATGGCACCGCGAGTTCTGCTTCATGCGTCCTGCACGTTCGTGCAGGATCAATGTTGCCTATTCCGCAGTGTCCGGGCGCGGATCCTCGACGAACCCGTCTGCGTTCGGCATTTCGACCTTGGCCATTGCCTCGGCGTTCATCACGCTGTCCGGCTCGGTGCTGGTGATGCCGGCTTTTCCCAGCACATAGGCGCTGATGGCGTAGACCTCATCGGCGCTCAGCGATCCGGGCTCTGTCATCGGCATGGCTCGGTGCGTGTAGTCAAAAAAGGTGCTGGCGTAGGGCCAGTAGCTCTCGACCGTTTTGACCGGAGCGTCGCTGGCCAGCGTGCCGCGACCGCCAATCAGTTGCGGGGCGCCCAACTCGGATACGCCCATCATGTCCAGGCCGTGACAGGCGGCAC